>NZ_CP022162.1:951736-1251736 GCF_003293595.1 Microbacterium sp. PM5 | reverse complement strand
ATGGCATCCGGCTTCGCCGCCGACGCCGATCACGTCGTCGCCGCCGCCGACGCGCTGGAGGACACTCCCTTCGGCGCCGACGGCATGGGTCTGGACATCGGTCCGCGTACGGCGGAGATCTTCGCCGACGCGATTCGCGGCGCGAAGACGGTGTTCTGGAACGGCCCGATGGGTGTGTTCGAGATGCCGGCCTTCGCGGCCGGGACGAAGACGGTCGCGCAGGCGCTCACCGAGGTCGACGGTCTGTCGGTCGTCGGTGGCGGTGACTCGGCGGCAGCCGTTCGTCAGCTCGGTTTCGCGGACGACCAGTTCGGTCACATCTCGACCGGTGGTGGCGCGAGCCTGGAGTTCCTGGAGGGCAAGAAGCTCCCCGGGCTGGAGATCCTGGGATGGGAGGCCTGATGTCGCGCACACCGCTCATCGCCGGCAACTGGAAGATGAACCTCGACCACCTGCAGGCGGTCGCCTTCGTGCAGAAGCTGCACTGGACGCTCAAGGATGCCGGGCACGACGAGGGCTCGGTCGAGGTGGCCGTCTTCCCGCCGTTCACCGATCTGCGCACCGTCCAGACGCTGCTGGACGCCGACAAGATCCCCTTCGCACTCGGGGCGCAGGACCTGTCGACGCACGACAGCGGCGCGTACACCGGCGAGGTCTCGGGAGCCTTCCTGAGCAAGCTGGCCTGCCGCTACGTGATCATCGGTCACTCCGAGCGTCGTGACTACCACCACGAGTCCGACGCGATCGTCGCCGACAAGGTCCAGGCCGCGCTGCGGCACGGCCTGGTCCCGGTGATCTGCGTCGGCGAGACGCTGGAGCAGCGCGAACAGTCGGGGCCCACGGCGGTCTCGGTCGCTCAGCTGCAGGCGGCTCTCGCCGGAGTCGCAGCCGACGCGGACATCGTGGTCGCTTACGAGCCCGTCTGGGCCATCGGCACCGGTCAGGTGGCCTCTCCCGAGCAGGCTCAGGAGGTATGCACGGCCCTGCGCGAGGTGCTCTCCGAGACTCTCGGTGCGGACGCCGCGGCGCGTACCCGTGTGCTCTACGGCGGTTCGGTGAAGTCGGGCAACATCGCCAGCTTCATGCGTGAGCCCGATGTCGACGGCGCGCTCGTCGGCGGCGCGAGCCTGGTGGCCGACGAGTTCGCCGCCATCATCCGCTACCAGAAGCACGTCGGCGTCTGACACGCTGCGGTTCCGCGCGCGTCGGCCTGCGGTTGACTCGCTTCGCTCGCTCAACGACCGGGATCCAAGGCCCGGTCGTTGAGCAGCACCGCGGGTGCGAGCCGAAACGTCGGTATACTCGACCTTTGTGCGCTCGATGACGCGGGCGCCGCGAAAGGCATTTTCGACTGTGGATATCCTCGAGTTCGTACTGCAGGTGGTGCTGGGCATCACCAGCCTCCTGCTGACCCTCCTGATCCTCCTGCACAAGGGGCGCGGTGGCGGTCTGTCCGACATGTTCGGCGGCGGCATGAGTTCAGCGCTCGGATCGTCGGGTCTCGCGGAACGCAACCTCAACCGTTTCACGGTCGTCCTCGCACTCGTCTGGTTCGTCGCGATCGTCGCGCTCGGACTCATCACCAAATTCCAGGGGCTCTGATGGCAACCGGCGGAAACGCGATTCGTGGCACCCGAGTGGGTGCCGGACCCATGGGCGAGCAGGATCACGGCCATCACGCCGACCGCATCGCCGTGTCGTACTGGGATGCGCTGGGCAACGAGACCGTCCGCTACTTCGCCGCGGGTATCGCGGAGGAGGAGATCCCCGACGTCATCGATTCGCCGCACTCGGGTCTGCCGGCGGGACGCGACAAGGACAATCCCCCCGCGCTCGCGAAGACGGAACCCTACAAGACACACCTGGCTTACGTGAAGGAGCGCCGCACCGACGAAGAGGCCGACGCCCTCCTCGACGATGCACTGCAGCAGCTGCGCGAACGCCGCGGCCAAGCCTGAGTTTCACTGGCCTCACGGCCGACGAAGAAGCCCTCGTGCGACGAACGATCGTTTCGTACGAGGGCTTCTGGCGTGATAGCGGCGTCGATCAGAAGTCTTGGTCGATGAGCTCCGCCGGCACGTTCGCCGCGGCGGCCTCGTCGACGAAGAACATCGTCTTCTTGCGGCCCTTTGCGCCTGCGGCCGGCACCGTCTCATAGCTGGCGCCGGCCAGGGCCAGGCCGAGGGCGGCGGCCTTGTCGGTACCAGAGACGACGAGCCAGACGCAGCGCGCCGAGTTGATCACCGGGCGGGTCATCGTGACGCGCACGGGGGGCGGCTTCGGGGCGTCACGAACGGCGACCACCGTACGGTCCGTCAGCTGGATCTCGACCCGATCGGGGAAGAGCGACGCGACGTGTCCATCGGAGCCGACGCCGAGGAAGCAGACGTAGAACTCCGGCCACGCCTGCTCCGGCGTGCCGAAGCGCGACAGATCGTCGGCGTACGCGGCCGCGGCGGCATCCGGATCGGCGGCGACGTCACTGGCCGCGATCGCGTGGATGTTGCTCGCCGGCAGCGCGACCCGGTCCAAGAGCGCGGCGCGGGCGGCGCTGTCGTGGCGATCGACGTCGTCCGGCGTCGTGAACACCTCGTCGCCCCACCAGATGTGCACGAGCGACCAGTCGATGTCGGCACGCCGAGGGCTGTCGCCGGCGGCGCGTAGCACCGCAGTGCCGATCTGGCCGCCCGCCAGAGCGATGTGGGTCGTCTTGCCTGCGGCCGATCGACGGGCGAGACGGGACAGCAGGCGTTCGGCGACCGCCGCCGCCAGCGTCGGCGCGTCAGGGCTGATCACGACGCGCTTCTCGGTCCACATCTGCGCCATCGGAACTCCTAGGACTCGCTCGTGGTCGCCGGGCCGAGAAGCTCCCAGCCCTCCGTGATCACTCGACCATACAGGAGGTCCGGATCGAGCCTGCGCAGTTCTTCCGCGAGGCATTCGCGCAGTGTCCGGCGGGGGAGGACGATGTCGTGCGAGGGCTGTCCGGGCTGCGTGAGCGTGGCGTCGATGTCGTTCGTCCGCTCGAGCACGATGTCGCCGCTCGCACGCGTCAGCCGCACCTTCTGGATGCCGTGCTCCCATTCCTCCGGGGGCGAGTAGCGCCAGGTGACCGGCACGTCGAGCTTGAGTCGCAGCCATGCGGCGAGCAGACCGGTCGAGGGCGAGCTGCCGGCTCCGACCACCTCGACGCCCGTCACCGGCTCGTAGGGCGGCTGGTCGAGCACCGCCGCCAACTGCTCCCGCCAGTGCGTCAGGCGTGTCCACGCGAGGTCGGTGTCGCCGGGCTCGTACGACGGCCCGAGACGCGAGAGGCGATCCTTGGCGTAGGGCTTCGTCGACGCGTCGGTGATGCGGCGCTGCGCCATGCGGCCGATGTCGGATGCCGCGGGCTCGGTGGGAGGGAAGTCGGGCCACCACGCGATGACGGGGGCGTCCGGCAGCAGGAGCCCGGTCACGAGGCCCTCCTGATTGGTTGCGACGTCGCCCTGCGCGCGCAGCACCACGACCTCGCTGGCGCCGGCGTCGCCTCCGACGCGGATCTGCGCGTCGAGCTTGGCATCGCCTTCGGGATTCGCGATGAGCACGATGACGCGCATCGGGTGCTCACGAGAGGCGTCGTTGGCAGCCTCGATCGCTTCCTCGTGCAGGCCGTGGGTCGTGACGATCACCAGGGTCAGCACACGACCGAGGGCGACGGCGCCGCCCTCCTCGCGCACGCTCACGAGCGAACGCGCGATCTTCGACACCGTGGTGTCGGGCAGGTCGACGATCATGGACGCCTCCAGACGCGGCCGTCGCGGGCCAGAAGTTCATCGGCCGAGGGAGGACCCCACGAGCCGGGGGAGTATTGTTCGAGCGGTCCGCCCTGGGCGCTCCAGTACTCCTCGATGGGGTCGAGGATCTTCCACGAGAGCTCGACCTCCTCGTGACGGGGAAACAGCGGCGGGTCGCCCAGCAGCACGTCGAGGATGAGGCGTTCGTAAGCTTCGGGGCTCGACTCGGTGAACGCGTGGCCGTAGCCGAAGTCCATCGTGACGTCGCGCACCTCGTTGCCCGCACCGGGCACCTTCGAGCCGAATCGGATCGTCACACCTTCGTCGGGCTGCACGCGGATCACGAGCGCGTTCTGTCCGAGCTCGAGCGTCTGGTTGCGCTGGAACAGCAGCTGCGGTGCGCGCTTGAACACGACGGCGATCTCCGTCACCCGTCGTCCCAAGCGTTTGCCGGTGCGCAGGTAGAAGGGCACGCCCGCCCAGCGTCGCGTCGCGATCTCGAGCTTCACGGCCGCGTACGTCTCGGTCGTCGACTCCGGGTTCATGCCGTCTTCTTCGAGGAAGCCCGTGACCTTCTCGCCGCCCTGCCAGCCGCCGCCGTACTGGCCGCGCGCCGTGGCCGTGGACAGGTCATCGGGCAGGCGAACCGCCGCCAGGACCTTCTCCTTCTCGGCCCGCAGGTCCTTCGCGTCCATCGAGATGGGCTCCTCCATCGCGGTCAGTGCGAGCAGCTGGAGAAGGTGGTTCTGGATCACGTCGCGTGCCGCGCCGATTCCGTCGTAGTAGCCCGCGCGTCCGCCGACACCGATGTCCTCGGCCATCGTGATCTGCACGTGATCGACGTAATTGGCGTTCCACAGCGGCTCGTACAACTCGTTCGCGAAGCGCAGTGCGAGGATGTTCTGCACCGTCTCCTTGCCGAGGTAGTGGTCGATGCGGAAGATCGAGTCGGCCGGGAAGGCGACCTCGAGTGTGGCGTTGAGTTCGCGAGCCGTCTGCAGGTCGCTGCCGAACGGCTTCTCGATGACCACCCGACGCCACGCATCCGGGTTGTTCGACTTGTCGTCGACCAGTCCGGACGCCTTCAGCTGCTTGGCCACGATTGGGAAATCGCGCGGCGGGATCGACAGGTAGAACGCGTGGTTTCCCATCGTTCCCCGTTCGACGTCGAGCTTCTCCACCGTCTCGCGCAGACGGCGGAACGCGTCGTCATCGCCGAACTCGCCCGACACGAAGCGGATGCCCTGCAGCAGCTGCTTCCACGTCTCCTCGCGGAACGGCGTGCGCGCGTACTGACGGACGGCATCGTGGACGACGTTCGCGAAGTCCTGATCCTCCCAGTCGCGACGCGCGAAGCCCACGAGGGCGAAACCGGGAGGCAGAAGTCCCCGGTTGGCGAGGTCGTACACGGCCGGCATCAGCTTCTTGCGCGACAGATCGCCTGTCACGCCGAAGATCACCAGCGCGCTGGGACCGGCGATGCGGTTGAGGCGGCGGTCATCGGGATCGCGCAACGGATTGTGGTCGCGCGAGATCTCGGCAGTCATCGAGAAAGACTCCTCCTGGTCGCGCTACTGCGCGGCCTCGAACAGGGAAAGCACCTCGACCTGAGGGTCGGTCAGGGTGAGGGTGACCACGGGTCGTCCGTGCGCGACGAGCACATCCGCGTCGCCGGCCGCCTGAGCGGTGATCAACTGACGGAACGTGAACGGGCGACCGGGTATTTCCAGATCGACCTCTCCGGCTCCGATGATCTGCAAGAACACGCCGCTGGCCGGTCCGCCCTTGTGGAACTGCCCTGTCGAGTGCAGGAAGCGGGGACCCCAGCCGAACGTCGTCGGGCGGCCCGTGTCGGCGGCGATGAGTTCGCGGATGCCGGAAAGCTGAGGCACCGAGGTGCGATCGGCGTAGGCCTGCACGGCGACGTAGCCGTCGGGACCGAGACGAGCCCACAGGGCGTCCAGCACTCCGGCGAGTGTGCCGGACGCGGCCAGCTCGGGATCGGACACGCGCACCTCGACGCCGTTCGCTGTGAAGGCGGGGTCGCTGAGGGCGGGGCGAGAATCGAGCAGCGCGCGAGCGGCGGCCTTGGCAGACTCGACGTCGGGCTGGTCGAACGGATTGATACCCAGCATGCGTCCCGCGATGGCCGTCGCGTACTCCCAGACGACGAACTGAGCGCCCAGCGAACCGCTGACGAGTACTTCGTTGGGGTGCTGCTCGATGAGCCGGAAATGCACCGCGTCGTCCACCAGGCGTACGAGCTGCATGTCCGCCGGAGTCCGATCGACCTCCGGGGACAGCGGCAGCAGCACCACGGGAAGGATGCCGGTGCCGTGCTTGCCCGTCGACTCCGCCGCGAGCTGCTCGATCCAGTCGGGCAGGCCCACGATGTGCGTGCCGTCGCTGATCAGGCCCAGCTTGTCGCGCCGCGGGTCGCCACCGGCGATGGCCGCGGCGAGGGTGAGCGCGGGGTTGCGGGGGTCGTCGATGGCGACCTCCAGAAGCGTCGCCTCCGCCTCGTCCAGGAGCTCAGCGATGTCCACGCCCGCGAGCCCCGAGGGCACCAGCCCGAAGGCCGTGAGCGCCGAATAGCGTCCCCCCACGTTCGGGTCGGCGGTGAACACGCGGTAGCCGGCCTCGCGGGCGGACTGCTCGAGCGGGGATCCCGGATCGGTGACCACGACGATGCGCTCGGACGGATCGATGCCGAGATCCGACCAGGCGGCCGCGAAGGCGCGCTGCGCAGAATCGGTCTCGATGGTCGAGCCCGACTTCGATGCGACGACGAGAACCGTCTGCGCGAGACTGCCGGACTCGGCATCCCCGTCGATCGCGGCCAGGACCTGCGCCGGGTCGGTCGAGTCGAGGATCACCAGCGGTACACCTGCCGTGCGTGTGATGACCTCCGGCGCGAGGGATGAGCCTCCCATCCCCGCGAGCACGACGCGGGTGAGGCCCCGTGCGACGAGATCTGCGCGCAACGCAAGGATCTCGTCGACGAGGGGCCGTGACACGCTGACCGCGTCCACCCATCCGAGGCGGACGGCCGCCTCGGATGCCGCCTCGGGTCCCCACAGGTCGGGGTCGCCGGCGGTGATACCGCTGGCGACCAGGCTGTCGACCAGACCAGGAACGGTCTGGTCGACGACCTGCTTGACGTGACCCGAGACGTGGATCTCGAAACTCACCGGCTGGTCTCCGGGGCCTTCGCCAGCGCCTCGGCGACGGTCTTCTTGAGGTCCTGCCACGATGCGATGAACTTCGCGACACCCTCGTCCTCGAGCGTCTGGGTGACATCGGTGATGTCGACGCCGAGTTCCGCGAGCTGAGAGAAGACCAGGTGTGCGTCATCGTAGGCACCGGTGACGGTGTCGCCGGTGATGACACCGTGGTCGAAGGTGGCTTCGAGCGTCTTCTCCGGCATCGTGTTGACGGTGCCGGGCGCGACGAGCTCGGTGACGTAGAGCGTGTCGGGCAGCGCAGGGTCCTTCACGCCGGTCGATGCCCACAGCGGACGCTGCACGTTCGCACCGGCGGAGATGAGCTCCTGAGCGCGCGGGGTCGCGAACCGCTGCTCGAAGAGTTCGTACGCCAGACGCGCGTTCGCCAGCCCCGCACGGCTCTTGAGCGCCTCGGCATCCTCGTTCTGGAAAGCCGACAGACGCTTGTCGACCTCGGTGTCCACGCGCGAGACGAAGAACGAGGCGACGGAGTGGATGCCGGACAGGTCGTGGCCGGCCGCCCGTGCCTGCTCGAGGCCTGCCAGGTAGGCGTCGATGACCTCGGCGTAGCGCTCGAGCGAGAAGATCAGCGTCACGTTGACCGAGATGCCCGCACCGATGACCGCGGTGATCGCGGGGAGCCCGGCCTTGGTGGCGGGAATCTTGATGAGGGTGTTGGGTCGATCGACCTTGGCCCACAGCTTCTCGGCCTCGGCGATGGTCGCGTCGGTGTCGTGGGCGAGGTCGGGGGAGACCTCGATCGACACGCGCCCGTCGACGCCGCCCGTGGCGTCGAACACACCGCGGAAGATGTCTGCGGCGTCGCGCACGTCGGTGGTCGTGAGCTCGAAGATCGCGGAGTCGACATCGGCGCCGCTCTCGGCCAGGGCGGCCAGGGGGGCGTCGTACGAGTCGTCGTTCTGGTTGCCGATCGCAGCCTGGAAGATCGACGGGTTCGTCGTGACGCCCGAGACGTTGCGCGACGAGATCAGGTCGGCGAGGTTCCCCGAAGCGATGCGCGCGCGGGAGAGGTCGTCGAGCCAGATGCTGACGCCGGCGTCGACGAGCTGCTGGGTCGGGGTCGAGCCCGAAGTGGGGGTGCTCATGCGTTCTCCTTGACGGTTGCGCGGGCCGCTTCCACGACCGCATCGGTGGTGATACCGAACTTCTCGAACAGGGTCTTGTAATCGGCGGACGCGCCGAAGTGATCGATGCCGACCGTGCGGCCGCTGTCGCCCACGATCCCGCGCCAGAGCGGGGTCGAGCCGGCCTCCACCGACACGCGTGCCGTGACGGCCGCCGGCAGCACGCTCTCGCGGTAGGCGGCATCCTGCTCGGCGAACCACTCGAGCGACGGCGCCGACACGACGCGGGCCTTGATACCCTCGCCGGCGAGCGTCTCGCGCGCGGCGACCGCGAGCTGCACCTCGGAGCCGGTCGCGATGAGGATCACATCCGGCTCCCCGCCCTCGGCGTCGATGAGGACGTAGGCACCCTTGGCGACCCCGTCGGCGGTCGCGAAGCCCGCCTCGCCGCGGGGGAACACAGGGATGTTCTGACGCGTCAACGCGATGCCGACCGGGCCGCCGCTCGTGCGACGGACGATCTCCAGCCAGGCCGCGGATGTCTCGTTCGCATCCGCCGGGCGCACCACGGTGAAGTTCGGGATGAGGCGCAGCGTCGACAGCTGCTCGATCGGCTGATGCGTGGGTCCGTCCTCGCCGAGGGCGACCGAGTCGTGCGTCCACACGAAGATCGACGGGATGTCCATCAGAGCGGCCAGACGCACCGGCGGGCGCATGTAGTCGCTGAAGATGAGGAAGGTGCCGCCGAACGGACGCGTCGGACCGTGCAGCTTGATGCCGTTGACGATCGCACCCATCGCGTGCTCGCGGATGCCGAAGTGCAGCACACGACCGTAGGGGTCGCCCGACCACTCGTGGGTGGACCATTCCGCGGGGATGAACGACTTGGCGTCCTTGATCGTGGTGAGGTTGGACTCGGCGAGATCGGCAGAACCACCCCAGAGCTCGGGCAACTGCGCGGCGAGCGCGTTGATGACCTGGCCGGATGCCGCACGCGTGGACACGTCCTTACCGGGCGTGAACTCCGGGACGGAGACATCGGCGGGCAGCTCGCCGGCCTCGAGGCGGTCGAGCAGGCTCTTGCGCTCGGGGTTCGCGGCCGCCCACGCATCGAAGTCGGCCTGCCAGGCCGCACGCGCCTCGGCGGCCCGGTCCTTCAGAGCGCGGGTGTGGGCGATGACGTCGTCGGCGACGACGAACGAGGCCTCCGGGTCGAAGCCGAGCACCTTCTTGGTCGCCGCGAGCTCCTCGGCGCCGAGGGCGGAGCCGTGGATCTTGCCGCTGTTCTGCTTGCCGGGCGAGGGCCAGCCGATGATCGTCTTGAGGATGATGAGCGACGGCTTCTCGGTCTCGCCCTTCGCGGCTTCGATGGCCGCGTACAGTTCGGCGACGTCCTCGACGTACTCGCCGGACTTCTTCCAGTCGACCGTCTGCACCTGCCAGCCGTAGGCCTCGTAACGCGCCGCGACGTCTTCCGTGAAGGCGACGTTGGTGTCGTCCTCGATGGAGATCTGGTTCGAGTCGTAGATGGCGATGAGGTTTCCGAGGTTCTGGTGTCCGGCCAGGCTCGAGGCCTCACTCGTGACACCTTCCTGGAGGTCGCCGTCGCCCGCGATCACGTACACGAAGTGATCGAACGGGCTCGTGCCGGCGGCCGCCTCGGGGTCGAACAGGCCGCGCTCGTAGCGGGCCGCGTAGGCGAAGCCCACGGCCGAGGACAGACCCTGACCGAGCGGGCCCGTGGTGATCTCGACGCCCTTCGTGTGCCCGTACTCGGGGTGTCCGGGGGTCAAGGAGCCCCACGTGCGGAGGGATTCCAGGTCGGACAGCTCGAGTCCGAAACCGCCGAGATAGAGCTGGACGTACTGGGTCAGCGACGAGTGTCCCGCGGAGAGGATGAAGCGGTCGCGGCCGATCCAGTGCGTGTCCGAGGGATCGTGGCGCAGGACGCGCTGGTAGAGCAGGTACGCGGCCGGCGCCAGGCTCATCGCCGTGCCGGGGTGTCCGTTGCCCACCTTCTCCACGGCATCCGCGGCCAGCACGCGAGCGGTGTCCACCGCGCGCCGATCGATCTCATCCCAAACCAGTTCCGACACGTGGTGCCCTTTCGAAAAGAGGGGAGTGCGTCCGACTCTCGAGCCGGCCGCGGCGGCGTCGAAGCGCTGCCTGCCGGCGCTCGGCGACGCCTGTGTTTTCAGCTTAGCGAAGTGCCGCGGGTCGCAGGCCGCATGTGTCGTCCGTGACAATTCGTCGGCGGATGCCGGCCGGTCGCAGGGCGTCCGTGGCCCGGGCGATCACCCGATTGGTCGTGACCTAGACTGGACGAGGATCTGGAGTGAGCCGGGGAAGGGGTCAGCGGACATGGTGCAGTCGAGCGTGTCCGCGGTGAACGACGTCGCGGTCGCTCGTTCCCTCGGTCAGAAGGTCCGCGCCTACGTCGCCTTGACGAAGCCGCGCGTCTTGGAGCTGCTCCTGGTGACGACCGTTCCGGTCATGATCCTGGCGCAAGGGGGGATGCCGAGCCTCTGGCTCGTGCTAGCGACGGTGATCGGCGGCGCGATGAGCGCGGGATCGGCTGCCACCTTCAACATGTACCTCGATCGCGACATCGATGCGCATATGCGGCGCACCGAGAACCGGCCACTCGTGACGGGCGAGGTGACGCCGCGGGGCGCCCTGGTGTTCGCGTGGAGTCTGGCCGTGGGCTCCACGCTCTGGCTTCTGCTGACCACCAACTGGCTGGCCGCGGCACTGAGCGCCGTCGCCATCTTCTTCTATGTGGTCATCTACACGATGTTGCTGAAGCGCCGCACCGAACAGAACATCGTCTGGGGTGGGATCGCCGGGTGCTTCCCCGTGCTCATCGGGTGGTCTGCGGTCACGGGATCGCTGACCTGGGCTCCCTTCGTCCTCTTCCTCCTCGTCTTCCTCTGGACTCCGCCGCACTACTGGCCGCTGTCGATGAAGTACAAGGGTGACTACCGAGAAGCAGACGTGCCGATGCTGGGCGCCACCCGCAACGGTCGGCAGGTCGGGCTGCAGGTCATCCTCTACGCCTGGGCCACCGTGGCCTCTTCGCTCCTGCTCATCCCGGTCGCGGGTATGGGACTCGTGTACACGGCATCCGCACTCGTTTTCGGCGGCTGGTTCATCGTCGAGTCCCATGTGCTCTACAACCGCGCCGTCCGCGGGGAGCAGAGTCGTCCGATGCGTGTCTTCCACGCGTCGATCACGTACCTCACGCTCCTGTTCGTCGCCATCGCGATCGACCCGCTGCTGCCGTTCTGATCGGACGACGAAGGCGCCGGTCCCCGCGGGGACCAGCGCCTTCGTGTCTTCGGGTGCGGGATCAGACGGTGGGACGCTCGGCGGACGCCTGAGCGGGCTCGTCGGTCTCCGACACCGGCGAGGTGACCGTCTCGGCCACCGGTGCGGCGTTCGTCGCCGGCTCGACGATCTCGACCACGTCGATCTCCTCGGCGACGACACTCGGCGTCGCGCCGCGCGCGAGCGAGCCGATGGTACCGAGGGTGAGCGCCAGAGCCAGACCGATGAGGCCGACGCCGATGAGGATCGCGCCGAGAACGGCCCAGATCTGACCGGCGTAGACCTCGACGCCGGTGGCGGTGCCATCGGCGAGAGTGCTGGCCATGACGGTCAGCTTGTCGACGAGCAGGTAGACGCCGCCGCCGACGGCGACGAGCGAGCCGCCCACGAGCACCCAGAACGGGATGCTGCGGATCACACGGGCGGTGTTGGGCATGGGGAAGCTCCTTCTGTCACGTCGCCGCACGCGCGACGACACTTCGACTATCTGCGAACCACCAGAGGAGCAGTGATGCGCCGGCTATGAGATCGCTGTGGACCGGTCGCCGGCATCCAGCATGTCACGCGGCTGCTTCATGTGCAGGATCACTGCGGTCATCGCCGCCACGAGCGTCACGGCGAGCATCATGTGGATGTTCACGAGCGCGATCGGAAGGCCCGTGCGCGCCTGCCACAGCCCGATCGCGATCTGCACGAGTTCCACGCCCAGCAGCAGACCGGTCCATCTCCTCATGCCGGTCGCCGGGCTCAGCCGGTACGACCATCCGAACAGCACCACCGTGAGCGCGAAGAGGGCGTATGCGGGCCAGCTGTGCACATGCTGCCAGAAGATCGGATCCAGGCCGTTGCGGGCGGCGGCCGTGTCGCCGGCGTGCGGGCCGGAGCCGGTCAGCAGGATGCCGATGATCACGGTGACCAGCACGACGACACTCGTCACGTGCGCCACGACGGCATACCCGCGCGGCACGACGAGGACGCGCGCGCCGGGTCGGGCGTAGACGCGGACGACGTAGGCGGCGGCGATCGCGACCAGCGCCGCCGACAGCAGGTAGTGCAGCCCGACGATGCTGGGGTGCAGGTGCAGCCACACCGTGATGCCGCCGATGACGGCCTGGAGGATGATGCCGATGCCGATGGCCAGGACGAGGCGGGGCAGCTCCGGGCGCGTGCGCCACAATCGCACGACGGACAGGAACGCGAGCAGTGCGACGATCACGAGAACCCCCGTGAGGGTGCGGTTGCCGAACTCGATGAGCCCGTGGATGCCGAGTTCCTGCGTCGGGACGAGCGAATCCGGGGTGCAGTACGGCCACGTCTCGCAGCCCATCCCCGAACCGGTCAGACGCACGAGACCACCGGTGCCGACGATCACGATGTTGCTGATCAGCACGAGCCACGCGAGCACGCGCGTCGGCCGTCCGACACGCGCGGGAAGTCGCGTCAGGAGTCCGCGCCCGACCGGGGCGTCGGACGCCGCGGCGTCGGTCTCGGGGCTGGAGGTCTGCGGTGCGGACATGGTGGGGTCGCCTCCCGGATGCGCGCCCGGACGGGCGCCGGCCACGCCCGCGTCGGGGTGTTGCCTATAGACTGAAGGGGTGGGAACAGCGGCGCGCGAAGCGCGTCACGCCCCCTACAGTCTAGGCGCGCGCGGTGCGCGCCCCGACGAAGACCCCGTCGGAGAAAACGACACGAAAACGGCCCTGGAAGCGGCATCCGACCTTCGCCCACGACACTCCGATCGTGAGACAGGCGCAGGCGCAGGAATGCCGGAGCGGATGACACCGCCGGGCACGAAGGAGGCAAACCCCATGTCGGATGTGCTCATCGACCGTCCCGAACTCGAGGGACTGGGTGTCTATGAATTCGGCTGGCACGACGAAGACGCCGCCGGCGCCGTCGCCCAGCGCGGGATCAACGAGGACGTCGTCCGCGGGATCTCGGCTCTCAAGAACGAACCCGAGTGGATGCTGAAGACCCGCCTCAAGGGATATCAGCTGTTCGGCCGCAAGCCGATGCCGACCTGGGGTGCTGATCTGTCGGACATCGACTTCGACAACATCAAGTACTTCGTGCGCTCCACCGAGAAGCAGGCCCAGTCGTGGGAGGACCTGCCCGAGGACATCAAGAACACGTACGAGAAGCTCGGCATCCCCGAGGCGGAGCGCGCCCGCCTCGTCGCCGGCGTCGCCGCTCAGTACGAGTCCGAGGTCGTCTATCACCAGATCCAGCAGGAGCTCGAGGATCAGGGTGTCATCTTCATGGACACCGACACGGCGCTGCGCGAGCACCCCGAGTTCTTCGAGGAGTACTTCGGCACCGTCATCCCCGCCGGTGACAACAAGTTCGCTGCCCTCAACACGGCCGTCTGGTCGGGCGGATCGTTCGTCTACGTCCCCAAGGGCGTGCACGTCGAGATCCCGCTGCAGGCCTACTTCCGCATCAACACGGAGAACATGGGCCAGTTCGAGCGGACGCTGATCATCGCCGACGAGGGCAGCTACGTCCACTACATCGAGGGCTGCACGGCCCCGATCTACAAGAGCGACTCGCTGCACTCGGCCGTCGTCGAGATCATCGTGAAGAAGAACGCGCGCGTGCGCTATACGACGATCCAGAACTGGTCGAACAACGTCTACAACCTCGTCACCAAGCGTGCGATCGCGCACGAGGGCGCGACGATGGAGTGGATCGACGGCAACATCGGGTCGAAGGTCACGATGAAGTACCCGTCCATCTACCTGATGGGTGAGCATGCCAAGGGTGAGACGCTGTCGGTCGCCTTCGCCGGTCCCGGACAGCACCAGGACGCCGGCGCGAAGATGATCCACATGGCTCCCTACACGCAGTCCTCGATCGTCTCCAAGTCGATCGCCCGTGGCGGCGGCCGGGCCGGCTACCGCGGCGAGGTGCGCGTGGACGCCAACGCCCACCACTCCGCGAACACCGTGCGCTGCGACGCGCTTCTGGTCGACACGATCTCGCGCTCGGACACCTACCCCGCGATCGACATCCGCGTCGACGACGTGCAGCTGGGTCATGAGGCGACGGTCTCGAAGGTGAGCGAAGAACAGCTCTTCTACTTGATGAGCCGCGGCATGCCGGAGGACGAGGCGATGGCGATGATCGTGCGCGGCTTCATCGAGCCCATCGCACGCGAACTGCCCATGGAGTACGCCCTCGAGCTCAACAAGCTCATCGAGATGGGCATGGAAGGATCCGTCGGCTGATGACGACAGCGACTCAGACCCCTGCCGGCGAGAGCATCCGGGCGGAGGGTCACATCGACCCTGCGGCCACGCTGGTCTCCGGCTTCGTACCGGTGCAGACCCGATCGGAGCGGCCGACGTCGTTCGATCCCGCCGATTTCGCCGTGCCGACCGGTCGCGAGGTCAACTGGAAGCACACCCCGTTGGCGCTCCTGGGCGACCTGCTGCGGGACGAGCCGGCCCCCCACGACGTCATCGGCGTCGACGTGAGTGCGCCTTCGTCCGTCGAGCAGATCCGTCTGCGCGTCGGGGAGGCCCCACGCGGTGAGGTCTTCCGTCCCGAGGACCGTGTCAGCGCGATCGCCTGGGCGCAGGAGGACGAGGCTCCGCTCATCCGCATCCCCTCGGGCGTCGAACTCGACGAGCCGATCGTCGTGCAGCTGACCGGACGCGGCGGTGTCGCGCATGCGCACGTCGTGATCGAGGCACAGGCGCACTCACGGGCGACGGTCGTGCTGCGCCACGCCGGTACCGCACAGCAGGCGCAGAACGTCGAGATCATCGTTCGTGACGGCGCCGCGCTGACGGTCGTCTCGGTACAGCGCTGGGACGATGACGCCATTCACCTGGCATCTCACCAGGCGCGGGTCGATCGCGACGCGACGCTGACCCACGTCGTGGTCAGTCTCGGTGGACGCGTCGTTCGCGTGAACCCGTCTGTCGAGCTCGCGGGAGCAGGTGCGGAGGGCAGACTCTACGGTCTGTCGTTCGCCGACGCCGGTCAGCACCTGGAGAGCCAGGTCTACCTGCACCACAAGGGTGCGCAGACGGTCGGAGACGTGCTCTACAAGGGAGCGCTGCAGGGCGAGTCCGCGCGCAGCGTCTGGGTCGGTGACGTGCTCATCGGACCGGATGCCGTGGGCACCGACTCGTATGAGGCCAACCGCAACCTCGTGCTCACCGACGGTGCACGCGCCGACTCGATCCCCAACCTCGAGATCGAGACGGGCGACATCCGCGGCGCGGGACACGCGAGCGCGACCGGGCGCTTCGACGATGAGCAGCTGTTCTACCTGCAGGCGCGTGGAATCGCGGAGGACGAGGCTCGACGTCTGGTCGTGCTGGGATTCCTCGCCGAGATCGTCCAGAAGATCGATGTGCCGGCTCTGCAGGACGAGCTCATCGCCGCGATCGAGGACGAGCTGGCTCTGGCGACGGCGGCCGAAGGAGAACACGCATGACCGCGCAGAAGGCGCTCAGCCTCAGCGACCTCACCCAGGACACCGCGGTGCGCGTCGAGATCGACGGCGTTCCGATGGCCGTCGTCCTGGATTCGAACGGTGAGGTCCATGCGATCGGCGACACCTGCACGCACGGCGACATCTCGCTGTCGGACGGGTTCGTGGAAGGGGAGACCCTGGAGTGCTGGGCCCACGGCTCGGCGTTCTCGCTGCGCACCGGCCGCCCCCTGAACCTTCCGGCCTATGAGCCGGTGCCCGTGTACGCGGTCACGATCGACGGGGATGACGTCCTGATCGATCCCGCTGTCCTCAAAGACGTGAACTGAAGAAGGTAACTGACATGGCTGTTCTCGAGATCCGCGACCTCCACGTGACGGTCGAGACCGACGCGGGGGAGACCCCCATCCTCAATGGCGTCGACCTGACGGTGCGTACCGGCGAGACCCACGCGATCATGGGTCCCAACGGCTCCGGAAAGTCGACCCTCGCCTACACGATCGCCGGTCACCCCAAGTACACCGTGACCCAGGGCACGATCACTCTGGACGGCGAGGACGTGCTGGCGATGTCGGTCGACGAGCGTGCGCGTGCGGGGCTCTTCCTCGCGATGCAGTATCCGGTCGAGATTCCCGGGGTGACCGTCACGAACTTCCTGCGTACGGCGAAGACGGCGATCGACGGTGAGGCGCCCGCGATCCGCACCTGGACGAAGGACGTCAAGGAGGCGATGAAGAACCTCCGCATGGACCCGAAGTTCGCCGCTCGCAACGTCAACGAGGGATTCTCCGGCGGTGAGAAGAAGCGCCACGAGATCCTTCAGCTCGAACTGCTCAAGCCGGCGATCGCCGTGCTGGACGAGACCGACTCCGGCCTCGACGTCGACGCACTGAAGATCGTCTCCGAAGGTGTGAACCGTGCGAAGGACGCGACCGATCTCGGCGTGCTGCTGATCACCCACTACACGCGCATCCTCCGCTACATTAAGCCCGATTTCGTGCACGTGCTCGTGAAGGGCCGCGTCGCCGAGGAGGGCGGCCCGGAGCTCGCCGAGCGTCTGGAGGACGAGGGCTATGACCGCTACCTCGAGCCCTCCGACATCGTCGAGGCATAGGATCGAACGCATGACTGCGACCCTCAGTCCGGAGAAGTACGACGACGTCACCGAGGCGCTCAAGGACGTGATGGATCCCGAGCTCGGAATCAATGTCGTCGACCTCGGTCTCATCTACGATCTCAGCTGGGACGAGGAGAACGACGCCCTCGTCATCCACATGACGCTGACCTCCGCCGGCTGTCCGCTCACCGACGTGCTCGAAGAGCAGACCGCGCAGGCTCTGGACAACGTGGTCGATCGCTTCCGCATCAACTGGGTGTGGATGCCGCCGTGGGGACCGGAACGCATTACCGACGACGGACGCGACATGATGCGCGCGCTGGGGTTCGCCATCTGATCGTCATCAGATGTCGGCGGCTGCGCGGCCGCAGCGTCGCCGTCGCTAGGCTCGAGGGGTGAGCATCATTCCTCTGGAAGCACTTCCGCTGGAGACCCTGCAACGGCGCTCCAGTACGAAGTGGCGGACGTACGGTTCCGATGTCCTTCCCCTGTTCGTGGCTGAGACGGATTTCCCCCTCGCGCCGCTGATCACGAGCGCCTTGCGCACGGCGGTCGAGCTCGGCGACACCGGGTACACACCACCCGATCCCGGCGTGCGCGATGCCTTCGCATCGTTCGCCGTTCGCCGCTTCGACTGGGTGGTCGATGCCGACCGTGTGCGGACGACGGGTGATGTCATGATGGGCGTCGTCGAGATCCTGCGCGCGGTCACCGCGCCCGGTGACGCGGTCGTGATCACCCCGCCGGTGTATCCGCCCTTCACGATGACGGTGGAAGAAGCCGGATGCCGTGTGGCGCCCGTGCCGCTGCGCGATACGGGAGCGGCCTGGGAACTCGACCTGGACGGCATCGACGCGGCGCTCTCCGACGGCGCGCGCGCCGTGCTGCTGTGCAATCCCCACAACCCCACCGGTACCGTCCATTCGCGCGAGACGCTGGCCGCTCTCGCCCGGATCGCGGCGCGTCACGGTGCCGCGGTCATCAGTGACGAGATCCATGCGCCGCTCGTCTACGACGATGCGACCTTCACCCCGTTTCTCGCGTCATCGGCGGAAGCCGCCGCGGTCGGCTATACGGTCACCAGCCCTTCCAAGGCGTTCAACCTCGCGGGGTTGAAGTGCGCGGTGATGGTGACGGGAGACGAACGGACCGCCGCCGTCGTGCGCGGCCTGCCGTCGGAGGTGGAGTGGCGTACGGGGCTGTTGGGCGCGATCGCCAGTGTCGCGGCACTGGACGCGGCATCCGATGAGTGGCTCGACGCCCTGCGTGCCCGACTCGATCTCAACCGCCGTCTGCTTGCCGATCTGCTGGCCGCGCACCTCCCGCGCGCTCGCTATCGCGTGCCGGACGCGGGCTATCTCGCCTGGGTCGATCTGAGCGCCTACGGCTGGGGCGACGACCCGGCCACCCGCATCCTCGCCGAGGCGCGAGTGGCCGTCCATCATGGACCGCAGTTCGGGCCGCAGGGCGCCGGCCACGTTCGCGTGAACTTCGGCTGCGGGCCGGAGGTTCTCACCGAAGCCATCGCGCGGATCGGGCGTCTCGTCGACGCGTGAGGCGTGCGCCCCACGAGCGCAGCTCCGCGTCGCCGGTGTGACATCTGAAGAAGGTAAGGCTACCCTTAGGGTGTGACCGAATCTGCGACCGCCGTCCGCCCGGCCTACCGCCCGTATGCCGTCCGTGTCCGCGCCGTCGAGCGGCTCTCTGCGCACTTCGTGAGGGTATGGTTCACCGGTCCCGAGCTGGAGTGGTTCGGCACCGCGGGTCTCGATCAGCGGATCAAGATCGTCCTGCCCCTGGCCGATGTCGCGGGGGGATACTCCGACTTCGGTCAGGCGGAGCATGCCGGCGACTGGTACGACAGATGGCGGGCGCTGCCGTCTGCGCGCCGCAATCCGTTCCGCACGTACACGGTGCGTCGTGTGGATGCCGCCGCTCGCGAGCTCGCCGTCGATTTCGTCGTGCATCACGATGCCGGTCCGGCGGGATCCTGGGCCGAGCGCGCTGCCGTCGGCGACGAGCTCGTCATCATCGGTCCCGATGAGCGCAGCCCGCAGTCGCGCATCGGCCTGGATTGGCATCCCGGCACCGCCCGACGGCTGCTGCTGGCCGGAGACGAGACCGCCGCTCCCGCGATCTGCAGCATCCTGGAGTCACTCGATCCGCGGTGCGAGGTCGACGCGTTCATCGAGGTGCCCGACGACGACGATGCGCTGCGACCGCAGCTGCCGGCGGCATCCGGCGCGCGGCTCAGCTGGATCGTGCGGGCAGACCGTCCGCACGGGGTCGCGCTCATCGACGCGGTGACCGGGTGGACGCGGGATCACGCCGAGGTGCTCGCGCGCGCCGCGGCGCCCCGACCTCAGGCCCTCGATGAGATCGACGTCGATCGTGAGCTGCTGTGGGACAGCCCCGAGGACGGCGACGGCGAGTTCTACGCGTGGATGGCGGGGGAGTCGGCGACGGTCAAGACGCTGCGGCGGCTGCTCGTGTCGGAGTGCGGGGTCGACCGCAAGCGCGTGGCCTTCATGGGCTACTGGCGTCTCGGGCAGTCCGAGCGCGTCGAATGAGCGCGCCGGTACGACCGCGACGAACACTGGTCGTCGCGGCGATCGGAGCCGCCCTCCTCGCGGTGTTCGTCGTGCTCTCGCTGGGTGTGGGCGCACGGCAGATCGCCCCGGCCGACGTGTGGCAGGCCCTCGTGGCGTTCGACGGCTCCAATCCCGACCACATCGTCGTCATGACGCAGCGCGTGCCGCGCACCGTCATCGGCGTCTGTGCCGGCGCCGCGCTCGCGCTGGCGGGCACGGTCATGCAGGGGCTCACACGCAACCCGTTCGCCGATCCCGGACTCCTCGGGCTGAACGCGGGTGCCTCCGTCGCGGTGCTGGCGGCGATCACCCTGTTCGGACTGTCGTCGCCGGACGGCTTCGTGTGGTTCGCCTTCGGCGGTGCCGCCCTGGCGGCGGTGATCGTGGCGATGATCGGCGGACGCGGAGCGGACGGCGGACCCGCGCGGCTCGCCCTCACCGGCGCGGCCGTGACCGCCGGACTCAGCGCGGTCACCTTCCTGATCCTCAACACGAACTCCTACGCGCTGGACGTCTATCGGTACTGGGCAGCCGGAGGCCTGTCGACACGTGGTCTGGATGCCGTCGCGCTCGTGCTTCCCGCACTCGTCGTCGGCGCCGTGCTCGCCCTGCTATCGGCCCGCGGCCTCGACCTCGTGGCCCTGGGCACGGACTCCGCCGCCGGTCTCGGGCACGATGTCGGCCGCAGCCGCGTGCTCGGCATCGTCGCGACGGTGCTGCTGTGCGGCGGAGCGACGGCGATCGCCGGCCCGATCGTCTTCCTCGGACTGCTCGTCCCGCATGCGCTGCGCGCCGTCGTCGGTGGCAGCTACGCACGTCTGCTCCCGCTCGGAATGCTCTACGGCGGAGTGTTCCTGCTCTTGGCCGACGTCGCGGGACGCATCGTCGCGCCGCCGGGCGAGGTGCAGGCCGGCATCGTCGTCGCGATCATCGGCGCTCCCGTTCTGATCGGACTCGTCCTCCAGCCGCGTCGGAGCATGCTGTGAGCGCCGCGCTGACCGTCCGGCGCGCGGCTACGCGTCGTCGTCGCGTCGTCGTCGTCGCGGTCATCGTCGCCGTCGTGCTGGCCGCGGCAGTGGCGATCTCGGTCGGCGACTACCCGATCACCCCCGATCGCCTGTGGGCGACGCTGACCGGGTCGGGAACGAGGATCGAGCAGTACGTCGTGTTCCAGGTGCGCGCGCCGCGCGCTGCCATGGCGCTCGTCGCCGGCGCCGCGCTCGGTGCTGCCGGTGCGCTCCTGCAATCGTTCCTCAGTAACCCCCTCGCCAGTCCCGACCTGCTCGGCATCTCCGGGGGGAGCGGGCTGGCGGCGGTGTCCGCGATCCTCCTCCTCGGCACCACCGGACCGCTCGTCGCCGTGTTCGCCTTCGTGGGCGGCTCCGCCGTCGCGGGCGTGCTCATGCTCGCCGGTCGATCGCTGCGTGACGGCGGCTTCCGGTTGATCCTGGCCGGTATCGGTGTCTCGTTCCTCACCTCGGCACTCATCAACCTCATGATGGTGCGCGCCAAGATCGAACAGGCCCAGGTCGCGCTTCTCTGGCTCACCGGAAGCCTCGCCTCGACGCCGTGGTGGCAGGTGCTCGTCGTGCTCGTCGTCTTCGTCGCGCTCGTCCCCGCGCTGATCGTCGCGTCGCGGTGGCTGCCTCTCGTGCAGCTCGGGCGCGAAGCCGCCCACGGGCTGGGTGTGGCGAGCGGACCGGTGCGTGTCGTGGTCGTCACCAGCGCCGTGCTGCTCACCGCCGTCACCTGTGCGTTCGTCGGGCCCATCTCGTTCATCGCGCTCTGTGCCCCCGCGATCGCTCGAGCGCTCCTGCGCCACGGAGCGGTGGGCCTCGGCACGAGCGCCGTCGTGGGCGCCGCGCTGCTGCTCGCGGCCGACCTCGTCGCCCAGTACGCCCTCCCCGGCATGGCCGTGCCCGTCGGCATCGTCACCGGTGCGGTCGGGGCTCTCTTCCTCCTCTGGCTTCTGGCCACCTCGAAAGGACGCCGGCTGTGACCTCGCACTCCGCTTCCCCCCGCTTGACCGCGCGTGCCCTCGCCGCCGGCTATCCCGGGCGTCGCGTCATCGACGGCCTCGACCTCGAGATCGCCCCGGGTCGGGTCACGATGATCATCGGCGCGAACGCCTCGGGAAAGTCCACTCTGCTCGGCACGCTCGCACGGCTGCACGCTCCGCTCGCGGGTCGTGTGGAGATCGATGGGGCGGACGTTCGCGGCATCCCGCGCCGCTCGCTGGCCCAGACAGTGGGTCTTCTTCCGCAGCATCCGACCGCGCCTGACGGCGTCACGGTGGCCGAGCTAGTCGGTCGGGGGCGGCATCCCCGCCGCGGGCTGCTGCAGCGCTGGAGCGCCCAGGACACGGCGCGGGTCGACGAGGCGATGGCATGGACCGGCATCACCGAGCTCGCCGAGCGTCCGGTGGGGGATCTGTCGGGAGGTCAGCGTCAGCGCGTCTGGATCGCGATGGCCCTGGCGCAAGATCCGCGCATCCTGCTGCTGGACGAGCCCACCACCTTCCTCGACCTCAGTCATCAGCTCGAGGTTCTCGACCTGCTGCGCGAACTCAACCGCGAGCGCGGGACGACGGTCGTCGCCGTGCTGCACGACCTCAACCTCGCGGCCCGCTACGCCGACGACCTCGTCGTCATGCACGCCGGCGCCATCATCGCCCATGGCGCTCCCGCCGAGGTCATGACCGCCGAGACGATCCGCCGTGCCTTCGGACTGTCCGCACTGGTGATCCCTGACCCCCTCACCGCCACCCCGATCGTCATCCCCGTCCCGTCGACGAGCTCTGCTGCACTCATCGACGAGGCCACCCCTGCACGTCCCTGAGAAAGGAAGACCCATGAGACGACTCCGCACAGCACTCGGACTCGCCGCGATCGCCGGAGTGACCGCGCTCCTGCTGTCGGGCTGCGCCGCCGGATCAGCCGCGCCCGCCAGCTCCGAAAGCGTTGCGGGTGACGGCTTCCCCGTCACCATCACCTCCGCGCTCGGCGACGCGACGATCACGAAGAAGCCCGAGCGCATCGCGACATGGGGGTGGGGGGCGACGGATGCCGTCCTCGCTCTCGGCATCCAGCCCGTTGCGATCCCCGCCGACAACTACTCGGGCGGCGACGACAAGATGCCGCCGTGGATCGCAGACGCCGTGGACAAGCTCGGAGGCGCCAAGCCCACCATCCTCGACGTCAGCTCGAACGACATCCCCCTCGAGGAGTTGCTGAAGACGAACCCGGATGTGCTGCTCGCACCCTACTCGGGGCTCACGCAGAAGGACTACGACGCCATCACGGCGGCGGGCATCCCCGTCGTCGCCTACCCGACCGCGCCGTGGGCGACCCCCTGGCGTGATGTCATCACGATCACCGGCAAGGCTCTCGGGATGAGCACGCAGGCCGCCGATCTGCTGACGAGCCTCGACGCGCAGGTGAAGGACGCGGCGTCGGCGCATCCGGAGTTCGCCGGCGTCACGATCGCCTACGTGGACGACGACGTGGACACGTTCTACATGTATCTTCCGGCCGACCCGCGCGTGGAGGTTCTGCAGGATCTCGGCTTCGTCTCGCCGTCGAGTGTGACCGCGCTCGACAAGGGCGAGGGGACCTTCTACACCACGGTCAGTCAGGAGAACCTCGACAAGATCGATGCTCAGGTCATCTTCACGCAGGCTGAGGATCAGAAGACGCTCGACGACTTCCTCGCATCTGCGCGGGGTCAGCTGATCCCCGCCGTCAAGAAGGGTGCCGTCGCAGCGATGGTGGGCGCGGAGAACGTGGCGGCGGTCTCGCCGACCGCGTTGACGCTGCCCTGGGCACTGCCGACGATCACGCAGAAGCTGGCCGCCGCGGTGGCCGTCGCGAAGGGCTGACGCGCCCTCCACCTCACGACGACGGCCCCGACCACTGCGGTCGGGGCCGTCGTCGTGAGGTGAGGAGTCAGCGGCCGGAACGGTTCTCCACGGCACGCACGCCCGCCCATGCCGCCGGGATCAGCAGCGCCGCCAGCGCGGCCTTGACGATGCCGCCGACGATGAACGGAGTGACGCCAGCGGCGAGGATCGCCTCGATACCGAGTCCCTTGCCGAGGACGGTGTTCAGGATGAAGGCCATGTAGGGCACACCGAACAGGAACGGGATCACGCTCGCCGCCACGAAGCCGACGAACGCGAGGACGGGACGTCGGTCCCACGCGCGCTCCGCGAACCATCCCGCGACGAAGGCGGCGAAGACGAAGCCGATGATGAACCCGAAGCTCGGCTTGGCGACGGCTGCGATGGTTCCCGTGAATCCCGCGAAGACCGGCAGACCCGCGAGGCCGGCGACGAGGTAGGTGAGGAGAGCGGCGGCGCCGCGACGGGCGCCGAGGGCGGCGCCCACGACGACGACGGCGAGAGTCTGTCCCGTGATGGGCACGGGCCAGAGCGGAACCTCGACCTGCGCGAGCACCGCGACCACGGCGGCGCCCGCGATCACGAGGGCTGTGTCCAGGGCGGCGGCGCGGGCCCGGTCGGTCGGGCGGGCGATGAGATCGGCGAGCACGAGGCGGCGGCCGGCGGCGGCGAGGGACATGCGGTCTCCTTCGAGAGGTGGACGGTTCATGGCTCAGCCTAAAGTCTCGCCACGCGGGCCACCTGGCCGAGATCGATGGAAGAGAGGACGATTCGTTGTCGCATCGAGACAATCTGACGGCGATAGCCCGTCGCGATCCCGGTCCCGCCTCGCTGACGACACTCGCCGCATGATGACTTTCACCGTTCGCTCCGCTCGTCCCGCGGATGCCGCCGGTATGGCGCGCGTGCACCTGGAGGGGTGGCGGCAGACGTACCGCGGCCTCATGGCTGACGAGATCCTCGACGCGCCCGACTTCGTGGACCGTCGCGAGCGCTTCTGGACCGCGGTGCTGGGCGACGACCCCCGCTTCGCGCAGGTCGCTGCGGCCGTCGCCCTCGTCGACGACGAGGTCGTGGGGATCGCGATGACCGGTCCCACCCCGGAAGAGGACCGGACGGATGGCACTCCGGATCGTGCGCTCCACGTGCTCTACGTCCTTGCCGATCACCACGGCACCGGCGTCGGCGCCGCTCTCTTGGACGCGGTGGCCCCGGCATCCGCAGCGCACATGCTGTGGGTGGCCGATCCCCATCCTCGCGCGCAGGCCTTCTCTGCCAAGCACGGATTCGTGCCCGACGGAACCGTGCGTGTCGACGAGGGCGTGCACGAGCTGAGGATGACCCGTCCCGCTCGCTCGTCATCCGCCGGTCGGAGGGATCTCGACGAGGCGGAACCAGCGGCCCCTCGGTGAGAGGCGCGCCCATACGGGGAGGAAGTGCGGATCGCTGACATGGCCGTCGAAGGTGACCCGCTCGACGCCGCGAGCTGCCAGCACGTCGAGGGAGCGCCGGACGCAGGCCTCGATCAAGCGCTCACCGTCGGCCGTCTCCCTGCTCGTGGTCTCCGCCGTGAGGCACGGGGGTGTCGAGTCGTGATAGACGAGCGCCAGCGCGACGATCTCGCCGTCGACGACGGCGGCGCTGCTCGCGTCGCGGTCGACCTCGGCCTCGAGGTCTTCCGAGAGAGCCGCCGCGAAATCCCGAGCGACGGGCGACCAGCCCTCGTGCGTCCAGGCGTAGACGGCCGCGTTGGCATCGAGGACGTCGTCCCAGTGCAGATCGCGGACGCTCTGCACCGCCGGGTGCGGCCGCAGAACCGCGCGAGACGCCGCCGGCACGTCCGCGGGTGGCACCACCTGTATGGTCCGTGCTCCCAGGGCGTCGGCGAAGCCGAGTGCATCGTCGTCGACGTACCCGCGCGTCATGAAGGTCAGTGGCGCATCTCGCAGTGTCGACAAGTGGGCGAACACGGCCTTCCCGTAACCGCGGCCACGCGATGCGGGCTCGACCACGATGGCGACCCAGTACCGGTCCCCGTGCACGCGCGAGGTCCACATGATGCCGGCGGCCACGGGGTGCCCGTCCACCTCCAGCACGGTCGAGCGGGTATGCGCATCACGCCATCGATCGGTGCGGAACGCGATCGTGCCGAGGAAGGGCAGCGTCAGATCGTCGTCGGCGAAGGGGCGCAATCGCATGGTCCCGAGTCTGGCACCTCTGGACTCGAGCGGCGGCCGACGCCGGACGTGGACGGTAGAATGGGAGGCTGGTCCGTCTCCGGGCCGTTCCCCATCCCCGACGAACGGACGTCTGCTGTGCTTGCCGTGCACGACCTCGAGATCCGCGTGGGCGCTCGCACGCTCATGTCGGAGGTGTCGTTTCGCGTCTCCGACGGCGACAAGATCGGTCTCGTCGGCCGCAATGGAGCCGGCAAGACGACGCTCACGAAGGTGCTCGCGGGCGACCTGCTGCCGGCCGACGGAAAGGTCGAACGCTCGGGCGAGCTCGGCTACCTGCCGCAGGACCCGCGCTCCGGCGATCCGGAGATGCTGGCGCGCACCCGCATCCTCGATGCGCGAGGGCTCGGCACGCTCGCCCTGCAGATGCACGAGGCCTCGTTGCAGATGGGGGATGCCGACGAAAAGGCGGCCGCGAAGGCGATGCGCCGCTACGGCAACCTCATGGAGCGCTTCGAGGCGCTCGGCGGGTACGCGGCCGAGTCGGAAGCGGCATCCATCGCGCACAACCTGTCGCTGCCGGACCGCATCCTCGACCAGCCCCTGAAGACCCTGTCGGGCGGTCAGCGTCGTCGCATCGAGCTTGCGCGCATCCTCTTCTCCGACGCGCAGACGATGATCCTCGACGAGCCGACGAACCACCTCGACGCGGACAGCGTCGTGTGGCTGCGCGAGTTCCTGAAGAACTACAAGGGCGGGCTCATCGTCATCAGCCACGACGTGGAACTCGTCGGCGAGACGGTCAACCGTGTCTTCTACCTCGACGCGATGCGTCAGGTCATCGACGTCTACAACATGAACTGGAAGAACTACCTGCGCCAGCGGGTCGCCGATGAGGAACGACGCAAGAAGGAGCGCGTCAACATCGAGAAGAAGGCGACGGCGCTGCAGTTGCAGGCCGCGCGCTTCGGTGCGAAGGCGTCCAAGGCCGCCGCGGCCCACCAGATGGTCGCTCGCGCCGAGAAGATGCTCTCCGGTCTCGAGGAGGTCCGCCAAGAGGACCGCGTCGCGAAGCTGCGCTTCCCCAAGCCGGCGCCGTGCGGCAAGACGCCGCTCATGGCGAAGAACCTCTCGAAGTCCTACGGATCGCTGGAGATCTTCACGGACGTCGACCTGGCCATCGATCGCGGATCGAAAGTGGTCGTGCTCGGGCTCAACGGTGCCGGCAAGACCACGTTGCTCAGGATCCTCGCCGGCGTCGACAAGGCCGACACCGGCATCATCGAACCCGGCCACGGCCTGAAGATCGGCTACTACGCGCAGGAGCACGAGAACCTCGACGTCAACCGGTCGGTCCTCGACAACATGATGTCGGCGGCGCCGGATATCAACGCCACCGAGGCGCGCAAGGTGCTCGGTTCGTTCCTGTTCACCGGTGACGACGTCCTCAAGCCCGCCGGTGTGCTCTCCGGCGGTGAGAAGACTCGTCTGTCGTTGGCGACGCTCGTCGTCTCGTCGGCGAACATGCTGCTGCTGGACGAACCCACCAACAACCTCGACCCCGCCTCGCGCGAGGAGATCCTCGGCGCACTGGCCCATTACGAAGGTGCGGTCGTGCTGGTCTCCCACGACGAGGGCGCCGTTCAGGCCCTCAACCCCGAACGGGTGCTGATCCTGCCCGACGGCGTCGAGGACATCTGGGGTCGCGACTACGTCGACCTGATCACCCTCGCCTGACGCCGATTCCGCGTCGGACTGCTCAGCGGGACGTCAGCTCGTCGAGAAGGGCGTCTTCTTCCTGCATGTCGCGATCCGGTCGCCGGGCTTCGCGCTGTCGGCGCCGACGAGCGGCGGGAGACGCCTCCTCCTCGTCCGGCGTCGGGGTCTCGCCTGCCCGTTCCGCGGCTGCGTCTTCCGCATCCTCTCGCCGGTGACGGATCTCGGTGCGGATCATGTACCAGATGAAGACGAATCCCATCAGCGCGAAGAGGATCCACTGGATCGCGTACGAGAGGTATGGGCCGGGGTCGTCCGATGGCGACTCGAGTGCGTTGGGTGTCTCCGCGGGACTGGGCTGTTCGGACACCAGCAGTCCGTAGGCGCTCGTGATGAGCGCGGGCTGAGCGGTGGTCTCCGCGATCAGGGGGAGATTGATGGTCGGCACCTGGCCGTCCGGCGCGGAGCGTCCCGAGTTCGGCAGCGGCTCGCCCGGCTTGAGTCGCGCGATCACCTGTACCTGGCCGGCGGGGGGAGTGGGGATCGCGTCCGGCTCGGGCTGGGAGGAGCCGGGCGGCAGCCAGCCGCGGTCGACGAGGAAGACCGCTCCGTCGACCGTCCGGAATGGGACGAGCACCTCGAAGGCGCTCGTCCCACCGTGCGCGCGATTACGAGCCAACAGCGTGTGGTCGGTCAGATACTGACCGGTCAGGGAGACCGGGCGCCATTGGTCGCCGGGTCGGAACGCGCCGTCGGCGCCGATCACCTGCCCCAGCGGCACCGGCGCGGCGTCGTAGTTCGCGGCGATCAGGGCGAGTTGGCTGCTTCGCTCCGCGTTGCGCGTGAACTGCCAGTTCGACAGGAAGGCGCAGACGATCGCGAAGACGATCGCGATCGCGACGTATCCTGCCCAGCGCAGCGCCGTCTGCTGCCGAGCCGTGCGTTCTCTCATCTGGTCGCCTCCGTATCGAAGGCGACCACGTCCACCGGGAAGTCGCGGGCGGCGAGATAGTCGCGCAGATAGTCGACGTGATCGCCGCACGCGGCCCAGATCTTGCGTCGTTCGGGCGCGTGGATGCGCGGATTGCGCCACTGCACCTGCCACGTCGCGGGCGCGCGGCAGCCGGTCCTCGAGCAGATGGCCTCGGTCATTCGTCGTCCGACGGCGTCCGGGGTGCGGGCGGCTGCCGCGAGGACTCGCTCAGTCTGATCACGCGGGGCGTCTCGTCGACCGCGGCGGTCGGGGCGTCCGACGGTGGACGCAGGGTCGGAGAGGCCTCGATCGCGCGCTCGGGGGCGATGGCACGTTCGGCCGATCCGGAGGCGACGTTGGCGATCACCACGGCGAAGTAGGGAAGGAACATCGCTCCGGCTCCGAACAGCCACGTGTACCAGCTGTAGGGGGTGACGGCCACCATGAGGACGAAGCAGATCACCCGGATGACCATCATCGTGAAGTACTTCGTCATGCGCGCGCTCGCGTCGTCGCGCGGCGCGCGCGGCAACGACGTGGCGGACTGAGCACGGGAGCTTTTCACGGTCCCCTCAGCCTACGCCGCGTGGGCGTCGCAGGCGCGGCGTCGCCCGATCAGTACGAGCCGTAACGCGAGCTGGCGGCGGCCCCGAGGATGATGAAGAAGACGAAGAAGCCGATGATCAAGAGTGAGATCGCGGTGCCGACCCATCCCACGATCACGCCCGCAAGCGCCATTGCGCGGCCGCCTTCACCCGTGCGCTTGATCTGGTTCAGCGAGATGTGGCCCATGATGGCACCGCCAACCGACCCGATGAGCGGAAGGATCCACACGAAGCCCAGGATCGACGCGATCATCGAGATGACGGCGAGCACGTTCGTCTTCACGGCGGGCGCCCCGTAGTAGGGAGCGGACCCGTACACGGGCGGTGCGCCAGGAGCGGGCTGCACCGGGGCGCCGGTGCTCGCGCCGTACGCCGGGGGTGCGGAGGGATAGGACGGCGGCTGATATGCCGGAGGCTGGTAGGCGGGTGCCGCCGGCGGCGCATAGGTCGCATCGGCCGCAGGTGCCGGAGTCGGAGGCGTCACGGGCGGGGTGGCCGCGGCATCCGGGGACTGAGGGTTCGTCGCGTCGGTCATGATCTCTCCTGTCTCGCCGTGCCAGCCTATCGGGCGCCGCGCGCGAGAGGGGATCCGTCGTGCGCGACGGGTAGGCTGGGGCGGTTCCTCCCGAGCGAAACGGAGCCCCTATGTCGCACGACCGTGTCGTCCTCGTCACCGGCGGAAACCGCGGCATCGGCCGCGCCATCGCCGCCCGCTTCGTCGCGGAGGGGTATCGCACCGCGGTCACCGCCCGCTCCGGCGAGGGCCCGGAGGGCACGCTCACGGTGCGGGCCGACGTGACGGATGCTGCGTCGTTGGATGCCGCGTTCGCCGAGGTCGAGAAGCAGCTCGGTCCCGTGGAGATCGTGGTCGCGAACGCCGGGATCACGAAGGACACGCTGCTGCTGCGGATGACCGAGGACGATTTCGACTCCGTCGTGGCCACGAACCTGGGCGGAACGTTCCGCGTCGTCAAGCGTGCGTCCAAGGGCATGCTGCGCGCCAAGTGGGGACGGGTCATCCTCATCTCGAGCGTCGTGGGTCTGTACGGGTCGCCCGGCCAGATCAACTACTCGTCGTCGAAGGCGGCACTCGTCGGCTTTGCGCGCTCGCTGACTCGAGAGCTCGGCGGTCGCGGGATCACGACCAACGTCGTCGCGCCCGGATTCATCGAGACCGACATGACCGCCGAACTGCCCGAAGACACGCAGAACGAGTACAAGCGGAACATTCCCGTCGGTCGCTTCGCGACCCCCGACGAGGTCGCCGGCGTCGTCACGTGGCTGGCGTCGGAGGATGCCGCCTACATCTCGGGTGCCGTCATCCCCGTCGACGGCGGTCTCGGGATGGGGCACTGAGCCCCTCGGCATCTCGGCTCGCTGCGGAGACCCTCTCGCCGTGACCGGTGGGTCTTGCGGCCCGCTCAGCGCGGCGACGAAGGCAGCGGCGCTCGCGTGATGGCGGCGGCGATCGCGTCGCCCAGCCGCTGTGGCTGGGAGAACTGCGGCCAATGGCCGCTGCCCAGACGGACGATCTCGGTGTCGCGGATCGCCGAGAACTCGTCGGCGTACCGGCCCCACTGTGCGAGGAAGCCGCGGAACTCCTCTTCGCCCAGTGATCCGGAGAGCACGGTGACGGGAAGCTCGTAGCGACGTTCGTCGTGCAGCGCGATCGCGTCGGTGGGGACCCGAGCCGGCACCGAGCGGGTCAGCGGTGCGGTGCGCGCCCGCGTCTGCGCGTCGAGATCAGCCACGTCGTCCTCGTCGAAGAAGTCCCAGCCGGGGAACGGCACGACGCCGTCGACGACGTCGAACTCCGAGATCATGCCCCCGTCGTGCGGCACCGCAGTATCGACCAGGACGACCCGGGCCACGCGTTCGGGGCGGGCATCCGCTGCTCCCCAGGCGACGTTGCCGCCTCCGCTGTGGCCGACGACCGCAACGGGTCCGACAGACTCGTCGATCGCGGCGACGGCCGCCGCGACCCAGTCGGCGATGCCGATGCCGGCGCTCTCGACGCCGGGCGCCCCCAGGCCCGGCATCGTCAACGGTCGTGGGGTCAACCCTGCACTGCGCAGCGCAGGAAGCACGTCGTCCCACGACGATGCGTCGAGCCAGAGACCGGGAATCATGATGACGTCCATGCGCTCACGGTACGCCGGGCCACCGACATCCGTGCGTCCACGACGCGCGATGCGGTCGCGGAAGGTCAGGGGAGCATTGGGATGAGTTCGCGCAGGTCGACCGGGCCGATGACGAGGTCGGCGTGCCGTCGCACCGCGGGCTTCGCGTTGAACGCGACGCCGAGCCCGGCGACGGCCATCATCTGCAGGTCGTTCGCGCCGTCGCCCACGGCGATCGTGCGGGAGAGCGGAACACCGGATGCCGCGGCCCACTCGCCCAGTGCTGCGGCTTTGCCGGCGGCATCCACGATCTCGCCATCGACGAGGCCGGACAGCACGCCGCCGTCGACGGCCAGTCGATTCGCGCGCCACTCGTCGATTCCGAGCCGGGGTGCGATGACGTCCAGGATCTCGTGGAATCCGCCGGATACGACGGCGGCCCTCCCGCCGCGGGCGTGAATGGCGGCGACGAGCTCGGCCGCTCCCGGGGTGGGCTCTACGCGCGCCCGCACGCGGTCGAAGGCGCTCAGCGGGACGCCGCGCAGCTCGGCCACGCGCGAGCGCAGACTCGTCGCGAAATCCACTTCACCGCGCATCGCCGCCTCGGTGGCCGCCGCGACCTCGGGGCCACGGCCGGCCTCGTCGGCGATGAGCTCGATGACTTCGTTGCGCAGCAGAGTGGAGTCGGCGTCGAACACGACGAGGAAGCGGGCGTCAGGCACCCGTCCAACCTATCGGCCGTCAGCGTGCGACGTAGGCGTTCTTTCCCACCACGGTGATGCCGCTGTCGGTCACGGTGAAGCCGCGCGCGAGATCGAAGGCACGATCGACGCCGACCGTCGCCCCCGGCTCCAGCACGACGTTCTTGTCGAGGATCGCGCGATGCACCCGCGCGCCGGCACCGACCTGGACGTGATCGAAGAGCACGGAATCGGTGATGGTCGAGCCGCCGCCCGACAACGTCCATGGGCCGACCACGGAGCGCTCCAGATGGGTTCCCGACAGCACCGAGCCCAGTGACACGATCGAGTCGATCGCGTTGCCCATACGGCCGACGCCGTCGCGCACGAACTTGGCGGGCGGCGAGTTCACCGACTGCGAGTGGATCGGCCAGTCGACGTTGTAGAGGTTGAAGATCGGCAGCGTCGAGATGAGATCCATGTGCGCGTCGAAGAACGAGTCGATCGTGCCCACATCCCGCCAGTAGTCGCGGTCGCGATCGGTCGAGCCCGGCACGTCGTTGCGCTTGAAGTCATACACCGCCGCCTCGCCGCGCCCCACGAAATAGGGGATGATGTCGCCGCCCATGTCGTGGTTCGAGCCCGGCAGCTCGCCGTCCGCTTCCACAGCCGCGATCAGGGCGTCGGCATCGAAGATGTAGTTGCCCATCGATGCCAGCACCTCGTGCGGCGCATCGGCCAGTCCGGTCGGGTTCTGGGGCTTTTCGAGGAAGTCGCGGATCGTGACGTTGTCGCTCGGGTCGAGATCGATCACCCCGAACTGGTTGGCGAGCCCGATGGGCTGGCGGATGCCGGCGACCGTCGCCTTGGCTCCCGACTCGATGTGCGCGGCCAGCATCTGCTCGAAGTCCATCCGGTACACGTGGTCGGCGCCGATCACCACCACGATGTCGGGCTTCTCGTCGTGGATGAGGTTCAACGACTGCAGGATGGCGTCTGCCGAGCCGGAGAACCAGCGCTTGCCCAGACGCTGCTGCGCCGGCACCGAGGCCACGTAGGAGTTCAACAGAGCGGACATCCGCCAGGTCTGGGACACGTGCCGGTCGAGGCTGTGCGACTTGTACTGCGTCAGCACCACGATCTGCCGAAGTCCCGAATTGATCAGGTTCGAGATCGCGAAGTCGATCAGCCGGTACTGGCCGCCGAAGGGCACCGCGGGTTTGGCTCTGTCCTCCGTCAGAGGCATGAGGCGCTTTCCCTCGCCGCCGGCGAGGATGATTCCGAAGACCTTCGGCGCTGCAGGCATGTCACCACACTAGGCCCCCGTTCGACCGTGTACTAGCGTTCGTGACATGCGCGTCGACATCGTCACCAAGGAGTACCCGCCCGAGATCTACGGCGGCGCCGGCGTTCACGTCACCGAACTCGTCGCTGCCCTGCGACGGAGCATCGACGTGCAGGTGCGTGCGTTCGGCGGCGACCGCGAGGAGGCCGACACGACGTCCTACGGCGTGCCGGTCGAGCTCGCCGGCGCCAACCCCGCGCTGCAGACGCTCGGCACGGACCTGGAGATCGTCGGCGGTGTCGCAGGAGCCGATGTGGTGCACTCGCACACGTGGTACGCGAACTTCGCGGGGCACCTCGCCTCGCTGTTGCACGGCATCCCGCACGTGGTAACGGCCCACTCACTCGAGCCGCTGCGACCGTGGAAGGCGGAGCAGCTCGGAGGCGGGTATGCCGTGTCGAGCTACATCGAGAAGACCGCGTACGAGAACGCCGCTGCCGTGATCGCGGTCAGCGACGGAATGCGCCGCGACATCCTGCGCAGCTATCCCTCGCTCGATCCCGCGAAAGTGCGCGTGATCTACAACGGGATCGACGTGGAGGCGTGGCATCCGCGGGAGGACCATGCGCTTCTCGAGTGCTACGGCATCGATCCGAACCGCCCGTCGGTGGTGTTCGTCGGTCGTATCACCCGGCAGAAGGGCCTGCCCTATTTCCTTCGGGCCGCCGCTGAGCTGCCCGCCGACGTGCAGATCGTCCTCTGCGCCGGCGCTCCGGACACGCCGCAGATCATGGCCGAGGTCGAAGGTCTCGTCCGCGACCTCCAGGCGCGCCGAGACGGCGTGGTGTGGATCGACGAGTTCCTGCAGCGCGACCAGCTCTGCGCGATCCTGACCTCTGCCACCACCTTCGTGTGCCCGAGCGTGTACGAGCCGCTCGGCATCGTGAACCTCGAGGCCATGGCGTGCGGTGCCGCCGTCGTGGGCACCGCGACCGGCGGCATCCCCGAGGTCGTCGTCGACGGGGTCACCGGGCGGTTGGTTCCGATCGAGCAGGTGCAGGACGGGACCGGGACGCCCGTCGACCCCGACCGCTTCGTCGCCGATCTCGCGGCCGTGCTCACCGAAGTGGTGTCCGACCCCGAGAGAGCGCGCGCGTACGGCGCGGCCGGCCGGGAACGCGCCGCCACGGCCTTCAGCTGGCAGGCGATCGCCGACGCCACGGAGGCTCTCTACCGTGAGGTCGCCGAGCGCGCGGACTGAATGCGCGGACTGCGTGCGCGTCCGGCGCGTACCGCCGGGATGGCCGGGATGCCCCCGATAGGCTGGGCGCATGCCTCAGGTGCTCGAATTCGTCGATGTCGTCGTCCGCCGCAATGCTCGCAACATCATCGATCGCATCGACTGGCACGTCGCCGACGATGAGCGCTGGGTGGTCCTCGGACCCAACGGTGCCGGCAAGACCACCATCCTGCAGCTCGCGGCGACGCTGATCCACCCGACATCGGGTGAGGTCACGATCCTGGACGAGCGTCTCGGACGCACCGACGTGTTCGATCTGCGGCCGCGCATCGGGTTCGCGTCGTCGGCGATGGCACGCCGGGTTCCGCCGGAGGAGACGGTGCTCGACGTCGTCCTGACCGCCGCATTCTCCGTGCTGGGGCGCTGGAACGAGACCTACGAGACGATCGACGAGCGGCGTGCGCGCCGGGTGCTGGCCGAGTGGAAGTTGGACCATCTCGCCGAGCGCACGTTCGGGACGCTCTCCGACGGCGAGCAGAAGCGGGTGCAGATCGCGCGCGCGGTGATGACGGATCCGGAGCTGCTGCTGCTGGACGAGCCGACGGCGAGCCTCGACCTCGGCGCGCGCGAAGAACTCCTCGAACTGCTCAGCGGGTACGCTCAGGCGCCGACGACGCCGGCGATGGTGATGGTGACCCACCACGTGGAGGAGATCCCGGTCGGCTTCACCCACGTGCTGCTCCTTCGCGAGGGCGCCCTCGTCGCTGCCGGACCGATCGCGCAGACCCTCACCGCTGACACTCTCTCGGCCACCTTCGGCATGCCGATCGCCCTGACCGAGGATGGCGGGCGCTACGCCGCGCGGGCTACGCACGGCGACTGAGATCCGGATTCTTCCGAGCGGCCTCGGGCTGGTATGATCGACCCTTGGTGCATGCGCGCCCGCGCCCGCATCACAGACTTCCCTCGCCCTGGCAAAATCCAGGGCCCACGTTAGGAACCCCATGAAGACTGACATCCACCCCGAGTACCAGGCGGTCGTGTTCCGCGACCTCGGCTCCGGCGAGACCTTCCTGACCCGTTCGACGGTCACGAGCGACAAGACGATCGAGCTCGACGGTGAGACCTACCCGGTCATCGACGTCGAAATCTCCTCGGCCTCGCACCCGTTCTACACGGGCAAGCAGCGCATCATGGACTCGGCCGGTCGCGTCGAGAAGTTCAACCAGCGCTTCAAGAACTTCGGCGGTTCGAGCAAGTAATCCGAATCCCGCGAAAGCCCCGCTCCGGCGGGGCTTTCGTCGTGGTGGGCGTCGAACGCCCACCACGACGCGAGCGGTCGATCAGCGGATCGGCCAGCTGCCGTCGAGGCGGTCGTCGGGGTCGAGCCGGCCGATGCGGATGAAGTATTCGGTGAGGCTGTCGGCCTGCGCGCGTGCCCACCCGATCTGACGGGTGTGCAGCTCGTGGACGGGCGCGTCGAGCTCGAACCGTCGTGCCAGCGCCTGTGCGACCCGGCCCGCCGCGATCGCATCGGCGGTCGCGTCGTGCGCGCCGACGAGCGGTACGGCGTAATGCGCCGCGACGGCTTCGAGGGTGCGCTTGCCGCGGCGGAAGCGGTCGTGTGCTTTGTCCAGCACGAGGGGATCGATGACCGGCGAGGGCTCCAGGATCGGCGGGATGCCGTGTCGGAGCGCCTCGTATTTGAGCAGCGAGAAGTCGAACGGGGCGTTGTAGGCCACCACCGGGATGCCGGCGTCCAGCAGATCGCGCAGTGCAGACACGACCTCCGCGATCACGGAGGGCGCGGCGGAGCCGTGCGCGCGGGCGTGTGCCGTCGTGATGCCGTGGACGGCGGTGGCGCCCTCGGGGATGTCGATACCCGGATCGGCGAGCCACGACTGCGCCCGAACGGCCGTGCCGCTGGCGTCGAGGAGGCCGACATGGGCCGTGACGATACGGTCGGAGGTCACGTCGACGCCGGTCGTCTCCAGATCGAAGACGCCCACGGCATCCGCCCAGCCGAGGCGGGCAGGCCGGGTGGGAGCGATCGGGGCGGCCGGATCCTCCTCCCACAGGGGAATCGTCTGCCACGTCTGCATGCCCCCGAGGTTATGTGGGGGCGCCGACATCGCGGCGCAGGCGCGCGGGCGCGACCGCCGGCGAGGGGGCAGCCTTCTAGACTTCTGGGATGACCGTCGCCTCGCCCTACGCCGACCGCCTGGCCGCCATCGCCGTGGGGCGCGACGAGATCGAGATCTCCGGGACGCGGACGGCGTACTGGGTGTACGGAGATCCCGCGGCGCCGATCACGCTCGTCGCCGTGCACGGATACCGCGGTGACCACCACGGACTGGAGCCGGTCGTGGCCTACCTCGACGGCATCCGCGTCATCTCGCCCGACCTCCCCGGCTTCGGTGAGACGCCACCGCTTCCGGGAGTGGAGCACACGCTCGACGCCTACGCGCAGTGGCTGCGCGCCTTCGTGGATGCCGTGGCGCCGGGAGCCGTCGTGCTGGGGCACTCCTTCGGGTCGATCGTCGTCGCCGCGGCGGTCGCCGCAGGACTGCAGACCCCGCGCGTGATCCTCGTCAACCCGATCGGTGCCCCGGCACTGGAGGGGCCGCGCGGCGTCCTCACGCGACTGGCGGTGCTCTACTACCGCCTCGGCGCGAAGCTGCCGAAGCGGATCGGTGACGCGCTCCTGCGAAACCGCATGATCGTCCGCGTGATGAGCGTCTCGATGGCCAAGACCCGTGACCCGCTGCTGCGCCGCTTCATCCACGACCAGCACGACACCTACTTCTCCCTCTTCCACGATCGTGACGTGCTGTACGAGGGTTTCGTCACCTCCGTCTCGAACGATGTCCGCCGCTTCGCACCGGCGATCGCGCAGCCGACGCTGCTGATCGCCGCGGAGAAGGACGACATCACGCCGATCGAGGCCGAGCGGCGGCTGCAAGGGATGTTCCCCGACGCCGAGCTGGTCGAGATCCCCGCCGTCGGCCACCTCATTCACTACGAGACTCCGCAGGCGGCCGCAGAGGCGGTCAGGCGTTTTCTCGCGCCTTCCGGCGACGGTACGCGTTGACGTTCATGCGGTTGCCGCAGTTTCCGGTGTCGCAGTAGCGCTTCGAACCGTTCTTCGAGAAGTCGACATAGACCGACTCGCAGTCGTCCGCCGCGCAGACGCGGACGCGATCCCACGCATCGGAGCGGATCACGTCGACGAACGCCATCGCCGATTCCACGAGCATCCGCATCGCCAGGGGGGCGTCGGGCGCCGTGGCATGGATGTGCCAATCGAACTGATCGTGGATGACGAGTTGGGGCAGTGCCCGACCATCGCGCAGCATCGCGTTGACGAGCGGCACGGCGCGGTCGCGATCGACGTCCCACAGCGCCCGAAGGCGCGAGCGGTTCGCGCGGACGGCGGTGAGCTCGGCGGCATCTCGGCGGAAGGCTCCGGTGTAGGAGAACTCGGCGAGGTAGGCTGCCAGATCCGCCTGCGTCTGGAGGCGGTCGACGCCGGATGTGTCGGTGTCCGGCAGGGTGTTGACCAGGGCTGCGGCGGCACGCAGAGACATTTCGGTGTCATGGATGAAGACCACGTTGACTCCTGACCTCGCCGGGCGATAGTGTCACCAGTGTATTCGCTGTTCAGTCATGACAGCCCGCACTCGAACCCGAGGACCGCCGGTGTCTCGCACCGCTTCATCCGCCCGCACGACGGGGATCGTCATGGCCGTCGTCTCGGCCCTCGCCTTCTCTTCGAGCGGACCGCTGGTCAAGCCGCTGCTCGAGGCCGGGTGGTCGCTCTCGGCAGCGCTGGTCGTGCGCATGGGACTCGCCGCGCTGATCCTGTCGCCCGCTCTCGTGCGTGCGGCGCGGCGTGAGCGCGGATTCCTCCGCCGGCACGCGCTCTCGCTCGTCGCGTTCGGGCTCATCCCGGTGCTGGGCTGTCAGCTGCTGTTCTTCTCCGCGATGCAGCGCATGCCCGTCGCCGTCGCGCTTCTCATCCAGTACCTCGCGCCGGTGATGCTCGTCGGATTCGTCTGGATCCGTACGCGACGCGCCCCGTCGCGACTCGTGATCATCGGATCCGTCGTCGCGATCGTGGGACTCGTGCTCGTCGTCGACGTCACCGGCGCCCGATTCGACCTGCTGGGCACGCTGCTGGCGCTGGGCGCGGCACTCTGCGTCTGTGTCTATTTCGTGATGAGCGAGCGCACCGGCGATGACCTGCCTCCGCTCGCCCTGGCCGCCGGCGGGTTGATGGTCGGGGCCGGTCTCATGCTCCTGCTGGCGGTCGTCGGTGCGATGCCCCTGTCCGCGCCGGCCGTCACGCTCACGTTCCGAGGGATCGATGTTCCCGGCATCCTCGCCCTCGGGTGGGTCGGAGCCGTCGGAACGACCCTCGGCTATGCCTTCGGGGTCATGGCCGTGCCTCGCGTAGGCGCTCGATTGGCGTCGTTCATCGGCCTCAGCGAAGTGCTCTTCGCGCTCGGCTTCGCCTGGCTCCTCCTCGGCGAGGCCCCATCGCCGGTCCAGATCATCGGCGGTGCGGTGCTGTTGGCGGGGGTCGTGCTCGTGCGAATGGATGTCGGCGCCGCACCTCTCGCCCCGCTTGCGGCGGATGCCGTGCTGCCGCCGACGCCCGAGTTCTCGCCCGGCGAGGTCAGCGGATCGCGTCCTCCCGTGCCGACTCCAGGAGTGGTCGGATCCGATATCCGATCACTTCGCCCATGACCAACGACGTTTCGGTGCGTTCGACGCCGTCGATCGCCAGGATTCGGGCGTCGACGTCGAACAGGTGCTGGGTGTCGCGCGCAGCGACGCGCACCAGCAGGTCGACCTGCCCGCTCATGCCGTAGGCCTGCACCACCTCGGGGAGCGTCGCGATCGCCTGCGTGATGCGAGGCAACTCCGCCTGGCGCACGGTGACGCTCACCATCGCTTCGATCGGCAGGCCCAGTGCGAGCGGGGGGATGGCCCGCTCGAACGACTGGAAGACGCCGCCGCGCTCCAGGCGCGCCAGCCGCGCCTGGACGGTGTTGCGGGACAGGCCGAGCCGTTCGGCGAGCGCCACGACCGTGGCGCGGTGATCGTCGGCGAGCGCGTTCAACAAGTCGAGGTCGACGCGGTCAAGAGGTCCCATACTGCCCAACTGTACCAGCAGCAGCCGGTGCCGCATGGGCAACATGCTCAGCGCGAGCAAAGATGCTTGAGCTAGGTGCCAGTTCGACGTAATCTTCCACGCAACCGGCGACGAGGCCGGCCCGGGCGGCCGCCGCGGTCCACAAGACAGCGGCTGAGCCAGAGAGGGATGACGACGATGTACACCCTGACGACAGACGAAGCGATGACCGCGCTCGACGACACGGCGCGACTGCTGACCCCCGACGGGTGCCGCATCGCGGACGCGCGGCTGGACCCCTGGGTCGAGGACCTGGACGGCACCGCGCTGCGCGGTCTGTACCGCGATATGGCGATCGCGCGCCGGATGGATGCCGAGGGTGTGGCGCTCCAGCGCCAGGGTCACCTCGGACTGTGGGCGCCTGCTCAGGGACAGGAGGCGATCGCCGTCGGGACGGCGCGCGCCTGCCGCGCCGACGACTTCCTCTTTCCGAGCTACCGCGAGCTGAGCATCGCGATCCTTCGCGGCGGAGTGCCCGCCGACCTCGTTCTCGCCTGGCGCGGCGAGGTGCACTCCACATACGACCCCTTCGAGCTCCGCCTGGCATCTCCGCAGATCATCATCGGCGCCCAGACCCTCCATGCCGTCGGATACGCGATGGGTATCCAGCGCGATGGTGGCGATCAGGTGGCGGTGACCTACTTCGGCGACGGAGCGTCAAGCCAGGGCGATGTCAACGAGGCGATGGTGTTCGCGTCGTCGTTCACGGCCCCCGTCGTCTTCGTCTGCTCGAACAACCAGTGGGCGATCTCCGAGCCGGTCGCGGTGCAGTCGCGCTTCCCGATCGCGGGTCGCGCCCCCGGCTTCGGCATCCCCAGCATGCGGGTGGATGGCAACGATGTGCTGGCGTGCACCGCGGCGATGCGCTGGGCGCTGGAGCACGCCCGTCGCGGTGGAGGTCCCGTGTTCCTCGAGGCCGTGACGTATCGCATGGGTCCCCACACCACCTCGGACGACCCCACGCGCTACCGGGATCGCGAAGAACTCGAGGCGTGGCGGGCGCGCGACCCGCTGACGCGCGTGGAGGCGTTCCTGCGCGCCGCCGGTGACCTCGACGATGAGACGATCGCCGCGATCGGGAGGGAGGCCGACGGGCTCGCCGCGCAGATGCGTGAGGCGGTGCTGACGGCGCGCACCCGGCCGGCGATCGAGGTTTTCGATGACGTGTACTGCGAACCGCACACCGGCCTCGAGCATCAGCGCGCGCGTTTTGCGGCGTATCTGGACTCGTTCGCCGCCGAGGCGGGGAGTGCGCGATGACGTCGCTGACGATGGGCGCGGCGCTGACGGCGGGCCTGCACCGGGCCATGGCAGCCGATGAGCGTGTGATCGTGATGGGCGAGGACATCGGCCGCCTCGGCGGCGTGTTCCGCATCACCGACGGCCTCCTCGATGAGTTCGGCCCCACGCGCGTCATCGACACCCCGCTCGCAGAGTCCGGCATCGTCGGCACGGCGGTCGGACTCGCGATGCGCGGGTTCCGCCCCGTCGTGGAGATCCAGTTCGACGGGTTCGTGTACCCGGCCTTCGACCAGATCGTCTGTCAGGTGGCCAAGCTGCACTACCGCACGCGCGGGCGCGTTCGCATGCCGCTGACCATCCGCATCCCCTGGGCGGGAGGCGTCGGCGCCGTCGAGCACCACTCGGAGTCGCCCGAGGCGTATTTCGTGCACACGGCGGGGCTGCGCGTGGTGGCCGTCTCGAATCCCCAGGATGCGTACACCATGCTGCAGCAGGCGATCGCGAGTGACGATCCCGTGGTCTTCTTCGAGCCCAAGCGGCTGTATCACACGAAGGGCGAGGTCGATCTCGACGGCGACGTGGCCGATGCGGCTCCGATGGGTCTCGCGCGCGTCGAGCGAGAAGGTTCCGACGTCACGCTGATCGCCTACGGCGCGCAGGTCACGACGGCGCTGGATGCCGCGCTCGCCGCCGAGGACGACGGCATCTCCATCGAGGTCATCGACCTGCGTTCGCTCTCACCCGTCGACTACCGCACGGTCGCGGCATCCGTCCGCAAGACGGGTCGCGTCGTGGTCACGCATGAGGCGGCGGGGGAGGCCGGCGTCGGTGCCGAGGTGGTCGCCAGCATCACCGAACAGTGCTTCCACTATCTCGAAGCACCCCCGCAGCGTGTGACGGGACATGACATCCCGTATCCGCCGGCCAAGCTGGAAAAGCACCACCTGCCCGACCTCGATCGGATCCTCGACGCCGTCGATCGCGTTCTCGACCGGCCGAACAGCCTCACGTCGGCGGCGGGGGTGGAACGATGATCGCGGAGTTCCTCCTTCCCGACCTCGGCGAGGGGCTGCCCGAGGCGGAGATCGTCCAGTGGCTCGTCGCCCAAGGTGACGACGTGCATCTGAACCAGCCCATCGCGGAGGTCGAGACCGCCAAGGCCATCGTGGAGCTGCCCTCGCCCTTCGCGGGGACGGTCAGCGCGCTGCACGCGGCAGCCGGTGACGTCGTGGAGGTGGGGTCGCCCCTGATCGCGTTCGAGGTCGAGGCCGCCGACTCCCCGTCCGGCGACGTGCCCGAGGCGACGTCCGCGCCGGCCGGGCACGTGGAGCCGGAGCCCTCGTTGCCGAATCTCGTCGGTTACGGCGCGGCGCCACGCGCGGCGGGGCGCCCCCGACGCCGCGCTCGTGTGCTCGCGGGCACCGACGAAGATCGTGAGGCCACTCCGATGATCGCCGCGCAGGTCCTGCACGACGCCCCGCACGATGCGGTGACACCGCTGCGAGACGATGTGCGTGACGAGCGTCCCCGCTCGACCCCGCCCGTGCGCGCCTACGCGCGTGCGCACGGCGTCGATCTCGCACTCATCGAGGCCTCCGGAGTCACGGGAATCATCCGACGCGAAGACGTCGACCGCTTTCTCGCCGACCGCACTCCCGCCGCATCGGGTGCGTCGCCCGCGGATGCGGGACGGGTGTCGCCGGCGGGCACCGGGCGGGACGGCGCCGAGCGGGAGACGCGGGTGCCGATCCGCGGCGTCCGCAAGCACACGGCGGCGGCGATGGTGCGCAGCGCCTTCACAGCGCCTCACGTCACGACCTTCCTGGAGGTCGACGTCACCGAGACCACGCGCTTCGTGGCGAACCTGCGCGCCGACCGCCGACTCGACGGACATCGCATCGGCATCATGGCGGTGGCCGCGAAAGCCGTGTGTCTCGCGTTGCGCGTCGAGCCGACCCTGAATGCGGCGTGGGACGAAGACGCCGGGGAGATCGTGCAGTACCACTACGTGAACCTCGGCATCGCGGCTGCGACCGAGCGTGGCCTCATCGTCCCGCATGTCGCCGACGCCGACCGGCTCGGTCTGGTCGATCTCGCCGACGAGATCGGCCGTCTCGCCCAGACGGCGCGCGCGGGACGCACGAGCCCGGCCGCGCTCAGCGGCGGCACGTTCTCGATCACCAACTTCGGCGTCTTCGGGATCGACGCGGGTACGCCCATTCTGAATCCCGGCGAGGCGGGGATTCTCGGGCTGGGCTCGGTTCGGCGTCGGCCCTGGGAGCACGAGGGCGACATCGCGCTGCGTGACGTGATGACGCTGAGCCTGTCGTTCGACCACCGACTCGTCGACGGCGAGCAGGCATCGCGCTTTCTGACGACGGTCGGTGACATCCTGCGCGAGCCGGGCCGTGCGCTGCTGTTCGGGTGACGCGCCGTCGCGCGGGTCAGGGGGTGGCGAGGGCCGCGTAAGCCATGTCGGAGAGGAGCCTGCGCAGAAGGGTGTCCGTCTCGGCATCCACCGCCACTTCCCGGCGCGTGCGCACGACGTACGGGGTGGAGTTGATCAGCCCGAAGCCGGCGTGAGCCCGCACGCGCAGGTCGGTGTCGCCGCGCTCCGGGTGCACGGCGCGCAGGACGTCCACCCACAGCTCCACGTACTCGCGCTGCAGCCGCCGCACGGTACGGCGGTCCTGGTCGCTCAACCGCGTGAGGTCGCGGTCCTGCACGCGGATGACATCGGCGCTTCGCACCGCGAAATCGACGTGGAAATCGACGAGTTCGCGCAGGGAGCGTCGGGCGTCGTGCCCGGTGGACGTCACGCGACGTCCGCCCTCGAGCAGGTCCGTGCTGGCTCGCAGGAGAATCGCGCCGAGGAGCGCGCGCTTGCTGTCGAAGTGACGGTAGACGGCCGGGCCGCTGACCCCGACGGCGGATCCGAGATCCTCGAGGCTCACCCCGTCGAACCCGTGCTGGGCGAACAGGCGCGCCGCCGCCTCCACGAGCGCGTCCGCACGCTCCGCCTTGGCGCGCTCGCGGGTGGTGCGCGCGGCCCGGGAGTGCGTTGTCATTCCAGTTAATCCTCGATAACCTGAGCTGGTGGGTTAACGAACACTAACCCACTGGCTCGTCCGCGCGCCATGCGTGCGCGTCAGCCGTTACGCGACCGCGACATCGAAGGAGATGGCATGGCGATCCTCGACCCCCACGACTACGGATTGAACGACGAGGAGCGCGAACTGGCGGCCATGGTCCGCGCCTTCGCCGACGAGCGGATCGCGCCGCAGGCGTACGAGGCCGACCGTACCAGGACGCTGCCGCTGGACATCGTCTCCGAGATGGGGGAGATGGGGCTGTTCGGCCTGCCCTTCCCCGAGGACGTGGGCGGGCAAGGTGGCGATTGCGCGACGCTCGGACTCGCGATCGAGGCTCTGGCCCGCGTCGACCAGTCGATCGCCATCACGCTGGAGGCCGCCGTCAGTCTCGGTGCCATGCCCGTGTACCGATTCGGCAGCGACGCGCAGCGGGAGGCACTTCTTCCCGACCTGCTCGCGGGGCGCGCGCTCGCCGGCTTCGGTCTCACCGAACCCGAAGCGGGATCGGATGCCGGCGCGACGCGCACGACCGCTCGCCTGGAGGCAGGCGAGTGGGTCATCGACGGCAGCAAGCAGTTCATCACGAACTCGGGCACGGCCATCACGCGATTCGTGACCGTGACGGCGGTGACCGGTGAGAGCGGTGCGCGCAAGGAGATCTCGACGATCATCGTGCCCTCCGGCACGCCCGGCTTCACCGTCGGGCCGTCGTACGACAAGGTGGGCTGGCACGCGTCCGACACCCATCCACTGAGCTTCTCGGGCGCCCGCGTTCCGGCGGAGAACCTGCTCGGCGAGCGCGGCCGTGGCTTCGCCAACTTCCTCAGCATCCTCGACGAGGGCAGGATCGCGATCGCGGCCCTCGCCACCGGTGCGGCGGAAGGCTGTCTGGAAGCGGCGCTGGACTACGCCGGCAGTCGCATCGTGTTCGCCGAACCGCTGGGTTCGCGCCAGTCGATCCAGTTCCTGCTGGCACGGATGCAGCAGCGCGTGCATCTGTCGCGCCTGGCGTGGCTGCACGCCGCGCGCCTGCGTGATGCCGGACGGCCCTTCGCGACCGCTGCCGCGCTGGCCAAGCTCACGGCGGGGGAGGCGGCGATGGACAATGCGCGGGATGCGACGCAGATCTTCGGCGGCAACGGATTCATGAACGAGTACCCTGTCGCGCGTCACTATCGAGACGCGAAGATTCTCGAGATCGGCGAGGGGACCACCGAGGTGCAGCTCCTCCTGATCGCTCGCGCCCTCGGACTGACCAGCCTCGGATCGGGCGCGCGACCGGCCCGGTAGCGTGAACACATGACCGCCGATTTCACGCTCGGACCCGCCCTGCTGTTCTGCCCGGCTGATCGTCCGGAACGCTACGAGAAGGCCCTCGATCGCGCCGATGGCGTCATCCTCGACCTCGAAGACGCTGTCGCACCCGCCGACAAGGTGGCGGCGAGGGTCGCGCTGATCGACTCACAGCTCGACCCCGAGCGCGTCATCGTCCGAGTGAATGCCCTCGGGTCCGCCGAGATCGTCTCCGACCTTGCGTCGCTCTCGCAGACCGATTACCGCCGCGTGATGGTCGCCAAGGCGGAATCGGCGAAAGCGATCTCCCGCATCGACCCGCGGTTCGACGTCATCGCGCTGTGCGAGACCGCTCGCGGCATCGTCGCGGCCGAGAAGATCGCCGCTCAGGACAACGTCGTCGCCCTCATGTGGGGCGCGGAGGACCTCGTCGCTTCGCTCGGAGGGACATCGAGTCGCACGCCGAAGGGGCGCTACCGCGATGTCGCACGTGCCGCCCGTTCGCGTCTTCTGCTCGCGGCGGGAGCGGCGGGAATCGCGGCGATCGACGCGGTGCACCTCGACATCGCCGACGAGAAGGGGCTGGCGAAGGATGCGCGGGATGCCGCCGCGAGCGGCTTTCGGGCCACCGCGTGCATTCATCCGGCGCAGGTCGCGACGATCCGGGCCGCCTACCGGCCCGACCCCGATACGCTCACCTGGGCCCGCGACGTGCTGGATGCCGCCGTCGGCGAGCGTGGCGTCTTCGCGTTCCGTGGTCGAATGATCGACGAACCGGTGCTGCGTCACGCCCGCACCCTCCTCGCCCGCGGAATGTGATGCCGCGGCATCCACGGAGGGATCGCGCGGAGGTCAGGTCATCGGGATCGCGGCGTAGGACTGCACGCTGAGACGGTCGCGCTCCACGAGGAAGCGATGCGTGGACGCGTTGGCCAGACGCTCGCCCTCGAGCGGGAACGCACCGGCAGACGCGTGCCGGATGACCTCGCGGATGAGGGCGCCGTGGGAGACGACGACCACGGTGGGCGCCTGCGGTGCGGCGTCGCGGCGGGCGTCTCGGACGGCGCGCTGGAGACCCGCGAGCGCGCGGCGGCGCACCTGCGGCCAGGTCTCCGCCTCCGGCACCTCTGCCTCGGCCCACGATCCCCACCGGTCGCGGAACTCCTCAACGCTCGCGCCCTCGGCGATGCCGTACGAACGTTCGCGCAGCTGCCGGTAGGTTCGCGGCGCCGGCACTGCCAGAGTGGCGGCGATGATCCGAGCGGTCTCGACGGCGCGCGACAGATCGCTCGAGGCGACGACCACGGGCCCGACCGCCGAGAGCTCCTGCTGAAGTCGCTCGGCGACCTCTCGCGCCTGAGCGCGGCCGGTGTCGTTGAGGGGGATGTCGGTGGAGCCCTGGATGCGTCGCATCGCGTTCCAGTCCGTCTCGCCGTGGCGCACGAGGATGAGGGTCGTCACGCTTCGAGCCTAGGCGAGGTCGGCGTGGGTTCAGCGCGCCGCCGGCAGCGCGCGGGCGAACGCGCGCAGCACTTCGGTCGTGCCCGCGTCGATCTTGACCGTCGCCCGCGCATCGCCGCGTGTCTGGCCGCGGTTGACGATCACGACCGGGAGCTTGCGACGTCGGGCGCGCTCGAGCAGTCGGATGCCGGAGTTGACGACGAGAGACGAGCCGGCGATGACGAGGGCCTCGCTGGTCTGTACCAGCTGCTCGGCCTCGGTGAACTTGGCGACGGGGATGTACTCGCCGAAGAAGACGACGTCGGGCTTGAGCATCCCGTGGCACACGCTGCAATCCGGCACGACGAAGCCGTCGCTGGAAGAGGGGAGGACGTCGCCGTCGGGGCCCAGCTCGACCGCGTCCGGCACCGTGATCCAGGGGTTGTCCGCCTCGACGCGCGCCGCCAGGTCGCGGCGATCGAACACCTGCCCGCAGTGCGTGCAGAGCACGCGGCGCATCGTGCCGTGCAGTTCGACGACACGGCGGCTGCCCGCGCGCACGTGCAGGCCGTCCACGTTCTGGGTGATGACCCCGCTCGCGATGCCCCGGCTCTCCAGCTCGGCGAGGGCGACATGGCCGTCGTTCGGCTGCGCGGCGGCGAAAGCCCGCCATCCCAGGTGGCTGCCGACCCAGTAGCGTCGGCGCGAGGAGGCGCTGGAGAGAAACTGCTGCGCCGTCATCGGGGTGCGCGTGGGGGCACCCTTGCCCCGATAGTCGGGAATGCCGGAGTCCGTCGACACACCCGCGCCGGTGAGCACCGCGATCCGCCGCCCGGACAGGGCGTCCAGGGCGCGCTCAACCGCGTCGGCCGCCTGACGGTCGAGGTGCGGCCCGGCCTCGAACGAGTGATCCAGCAGCGTCGACATGGCGTCCTCCCTCCCACACTCCCTCTTCGAGACTACGCGTCCCGCTTTTCGCGGAGGTTACACGCTGGTCCGTCGCCGCGGCGTCCGGGGCGTGCCAGCATGGACGGATGCCTGTGGTGCGCATCGACGATCCTGCCGACGACCGTCTCGCGGACTACCGCGACCTCACCGACGTCGCTCTGCGGCGTGTGCTGGAGCCGGCGGGCGGTCTCTACATCGCCGAGTCGTCGAAGGTGATCGCCCGCGCCGTCGCCGCCGGTCATCGGCCACGATCCGTGCTGGTGCAGCAGAAGTGGCTCGACGACACGGCGCCCCTCGCCGGTGACGCCCCCGTCTACCTGGTCGATGACGACGTGGCCGAGCGTCTCACCGGCTACGCCGTGCACCGCGGAGCTCTCGCGGCGATGCACCGGCCGGTGCTGCCGTCCGTCGGCGAGGTCGTCGCCGGGGCGCGGCTGGTGCTGGTGCTGGAGGACATCGTCGACCACACCAATGTCGGAGCCGCCTTCCGCGCCGCCGCCGGCCTCGGTGCGGACGCCGTCCTGGTCACGCAACGCTGCGCGGACCCTCTCTACCGTCGGAGCGTCCGGGTGAGCATGGGGACGGTCTTCCAGGTGCCGTGGACCCGCCTTCCCGATGACGCGGCCGGGGGATGGGGCGCCGGCCGCGACCTGCTGCACGATGCCGGGCTGCACCTGGCCGCCCTCGCGCTCGCCGACGACGCGGTGGCCCTCGACGCGTTCGCCGCTGCGCGCCCGCCGCAGGTCGCGCTGCTTCTGGGTGCCGAAGGCGACGGGCTGTCGCGTCGGGCCCTGGCCGCGGCCGACACCGTCGTCACGATCCCGATGGCGGGCGGCGTGGATTCGCTGAACGTCGCCGCCGCGGCGGCGGTCGCGCTCTGGGCGTTGCGTTAGGCCTGCCGGTCCGGCCCCGCGGCGCGATCGCGGCCCGGGGCCTCCACCAGGACCGGAAGCGGCTCGGGGCGCTTCGCGGTGATGTTGTCGCCCGAGGACTGATGGCGAAGGCGACGCAGCACCCAGGGAACGAAGTGCGTGCGCGCCCAGACGAGGTCGTTGGTGCGCGCCTCGCGCCAGGTGAGCTGCGGCAGGGGATCGGGCTGCATCGGCTGCAGATCGTTCGGCACGTTGAGCGCGCGCAACACCATGCGGGCGATCTCGTGGTGTCCGAGAGCGTTGTAGTGCAGGCGGTCGTCGTCGAAGAACCGCATGTCTTGAACCTCCTTCAGCGCCCACTGGTCGGCCACGATGCAGTCGTAGCGGTCGGCGATCGCCCGGATGTTCTCGTTGTAGATGGCGACGCGCCCGCGGATGCCGCGGAACACCGGCGTGAACTCGGTGTCCACACCGGTGAAGACGAGAAGCGTCGCGCCCTGCGAACTCAGCCGGGCGACGGCATCCTCGAACTGCTGCGCCACGGCGTCCGGGTCTCCATTGGGACGCAGGACGTCGTTTCCGCCGGCGGAGAACGTGATGAGGTCGGGGTTGAGTGCGAGCGCGGGCTCGACCTGATCGGCCATGATCTGCGCGATCAGCTTGCCCCGGACGGCGAGGTTGGCGTAGGCGAAATCGTCCACCTGGGCGGCGAGCACCTCGGCGACGCGGTCGGCCCACCCCCGATGGTCGTCGGCCGTGCCGGGAATGGGGTCGCCGATGCCTTCGGTGAAGGAGTCGCCGATCGAGACCATGCGACGCCAGGGGTGCGTGCTCTCGTTGGGGATGTACGGCGAACGGTGCTCGTCGGGGGTGGCTTCGTTCCTGCGCATGACTCTCCTGACTCGTGGTCTTCTTCGAGGCTACCGGCCAGAGGCCTTCCCGCAGAGAGCCGCCGTGGGGGAGGCGTCGTTTAGGGTGGTCAGTCGTGGACGGGACGGACGAGCGAGGACAGGAGCACTTCGGCAGCTTCGCCGCCGAACACCTTTCGCCCGCCTTCCCGCAGCGCGCCCCCTGGGGAACGGCGCAGAATCTCCGCGCGTGGCAGGCCGAAGCGCTCGAGGCGTACTTCTCCGCCGACGGACCGGACGGCGTGGGTTCCGGACCGCGCGACTTCCTCGCCGCCGCGACCCCGGGCGCCGGCAAGACGACCTTCGCCCTGCGTCTGGCGAGTGAACTGCTGCGTCGCGGCATCGTGGACCGCCTCGTCGTGGTCGCGCCCACCGAGCACCTGAAGACCCAATGGGCAGATGCGGCAGCTCGTGTCGGCATCCGACTCGACCCGCGGTTCACCAACCGTCAGAGCGCGCCCGCTCGTCATTTCCACGGCGTCGCCGTCACCTACGCTCAGGTCGCCGTGAAGGCGTCGGTGCATCAACGTCTGACGATGGACGCGCGCACGCTCGTGATCCTCGACGAGGTGCACCACGGCGGTGACGCGCTCAGCTGGGGCGATGCGCTGCGCGAGGCATATGGTCGCGCGACGCGCCGCCTCCTGCTGTCGGGCACACCGTTTCGCAGCGACACGGCACCGATCCCGTTCGTCGAGTACCACCCGAACGAGAAGGGCATCCGCCTCTCGCGCACCGACTACAACTACGGCTACGGGCGCGCGCTCGCGGACGGCGTCGTGCGTCCCGTGCTGTTCCTCGTCTACGCCGGCAAGATGCGCTGGCGCACGAAGGCCGGCGACGAGCTGGAAGCCCACCTCGGTCAGGACAACACCAAGGACGTGACCGCCCAGGCCTGGCGCACCGCCCTCGATCCGGAGGGCGACTGGATCCCCGCGGTGCTGCGCAGCGCCGACCGCCGGCTGAGCGAGGTGCGCCAGGACGTCCCGGATGCCGGGGGACTGGTGATCGCCACGGATCAGACGGCGGCGCGCGCGTACGCCGCGATCCTGCGCGAGATCACCGGCGAGGCGCCGACCGTCGTGCTCTCCGACGACAAGGCCGCCTCGGGCCGCATCGAGACGTTCGGCACGGCGACGACCCGCTGGATGGTGGCCGTGCGCATGGTGTCAGAAGGCGTCGACGTTCCTCGCCTCGCGGTCGGTGTCTATGCCACGAGCGCGTCGACGCCGCTGTTCTTCGCGCAGGCGATCGGCCGCTTCGTGCGGGCCAGGCGCCGGGGCGAGTCGGCATCCGTCTTCCTTCCCAACGTGCCGGTGCTGCTCACGCTCGCCGGGGAGATGGAGCGCGAGCGCGACCACGCTCTCGACCGCGAGGGCGGCGACGACGACGGGCTCGAAGACACTCTGCTCGCCGAGGCGGAGCGCGAAGACAAAGCCTCGGACGAGCTGGAACAGGAGTTCTCCTACCAGGCGCTCGGCTCGGTCGCCCACTTCGACCGTGTGCTCTACGACGGCAAGGAGTTCGGCCAGCTGGCGGTGCCGGGCACCCCGGAGGAGGAGGAGTTCCTGGGGTTGCCGGGGCTGCTCGAACCCGAGCATGTGCACGAACTTCTCATGCAGCGCCAGTCGCGTCAGAGCCGGCACCGTCGTGCCCGAGAAGCGAAAGAAGGAACGGTCGCCACGGAGGCGGTGGACGCCGACGGCGCGCTCCCGCCGGCGCTGCACCGCACCCTGCGCGAACAGCGTCAGCTGCTCAACAGCCTCGTCGGACTCTATGCCCGCCAGAGCGGAGAGCCGCACGGAGCCGTGCATGCCGAGCTGCGCCGCATCTGCGGCGGCCCGGAGGTCGCGCGAGCGACGGTCGCTCAGCTGCAGGCGCGGATCGAGGTGCTGCGCTCGCGCGTGCGCTCCTGAGCTCCCGCCGCCGGCGCGTACACTCGCGCGCATGCCGCAGGAATACTCCTTCACGTCGCACTGGCTCCTGCCGGTCTCGGTGGAGGAGTGCTGGGCGCGGTGCGAGGCCGCCCTGATGGCGGGCGAGGTGCCGTGGTGGCCGGCGGTGCGCCTCGAGCCGCGGAGGACCGCCCTCGCGCCGGGGGACATCGTGCATCTGCGCGTTCGCAGTCCCTGGGGCTACCGCCTGCGCGTCGTGCTCACCGTCACCGATCTCGTGCCGGCGCGGCGGCTGGCGGCGGTGAGCGAGGGAGACCTGGTCGGGAAGGGCAGTGTTCACCTCGCCCCTGCGTCGGCTCCCGCGACCGGCGCGCGTCTGACCTGGGTCTGGGAGGTGTCCGCGACGCGTCGTTGGATGCGTCTGACCGCTCCCGTGCTGCGACCGGTCTTCGCGGCGGCGCACACACTGATCATGCGCCGTGGTGAGCGCGGGCTCATCGCGCATCTCACGCGCGGTTCGGACGTCCGAAAAGCTGGCAATCGCGGCGGCCGCGCTCTGCGCCGCCGCCGCCGCGGCTAGCGTGGGATCCCGTGACCACGCGTTCGGAGCCCACCTCCCGTGACCGCCGCCGCTGGGCGCGCTATCTCGCCGACGAGCGCGCGGAGGCCCAGGTCTACCGCGACCTCGCCCAGCGTCGGGAGGGCGAGGAGCGCGAGATCCTGCTGGCCCTTGCCGAAGCCGAGGGGCGCCACGAGGCGCACTGGCTCGAGCTGCTGGGCGGCGAACCGTCGCGGTTGCCGTCTCCGGGCATCGGCTCGGTGTTTCTGGGTTGGATGGCCCGGAGGTTCGGCTCGATCTTCGTGCTCGCTCTGGCGCAGAACGCGGAAGGACGCTCGCCGTACGACAGTGAACCGTTCGCCACCGCACGCATGGTCGCCGACGAGAAGATCCACCGCGAGGTCGTGCGCGGCCTGGCGGCGCGAGGACGGCGGCGGCTGTCGGGCACGTTCCGCGCGGCCGTCTTCGGCGCCAACGACGGCCTCGTCTCCAACCTCGCTCTGGTGATGGGTATCGGCGCCACCGGCGTGGGGGCGCAGTTCGTGTTGTTCAGCGGCGTCGCCGGCCTTCTCGCCGGTGCTCTGTCCATGGGCGCAGGGGAGTACGTGTCGGTGCGCTCGCAGCGGGAACTGCTGGATGCGACCGAGCCGAGCGACTACGCCGACCATGTGCTGCCGGACCTCGATCTTGATGCGAACGAGCTCGCCTTGGTCTATCGAGCGCGCGGTCTGGGTGAACGCGATGCGCACGAGCGTGCGCGCCAGATCATCGCAGCCGCTCAGGCCGCCGACCGCAGCCAGCCATACCGGTTGCATCGCGCCGCCGGCGCCGATCACGAAGTGGTCGGCAGTGCTCTGGGCGCCGCCGGGTCGAGTTTCCTCTTCTTCGCGTCCGGCGCGATCATCCCGGTGCTGCCCTGGATCTTCGGGCTCAGCGGGCTCCCCGCCGTCGTCCTGGCCCTCGTGCTCGTCGGGACGGCGCTGCTGGGCACGGGAGCCATGGTGGGACTGCTCTCGGGGGCGCCGCCCCTGCGACGAGGGCTGCGGCAGCTGGCGATCGGTTTCGGGGCCGCTGCGGTGACGTACGTCCTCGGTCTGCTCTTCGGCGTCTCGGCGGGCTGAGCCCGGCACCGATTCCGCGTCTGGCTCGGAATCTGGTACTGTCGATCTTCGGTTGCGAAACCGAAAACCACCTGCGCGGGTGGCGGAATAGGTAGACGCGCTAGCTTGAGGTGCTAGTGCCCGTATAGGGCGTGGGGGTTCAAGTCCCCCCTCGCGCACAGAAGGAAAAAGGTCCCGTCAGGGGCCTTTTTCTTTTGTCTCCAGACGTGTCCTCCGCTCTCGGATCGTGGTGTCGGGAGCGCTACCGTGGAGGCATGTCCTCCTCCGAACTGCCCGAGGTCGCCCGCGTCGCGCGCGACCTGATCCGCTTCGACACCACCAACTTCGGCGAGGGGCGCGCGCACGGGGAGCGAGAGGCCGCCGAGTACGTGGGCGCCTACCTCGAGGCGCTCGGCCTGCGTCCCGAGTACTACGAGCCCATCCCGCGACGCACGAACCTGAGCGTCCGCGTGCCCGGCCGCGACCGCGACAAGCCCGCCCTCGTCCTGCACGGCCACCTCGACGTGGTTCCGGCCGTCGCCGAGGACTGGAGCGTCGATCCCTTCGGCGGCGTCGTGAAGGACGGGATGCTGTGGGGACGCGGTGCGGTGGACATGAAGGACATGGATGCCATGATCCTCACCTCCGTCGCCGATCTGCTGCGGGCGGGGGAGCAGCCCGCCCGCGATCTCATCGTCACGTTCTTCGCCGACGAGGAGAACGGCGGCGTCGAGGGCTCTCAGCTCGTCGTCCGCGACCGGCCCGAGTGGTTCGCGGGGGCGACCGAGGCCATCAGCGAGGTCGGCGGCTACTCCATCCCGGTGGGCGAGCGACGCGCGTACCTCCTGCAGGTGGGCGAGAAGGCGCTGGTCTGGCTGCGCCTTCGCGCTCGCGGCGCAGCCGGGCACGGCAGCCGCTTCCACCCGGACAACGCGGTCACGCGTCTCGCGGAGGCGGTGGCCGCGCTCGGCCGCTCGTCGTGGCCGTTGGAGCTGACCGCGACGACGCGTCAGACGGTCGACGGCCTGGCGGCGCTGTGCGGCGCCGACCCGCGGGATCCGGATGCCGTGGCGGACGCGACCGGACCGGCATCCGGCTTCCTCCGCTCCACGTTCCGCACGACGACCAACCCGACCGGTCTCGCCGCCGGCTACAAGCACAACGTGATCCCGGATGCCGCGGTCGCCACGATCGATGTGCGCACCCTTCCGGGGCAGGAAGAACGCGTGCTCGCCGAGATCCAGCGGATCGTGGGCGAGGACGTCGTCGTCGAGGTCTCGCATCGCGACATCGGGCTCGAGGTGCCCTTCGCGGGGGAGCTCGTGGACGCGATGGTCGGGGCCCTCGAGCGTCATGACCCGGGCGTCCCCGTTCTGCCGTATCTCATGGGCGGCGGGACCGACAACAAGGCGCTCGCCGAGCTCGGCATCGCCGGATACGGGTTCGCGCCGCTGCGGCTTCCCACGGATCTCGATTTCACCGGTATGTTCCACGGTGTGGACGAACGCGTCCCCATCGACGCGTTGGTCTTCGGGCAGCGCGTGCTCACCGATCTGATCCGCACGTACTGAAAGGCCCCCCATGCACCTGTTCGAGGCGATCATCCTGGGCCTGGTCCAGGGACTCACCGAGTTTCTCCCCGTCTCCTCCAGTGCCCACCTGCGCATCATGGGCGAGTTCCTCCCGTCCGCCGAAGACCCCGGCGCGACCTTCACCGCCATCACCCAGATCGGCACCGAACTCGCGGTGCTCGTCTACTTCTGGGGCAAGATCGTGCGGATCATCTCCCAGTGGGCGAAGTCGCTGACCGGCCGCGTGCCGCGCAACGACCCCGATGCGCGCATGGGATGGATCGTCATCATCGGCACCATCCCGATCGGCATCGCCGGCTACCTCTTCCAGGACGTGATCCGCGACACGTTCCGAAACCTCTGGCTCGTGGCCACCGTTCTCATCGTCTTCGGTCTCCTGCTGGGGGCCGCCGATGCTCTCGGACGGCGCACCCGCACGGAGGAAGACCTGACCTACGGACACGGCCTCTCCCTCGGCCTCGCGCAGATGCTGGCGCTCATCCCCGGCGTCTCCCGCTCGGGGGCGACCACGACGATGGGGCTGGCGCTCGGCTACACCCGGCCCGCGGCGGCGGAAGTGGCGTTCCTGCTCGCCGTGCCCGCTGTCTTCGGCAGTGGCCTGTACGAGCTGATCCAGGCCATCAAGGATCCGGGCGACCAGGTCTACACGATGGTCGAGACCGGCGTCGCGACCGCCGTCGCGTTCGGGGTGGGCCTCGCCGTGATCGCGTTCCTGATGCGCTACCTCAAGCGCGGCAGCTTCCTGCCGTTCGTGCTGTACCGGCTTGCGCTCGGCATCCTGTTGATCATCCTGCTCAGCTTCGGCGTGCTGCAGGCGTACTGATCAGGAGCGGCGAGGGTCGGGCGGACCAGGTTTGCCGGGACCCTCGCCGCCCCGGCGCAGGTACCGCTCGAACTCCTGCGCGATGGCGTCGCCGGACGCCTCGGGCGAGTCCCAGGTGTCGCGCGTCTGCTCCAGCTGGTGGATGTACTCGGTCATCTCCTCGTCGTCGGCCGCGGCCGCGTCGATCGATGCCTCCCAGGCCAGTGCCTGAGCGGGGAGCTCCCCGCGCGCCACGACCGCGCCCGTCAGATCGGTGACGCGGTCCAGCAGCGCGAGCGTGGCCTTCGGCGACGGGGTATGGCCGGCGACGTAATGCGGAACGTTCGCCCACAGCGCCGCCGTCGGGATGCCGGCCGCCTCGGCGGCCGCAGTGAGCACGCTGAGGATGCCCGCCGGGCCCTCGTACGTGGGCTTCTCGAGGCCGAGCGCGCCGCGGAGGGTGTCGTTCTCGCTGCCGGCGAACACCGAGATCGGTCGCGTATGCGGGACGTCGGACATCATCGAGCCCAGCGCGACGATGCCGGTGATGCCCTCCGTGAGCGCGGCGTCCACGAGCTCGGCGGCGAACGACTGCCAGGCGCGTGCGGGCTCGACCCCGGACAGCACCCACAGGCGTGTGCCGTCGGCGGGATGGAGCGGTCGCCACAGCGTGGCGTCCGGCCAGGTGAGCGTGCGCGAGCCGTCGGCGTCGAGAGTGATCTGAGGGCGGGTGTACTGGTAGTCGAAGTACAGCTCCGGGTCGACGGCGAAGACCTCCCGGTACGCGCCGGACTCGCGGATGTGCGCCGCGGCGGCGGAGGCGGCCTCACCCGCGTCATTCCAGCCGTCGAAGGCCACGATCAGCACGCGGTTACCCAGTTCGTCCACTCCGCCCCTCTCGCACGGTCCATCGATTCCTCCACGATACGCGCCGACGCCGTCGCGAGGGCGGCCGTAACGCGCGCGACAGCGGCGCCGAGGGGCGTCGGTAGCATGGACCGATGAGCTCCGCCCTCCCCGCCGCCGTTCTCTGGGACATGGACGGCACCCTCGTGGACACCGAGCCCTACTGGATGGAGGCCGAGACGGCCCTCGTCGAGAGCTTCGGCGGCACCTGGACGCACGAACAGGCCCTGACTCTGGTGGGCCAGGGACTCGAGACCTCCGGGGCGATCCTTCAGGAGGCCGGCGTGCGGATGTCCGTCGCCGACATCATCGCCCACCTCACCGCAGAGGTGACGCGCCTGCTTTCGGAGCGGGGGAACCCTCTGCGTCCCGGGGCGCACGAGCTGCTGACCGCGCTGCGCGGCGCAGGCATCCGCTGTGCGCTGGTGACGATGTCGATGCGGCGGATGGCATCACAGGTCGTCGCGCCCTTTCCCGAGCTGTTCGAGATCATCGTCGCCGGCGATGACGTCACGCGTCCCAAGCCGTTCCCGGACGCATATCTGCAGGCGTGCCGTGCCCTCGGCATCGACCCCGCCGACGCCGTCGCGATCGAGGACTCGCCGACGGGCGTGCGCGCCGCCGTCGCCGCGGGCGTCACGACGATCGGGGTGCCGCTGATGGTCTCGCTCGTCGGGACGGGCGCCCACACCGTGTGGCCGACACTCGCAGGCCGTACGCCCGAGGACATCGCCGCGGTCCACGCGGCGCACCGGACCCACCGCACAGGAGAGCACGCATGACCACCCCGACATCCCTCGTCGACCTGCGCCCGAGCGGCCCGTTCCGCCTGGGCGACCGCGTGCAGCTGACCGGACCCAAGGGCCGCCTCCACACCGTCACCCTGCGGGAGGGCGGCGAGTTGCACACCCACCACGGCGTGCTCAAACACGAACAGCTGCTCGGTCAGCCCGACGGGTCGGTGGTGACCAACTCCGGTGGTCACGAGTACCTGGCACTGCGGCCGCTGCTGCGCGACTTCGTGATGTCGATGCCGCGCGGTGCTGCCATCGTGTACCCGAAGGATGCCGCGCAGATTCTGGCGTCCGCCGACATCTTCCCCGGCGCGACGGTGGTCGAGGCGGGTGTCGGCTCGGGCGCGCTGTCGATGTGGCTGCTGCGCACGATCGGTCCGGCGGGGCGCCTGATCTCCTTCGAGCGCCGTGACGAGTTCGCGGAGGTGGCTCGTGCCAACGTGGAGACCTTCTTCGGGCACACGCCCGACAGCTGGGAAGTTGTCGTGGGTGACCTCGTGAAAGAGCTTCCCGGTGCGGTGGGCCCGGCATCCGTGGATCGCGTCGTTCTGGACATGCTAGCCCCGTGGGAGTGCATCGACGCGGTTGCCGACGCTCTCACGCCCGGTGGTGTGGTGCTCTGCTACATCGCCACCGCGACCCAACTCAGTCGTGTCGCGGAGTACATCCGCGCCACTGGTCTGTTCACCGAGCCCGAAGCGACCGAGACGATGGTGCGTGGATGGCATGTCGAAGGGCTCGCGGTACGACCGGATCATCGGATGGTCGCACACACGGGGTTTCTCATCACGGCGCGTCGCCTGGCACCGGGTGCGATGCCCCCGGACGTGCGCAAGCGCGCACTGAAGAAGCCCAGTTATGCCGATGAGGACGTCGAACTCTGGACGCCCGGGGCCGTCGGCGACCGTCAGATCACCGACAAGAACCTCCGCAAGCGCGTGCGCGAGGCACAGCGCGCAGCGGACGGCGCTCGGCAGGCGACGGCCGACGCCGTCACGGCCGGGCGCGGTGCACCGGACGACGTAGACTGATCCGGTGCGCCGGATCCCTGCTGCCCTCGCCGTCATCGGCCTGTCTGCTCTGACCCTCGTCGGATGCGCTTCGACGCCCGGATCGGCGGCCTCGTGCGACCGCCCCACCGACAGCTCGGGTGTGCTCAACACGGTGAGCGTCTCCGGGGCTGAGGGCGCCCCCAACGTGACCTTGAGCGCTCCGGTCTACGTCGATCACACGGTCGCCGTCGACGAGACCGTCGGCTCCGGCCTGCGGGTCACCTCCGACATGCAGGATGTGCAGTTCACCATCACGATCATGAGCGGGTCGACCGGTCAGAAGATCCTGACGTCGGGCACGCAGGTGACGCCGCTGTCGAAGTGGCGTGAGCAGTACGCCGGCTTCGCCGAGCTGATGACCTGCGCGACCGAGGGCTCCCGCATCCTCGGCGCCGTTCCGGCCAGCGCGCTGTCGGCCGAGGCCGCGCAGGGGTGGGGCCTCACCGGCGCAGACTCGATCGTCGTGGCGATCGACCTGCAGAAGGTCTACCTCGCCGCGGCGGACGGCACGCCTCAGTACAACGATCGACGGGGGATGCCCTCGGTCGTGCTGGCTCCCAACGGCACGCCGGGCATCATCATCCCGGACACCGCGCCGCCGTCCGACCTCGCCGTGGAGGTGCTGAAGAAGGGCGACGGCCCCGCCGTCGGAGACGGCGATCAGATCCGGATCAACTACACGGGCCTCACGTGGGCCGATCGTAAAGTGTTCGACTCGACGTGGGACAAGGGGGCATCGACGGCGGTCACGCTGGATGCCGTCGTGCCGGGCTTCGCGCAGGCTCTGAAGGGGCAGACGGTCGGGTCGCAGATCCTCGTGGTGATCCCGCCGTCCCTCGGCTATGGGGACAAGACCACCTCATCGATCCCCGCGGGCTCGACGCTCGTGTTCGTCATCGACGTGCTGGGCGTGGACACTCCCGCCGCCCCCTGACCCCGCGCGGCACCGCCGCCGCTCCACAGGCGGCGCCTAAGATTGACGGGTGCCCACCGAGACCAGCCGCAGCGCGCCCGAGGAGCGCCTCGTCAACCTGGTGGTCGCACTCATGGCGACGGAGCAGGGGCTGACGAAGGACACGATCCTGTCGTCGGTGGCCGGCTACCGCGAGCAGGGTTCCGCGGGGGCTTCCAAGGACGCGCTGGAGAAGATGTTCGAGCGCGACAAGGAGAATCTCCGCTCGCTCGGCATCCCCGTGGAGACCATCGGTGACTATGCCGATCCCGATGACCTCCGCGAGGCGCGGTACCGCATTCCCACCGCGGAGTACGAGCTTCCCGCCGACATCGAGTTCACGCCGGCCGAGCTCGCCGTGCTGAATCTCGCCGGTGGTGTCTGGAGCGAGAGCTCCATGTCGGCCGACGCCCGCAGCGGCCTGCGGAAGATCCGCGCGCTGGGCATCGAGGTCGACGCGCCGATCATCGGCTACTCTCCGCGTGTCAATCTGCGCGAGCCTGCCTTCTCGCCGATGCAGCGTGCGATCGAACAGGGACGTGTCGTCGAGTTCTCCTACCTGAAGGCGGGCGAGGCGAACGCACGGGTGCGACGCGTTCAGCCCTACGCGCTGGTCGAGTACGAGGCGAGGTGGCACGTGTACGGCTTCGATCTGGCGCAGGGAGATGTGCGCACCTTCTTGCTGTCCCGGATCGTGTCGGACGTCGCGATCACGCGGACCACGTTCGACCTCGCCCTCCGCGAGGAGGCGGGCGAGCGTGCCCTGACCGGATTGGCGCAACTCGCCGCCCGTCAGCAGGCACTGCTGGAGATCGCCCCCGGCACGGAGGCCGCTCTGCGTCTCACGCGGCGGGCGACGCCCGCCGGCCAGGGGATCCGCGTTCCCTACGTCGACGTGCACATCTTCGCCGACGAGCTCGCGTCGTACGGCCCGGAGGTGCGCGTGGTCGAACCGGAAGACCTGCGCGATCAGGTGATCGCACGTCTGCAACGCACCGTGCAGATACACGGCGGTGCGGTGGGAGAGCGGTCATGAGTGCGCGACGCAAACCTCTGCTGGCCACCGATCGCGCGGCCCTGATCCTGCAGCTCGTGCCGTATCTGATCGGGAAGGGCGAGGTGTCGCTCACCGAGGCGGCGGAGGAGTTCGATGTCACCGTCGAACAGATGCGGGCGATGGTGGAGAAGTTGACCGTCATCGGGCTGCCCGGCGACGGCGGCTTCTGGCAGATGGCGAACGATCTGTTCGACATCGACTGGGATCTTCTGGATCAGCAGGACCTGGTCGTCATCACCAATAGCGTCGGGCTCGAGCGCACCCCGCGTCTGACCGCCCCGGAGGCGGCGGCCCTGCTCGCCGGACTTCGCGTTGCGGCGTCGCTGCCCGGTGTCGGCGAGAGCGGAGTCATCCAGGGTCTGCTGGCCAAGCTGGCGCGCGGCGCCTCCGGCGTGCCCGCCGACGTCATCGTCGCGCCCGGTGAGGTGGACGAGGTGCGCGTGACCGTCGATCGCGCCCTGCGTGACGGCGTCGCCGTGGCCTTCACCTACCAGGCCCCGGATGCCGCGCCCACCACACGCACGGTCGACCCGGTCAAGGTCCACATCGCGGGCGGTCAGTGGTACCTGCAGGGATGGTGCCACCTGCGTCAGGCGATGCGCACCTTCCACCTCGACCGCGTTTCCGACGTGCGTCTCACCGACATCGTGAGCACCCACGGTGACGACACCGTTCCGGGACTGTTCGAGGGCGCCGCCCGCGACGTCGAGGTCGCGGTCCGCTACCGGGCGTCTGCGGCATCGCTGCTGGCCGACTACGTCGTGATCGACGACCCGGCCGACACCGACGCAGCGGTGCGCTCAGCGCGGGTGCGCGTGGGCGACGCCCGCAGTCTGAAACGTGTGGCGGCCAAGCTCGGCGGCGATCTGGAGATCGTCAGTCCCGACGCCGCGCGTCGCGCGGCCGCCGCGTGGGCCGAGGCAGGGCTCGCCCAGTACGCCTGAGCCCTGCGGCGGGGCCGGCAGGTAGACTGGGCGATATCCCCAGACCCGAGGAGACCCTCATGCTCGGAGGCTTGACCGGCTGGCACCTGCTGGCCCTTGTCGTCATCATCCTGCTCCTGTTCGGGGCGGCGAAGCTCCCTGCGCTGGCCAAGAGCGTCGGTCAGTCCGCTCGCGTCTTCAAGGGCGAGATGAAGGCGATGAAGGAAGATGACGCCGCCACCGCGACGCCGCCCGCGCCGCCGGTGACGGGAAGCGCAGCCGGGACGGCCGCTTCGAGCGCCGAGCCCGGACCCGACACCAAGCCCTGACGTCGGTGGCCACGGTCGAGTCCGCTCGTCTCGGCGAGGACGACGTGCCCCGTCGTGATCGACGGATGTCGCTGGCGCAGCACCTCACGGAGCTGCGCCGACGCTTCATCATCGGCATCATCGCGCTCGTGGTCGGCATGATCATCGCCTGGATCTTCACCGACGCCATCATCTGGGCCATGACCGAGCCGATCCGGGTCGTCGCCGCCCAGCGCGGCGACGGCGACGTCGTGACGCTGATGTACCAGAGCATCACGGGTCCGTTCGATATGCGGTTGCGCATCGCGTTGGCGGTCGGCGTCATCTTCTCCGCACCGGTGTGGGTATGGCAGATCTGGGCGTTTCTCGTTCCGGGTCTGACCCGGAAGGAGATCCGCTACACCATCGGGTTCGTGAGCGCCGCCGTGCCGCTGTTCGCCGCCGGGGTGTTCGTCGGGTGGCTGATCATGCCCCACATCGTGGAGCTCATGGCCTCGTTCACTCCGCAGGGCGCGTCGAACATCTACGACTCGAAGTACTACTACGACTTCGTCTTCAAGCTGCTGCTCGTCGTCGGCGTCTCTTTCGTGCTCCCGGTGTTCCTGGTCGCGTTGAACCTTGCGGGGGTGATGAGCGGCATGGCGATCCTGAAGGGCTGGCGAGTGGCCGTTCTCGTGGCGTCGCTGTTCGCAGCCCTCGCCACGCCCGCCGCCGACATCGTCAGCATGCTGCTGCTGGCCGGCATCCTGACGGTGCTCTATTTCGCCGCCGCCGGGCTCTCGGTGATCTTCGATCGCCGACGCGCCAAACGCGAGAAGGCGCTCGGGCTCGACCTGTGACGGATCCCGCCAGCCGCTACGCGCAGGCGCAGGCCCGTCAGGCGCATCCGATCACGGCCTCCTTCGCCGACGAGCAGCGCTTCGACCTCGACCCCTTCCAGATCGCGGGCTGTCATGCCCTGGAGGACGGACGCAGCGTCCTGGTGGCAGCGCCCACCGGCGCGGGAAAGACCATCGTCGGCGAGTTCGCCGTGCATCTGGCCATGCGCGAACCCGATGAGAAGGCGTTCTACACGACCCCGATGAAGGCGCTGTCGAACCAGAAGTTCCGCGAGCTGCAGCAGGTCTACGGCGAGGACGAGGTGGGCCTGCTCACGGGGGACACCAACATCAACGGCAACGCCCGCGTCGTCGTGATGACCACCGAGGTTCTTCGCAACATGCTCTACGCCGATTCGCCGGCACTGCGCGGCTTGCGGTACGTGGTGATGGACGAAGTCCACTACCTCGCCGATCGGTTCCGCGGGGCGGTGTGGGAGGAGGTCATTATCCATCTGCCCGCGCGCGTGAAGCTGGTATCGCTGTCGGCGACCGTGTCGAACGCAGAGGAGTTCGGCGACTGGCTCGACACCGTGCGCGGTGACACCGCGGTGATCGTCTCCGAGACCCGCCCTGTTCCGCTGGAGCAGCATGTTCTGGTGCGCGGTGACCTGCTGCCGCTGTTCGACGACCGGGCCGGAATCGCGACCGCGCAGGTCAATCAGGAGCTCATGCGCCTGCGATCGGTGCGCGGCTCCACCTTCGAGAGCAATCGGCGGGCGCAGGACTATCGCTCGCAGCGTCATCGGATGCAAGGCGATCGATCGGGCGGTCCGCGGCCTCCGAAGGGGGGAGTGCGCCCCCTGCGCTCCGCCAACGCGCAGCGCATCGAGCGCATCGACCGCCCGCAGGTGGTGGAACTGCTCGCGCGGGCGAACCTCCTGCCGGCGATCTTCTTCATCTTCAGTCGCGCGGGGTGCGAGGCAGCGGTGCAGCAGCTCCGACGCTCCGGTGTTCGTTTGACCGACCGCGACGAGCGCGATGAGATCCGTCGCATCGTCGACGAGCGCACGCTGACGCTTCCCGACGAGGATCTTGCCGTCCTCGGCTTCTGGGAGTGGCGGGAGAACCTCGAACGCGGTGTCGCCGCCCACCATGCGGGCCTGCTCCCCGCCTTCAAGGAGATCGTCGAGGAGCTCTTCCAGCGAAAGCTCGTCAAAGTCGTCTTCGCGACCGAGACGCTCGCGCTCGGCATCAACATGCCGGCACGCACCGTCGTCCTCGAGAAGCTGGAGAAGTTCAATGGCGAGGCGCGGGTCGCCATCACCTCCGGCGAGTACACGCAGCTGACGGGACGTGCGGGACGCCGCGGCATCGATGTCGAAGGTCACGCGGTCATCCAGTGGAGCGAGAGTCTCGATCCCCAGGCCGTCGCGGCCCTCGCCTCGCGGCGCACCTACCCGCTCAACTCGAGCTTCCGTCCGACGTACAACATGGCGGTCAACCTCATCGACCAGTTCGGTCGGGCCCGGGCGCGCGAGATCCTCGAGTCGTCGTTCGCCCAGTTCCAGGCCGACCGGGCCGTGGTGGGGCTGGCGCGCGAGGTCAAGGATGCCGAGGAGTCCCTCGCCGGCTATGCGGCGTCGATGGCATGTGAGAGGGGCGATTTCGCCGAGTTCGCGCGGATGAGGCGCGAGCTGGGCGATCTCGAACGCAAGGGCGACCGGTCCGGACCGCCGAAGGTGCGCCAGCAGCGCCAGGAGCGGATCGAGTCGCTGCGGCGCAGCCTCAAGCGGCACCCGTGCCAGAGCTGTCCCGATCGTGAGAAGCACGCCCGGTGGGCCGAGCGGTACGGCAAACTCCGGCGCCATACCGACAAACTGCGTCAGCAGATCGACATGCGCACCGGCACCGTCGCCCGCATCTTCGACCGGGTCGTCGATGTGCTCACCGCGCTGGACTACGTGCATCTCGATCCCCACGGCGCCACCGCCTTGACCGCCGCCGGCGCGACGATGAAGCGGATCTACGGCGAACGTGATCTCCTCGTCGCGGAGTCGTTGCGCACCCGTATCTGGAAAGACCTCGACCCGGCGGGTCTTGCCGCTCTTGCCTGCTGCCTCGTCTACGAGCCGCGTCGCGACGAGAGCGGCCCCGGAGAGCACGGACTCCCACGCGGCGCATTCCGCGGGGCATTGACGGCGACGCAGGAGCTGTGGGCGCGTCTGGACGATCTGGAGCAGGACCATCGTCTGCCCGGGTCGTCACCGGTCGCCACCGGTCTTGCCCAGGCGATGCACTCCTGGGCGCGGGGGGCTTCGCTCGACCGCGTGCTGCAGGAGGCGGATCTCGCCGCCGGCGACTTCGTACGCTGGACGAAGCAGACCATCGACCTGCTCGATCAGCTGTCGATGGTCGCTGACGCTCCGCTCGCCACGACGGCCCGGGCGGCCCTCGACGCCGTCCGGCGCGGGATCGTTGCATACGGCTCGTACTGAATCTGCTCGCCTAGGCTCGATCTGTGTCCGAACGACTTCGCCCCGCCGCGTCGGCGCGACCGCTACTTCCGCTGTGGGCCGCCGCTGTCGTGGCGACCGCCGCGGGGCTGGTGCTCACGCTCGCGTTTCCCGCTCTGTCGTGGTGGCCGGTGGTCTTCGTCGCTGTGCCGCTGGCGCTGCTGACGCTCGTCGGACGGCGCACCGGAGGCGCGTTCGTGGTCGGGCTCCTCTTCGGCGCGGGGCTGTTCTTCGTGAATTTCTCCTTCACCGCACGTTACCTCGGACCGGTGCCGTGGATCGCCCTGTCGGCGCTGGAGTCGGTGCTGACGGCGGTCATGGCGATCCCCATCGCCTGGGCGTATCGCTGGATGCCTCGTTGGGCCCCCGGTACCGCGGGAAGACTCATCGCGCTGCCTGCTCTCGTAGCCGGGTTGTGGGTGTCGCGGGAGGAGCTCCAGGGCACCTTCCCCTACGGAGGCTTTCCCTGGACCCGCATCGCCGTGACGCAGGCGGACTCGCCGCTCGCGCACGTCACGTCGTGGACGGGAATGAGCGGTCTGTCGTTCCTCATCGTCTTCGCCTGTGCGGCGGCGATCGAGGTGGCGCGGCTCGGGGCTGTGACGCGCGCGCAGGTCGCGGCGCTGCGGGCACTGCCCGCGGGGATCACCGTGCTCGTGCTGTTTCTGCTTCCCGCCTTTCCGACAACGGATGCCGGCCGCATCCGCGTGGGCGCGGTGCAGGGCAACGGGCCCGCCGGCTACTTCGATCAGCATGCGGCTTACGACGTGTTCCGTGCGCAGCTGGCGGCGACGCGACCCATCGAAGACCGCGACATCGATCTGCTGCTGTGGCCGGAGGGCGGGATCGACGCCGACCCGCTGTCGAACACGTCGGTCCGAACGGCGTTGGACGCTGTGGCCGCCCGTGTGGGCGCACCCTTACTGGTCAGTGGGGTCACCCAGCGCGGTGAGCAGTACTTCAATTCCTCGCTGCTGTGGCAGGTGGGCGCTCAGAACCCGACCGCCCTGTACGACAAGCGCCACCCTGTTCCTTTCGGTGAGTACGTGCCGGACCGCTGGTTCTACAACATGCTCGCGCCGGATCTCATCGGCCTCATCCAGCGCGAATACACCCCGGGAACGACGACGCCGATGTTCGATGTCGACGGGGTGGGGGTCGGGCTCGCCATCTGCTTCGACGTGATCTACGACGACGTGATCCGCGAGGGTGCTCTCGCCGGCGCCCAGGTCTACATGTTCCAGACGAACAACGCCGACTTCCGCGGTACTGACGAGAACCTGCAGCAGCTCGCGTTCGCCCGCATCCGCGCGGTGGAGAGCGGTCGTGCCGTCGTCAACCTGTCCACCGTCGGCACCAGTCAAGTCATCGGGCCCGATGGTCGCACGATCGACGCGCTGCCCGCCGACGAGCCGGGGGCGATGGTCACCGATGTGCCCTTGCGCACCGGGCTGACCCCCGGCATCCTCCTCGGCGATGCCGTGCAGACCCTGCTCGGATGGGGCAGTGTGGTGGCGCTCGCGGTGGTCGGTCTCATCGTCCGCCGTCGCGCGCGCACGCCGAAGACGCCGACCCCCGAAGGGGCCGGCGTCGAAGCGGGGGAGTGAGCGTCAGGCGCTCAGGCGCGAATCGTCCGCGGCGCCGCGACGGGCGCGCAGCAGGGAGAGGCGCTCTTCGAGCAGCTCCTCCAGCTCGGAAACGGTGCGACGCTCCAGCAGCATGTCCCAGTGGGTACGGGGAGCCTTGTCGCCGGAGTGGTCGACCTCGACGACCGAGTCGCCCACGCGGAGCACGGCCTCGGCGCCGCAGGTGCGGCATTCCCAGGCCTCGGGAAGCTCGGCGTCGGCCGCGAAGGTCATCACGGTCTCGCGTCCGCACTGCGTGCAGACATAGGTGTGGTTGGCGCGCTCATGGAACACGACGCCTTCTTCGCTCTGTAGGCTCGAGGCGCCGAGTCGGATGCCGCGCAGGCTGCGATCTGCCATTGTGTGGTCCTCTCGTCGTGTCAGGTATAACGTGCGGACCTGTGTGCCTCATCCGAACGGCCGTGCCAAATCGCCCTTTCACAGGGGATCCCCAGCCCTGATCAGGGGCGCGAGGCTGTGGCGTTCAGTGCGAGGTCGGCGCGATCGGTGACGAGACCGTCGACGCCGAGAGCCAGGAGTCGATCCATGTCGTGGCGGTCGTTGACCGTCCAGACGTGCACCTCGACGTCGGCGTCGTGAACGAGGCGCAGCAGGCGTGGCGTCACGATGCGCATCGGTCCCTGGCGCTCGGGAATCTGCACGGCATCCACCCCACGAAGTACGCGTCTGACCAGAGCGCTCGATCCGGTCGAAACGGCGGCGAGCAGCCTTGCGACGGTCTCACGGCCGGCGGACGTCGCCGGCTCGCCGCCGAGATGACGCGCCGCCTCGAGTGCGCGCCGCCGACGCGCATCCGAGAAGCTCGTGATCAGCACGCGATCCGCGTGACCGGCGACGATGCGCCCCAGCGGAAGGGCCGCATCGGGGGACTTGACGTCGATGTTGAAGCGCAGCGTCGGAAACGCCTCGATCGTGTCGGCGGCGCTCGCGAGCCCCCCGCGGTCGGCCATGATCTCCACGAGCTCGTCGTGGCGCACGGCCGCGATCTTTCGCGGATCACCGGTGACTCGGAGCAGATCGTCATCGTGGAAGAAGACCACGACGCCGTCAGCGGTCAGATGGCAGTCCGACTCCACGTACTTCGCACCGATCGCGTGCGCGGCGGCGAAAGCGGCGACCGTGTTCTCCACGATGCCCTCGGCGTCCGTCGGGACGAAGCCGCGATGAGCCAGCACACGCGGAGCGGCGCTGGCGGCGAACCACGGGTGGCTCACGAGGGCTCGGTGGGAGGCGCGCCCGTCGTCGCGGTCGACGCGGGTGCGCCTCCGGCATCCGTGCGTGCGGCGAACGCGCTTCCGAGGCCCTTCATCGCCTCCGTGAACTCGCTCGGGATGATCCACAGCTTGCTGGATGAGCTGTCGCTGATCTTGGGCAGCGTCTGCAGATACTGGTAGGCGAGCAGCTTGTCGTCGGGGCGGCCCGCGTGGATCGCCGAAAAGACGTTCTCGATGGCGGCGGCCTCACCCTCGGCGCGAAGGATCGCCGCCTGCTTGTCGCCCTCGGCTTTGAGGATCTCCGCCTGCCGGCGGCCCTCGGCCTCGAGGATCTGGGACTGCTTGGAGCCTTCGGCGGTGAGGATCGCGGCGCGTCGGTCACGCTCGGCGCGCATCTGCTTCTCCATGGAGTCCTGGATCGAGTGCGGCGGATCGATCGCCTTCAGCTCGACGCGCGAAACCCGCAGCCCCCACTTTCCGGTGGCCTCGTCGAGAACGACGCGCAGTTGACCGTTGATGTTGTCGCGGCTGGTGAGGGCTTCTTCGAGATTGAGCCCGCCGACGACGTTTCGCAGCGTCGTCGTGGTGAGCTGTTCGACGGCCGACAGGTAGTTTGCGATCTCGTACGTCGCGGCGCGCGCGTCGGTGACCTGGAAGTAGACGACGGTGTCGATGGAGACCACGAGGTTGTCCTCGGTGATGACCGGCTGCGGCGGGAAGGACACGACCTGTTCGCGCATGTCGACGAGGGGTCGCAGGCGGTCGATGAACGGCACCAGGAGGTTCAGCCCGGGGGAGAGGGTGCGTTGGTAGCGGCCCAGGCGCTCGACGACACCGGAGTAGGCCTGCGGGATGATCCGAATGGATCGGAAGAGAACCACGATCACGAAGATCGCGATCACGACGAGCAGGACGATCACGAAGATCTGACCCACGAACGCTCCGACGTCGACCATCAGTCGGCACTCCTTTCGGGAGAGTCGGATGCCGCCGAGGAGCCGGCGGCGGGGGAGGAGGGAAGTGGCGCCACCTCGACCGTGGCGCCACGGATCGCTGTGACCACCACTCGGTCGCCGGCAGAGAACGCGGGCGACGCCGGGGCGAGCTCTGCCGTCCACAGTTCTCCGTTGTCGAGGCGGACGAATCCGCGCCCGTCGACAAAGGGCGTCGTGACGCGCGCGGCCATGCCGTAGAGCGCGTCGACGTTCGTCGGATGCGGCTGGCTCGATCTGTGCAACGCCTTCAGCAGCAGCGGGCGGATCGTGAACAGCAGCAATGCCGAGACCGCGGCGGCGAGGAGCACCTGCAGCCACCAGGGGCCCCCGAGCAGGTTCGTTCCGAGGCCGCCGATGACCGAGCCTGCGGCCAGCATGAGAAAGGTGAACTCGAGGGTCAGCAGCTCGATGATCACGAAAGCCACGGCGAGCACGAGCCAGGCGATCCAGAGATACTGCGTGAGATCGGGCAGCATGTGCGCTCCCTTCGTGGGCCTTGTTCGAACCCTAACACCCGCCCGTCTCGACGCGGTGGCCTCCCGGCGGGTGTTCGTGTGGCACCGGTTGATAGTGTCGAGAGGGCTGCGGCGACACCCGCCCGGCATCCGTCTTCTTGCAGGAGCAATCATGTCCCAGCCCATCCCCGCCGGCTCGCTCGCCGGACGGACGGCCCTCGTCACCGGATCTTCGCGCGGCATCGGTGCCGACACGGCTCGCTACCTCGCCGAGGGCGGCGCGAACGTCGTCATCAACTTCCGCAACAAGGCACCGCGAGCCGAGAAGCTCGCTGCCGAGCTGCGGGAACTCGGCGTCGAGGTGCTGGTCGTCGGCGCCGATCTGACCGATGCCGGTTCGGTGGCGGCGATGATGGAAGCCGTCAAGGAGACGTTCGGAACTCTCGATCTGCTCGTGCTCAACGCGTCGGGCGGAATGGAGAGCGGAATGGGCGCCGACTATGCGCTCGTCCTCAACCGCGACGCCCAGCTGGGAGTCCTCGAGGCCGCGCTGCCCCTGCTGCACGACGGCTCTCGGGTGGTCTTCGTCACGAGCCACCAGGCCCACTTCATCCGCACGACACCGACGATGCCCGAGTACGAGCCGGTCGCCTTGTCCAAGCGTGCCGGTGAAGACGCGCTGCGCGAGCGGATCCCCGCCCTCGCCGAACAGGGCATCGATTTCGTCGTCGTGTCGGGTGACATGATCGAGGGCACGATCACCGCCACGCTTCTCGAGCGCGCCAACCCGGGCGCCATCGCCGATCGCCGCGAGTCGGCCGGCAAGCTGTACAACGTGTCGGAGTTCGCCGCGGAGGTCGCCCTCGCGGCCGTCGAGCCGGTTCCGGCCGACAACACGCGTCTCGTCGGAGACGTGAGCTCGTTCGGCGGAGAGTGAGCATGCGCGCCGCAGATATCGCCTCCCTCGTCAGCGTCGGGCGCCCCAGCCTCGCCCCGGACGGATCCTTCACCGTCTTCGCCACTTCGCGTCCCGACCTCGATGCCGACCGCAACGTGGGTCAGATCTGGCGGATCGACCTGCCGGACGGCGCACCGCGGCGCCTCACGCGCGGAGTGTCGGACTCGTCGCCGCAGGTCTCGCCCGACGGGCAACACGTCGCTTTCGTGCGCGCCGATGCCGACGGAATCCCGCAGATCTTCGTGATCCCGGCATCCGGTGGCGAGCCGGTGCAGACGACCGAGGCCCGCGGTGGCGTGAGCTCCTTCGCGTGGTCGCCCGACGCAGGACGCATCGCGTTCACGGCGCGGGTCCCCGAGCAGGGGCGCTACGGCACCGTCGAGGGCCGCTCGGCAGAGGCGGAATCGCCGCGCCGCATCACGGGTGTGCGCTGGCATGCCAACGGTCTCGGCTACCTCGCCGACCGTCCGTCGCATCTCTTCATCGTCGATGCCCCCGACACCGGTGCGGAGCCGTTCTATGCGCCCGCGCCGACGGCTGCGGGCGAGGCGGGCAAGGAACGGCGAGTCGGGGCACAGGCGACCGCGCTGACCTCGGGCGCCGCTTCGCATCACGGCGTCGTGTTCACGGCCGACGGCGCTCACCTGCTGACGGTCGTCGACGAGATCGAGGACGATCGTCGCGATCTGCGGACGCCGCTGGTCGCCGTGGCCGTCGACGGCTCGGGCGCGATCGAGGTGCTCTCTCGCGATGCGGGCTACTCCGTCGACGACGTGGGCGTCGCCGACGACGGCACGATCGCCGTCCTGGCATCGCGACCGGGGGAGTCCGGCATCGATTTCATCGCTCCGGACGTCGCGCTCTACGTGCTCGAGGGACCGCTGTCTGCGCCCGCGCCGCGAGCGCTCACCGACCCCGACGCCGTCGACCTCGGAGAGGTGGGCTCCCACATCACCCCGTTCGGAGAAGACTTCCTCGTCCAGAACCGCACGCGTGGCCGCGTCGAGCTCCTGCGCGTGACGCGTGCCGGGGATGTCTCGGTGCTGGTCGACGGCGATGTCGAGGTCGTCGGTCATGCGGCGGCGGGGGAGCGCATCGTCTTCTCCCACGCGACGCCGTTCAGCCTCGGCGAGGTGTCACTGCTCGGGTCTGGCCCGCTGACGACGTTCGGTGCGGCCGCCGCGGCCCGGGCCATCGTGCGGCCCGAGGAACGGGAGATCGTCGCCCGTGACGGCTATCCCGTGCACGGGTGGGTCGTCGTCCCTGCGGGGGAGGGCCCCTTCCCGGTGATCTTGCAGATCCACGGCGGGCCGTATGCGTCGTACGGCATACATCTGTTCGATGAGACGCAGGTTCTCGTCGATGCCGGCTACGCCGTCGTCTACTGCAACCCGCGGGGGAGCGCCGGATACGGTCGGGCGCACGGTCGGAGCATTCGCGGCGCCATGGGCACCGTCGACATGACGGACGTCCTCGATTTCCTCGACGGTGTCGTCGCCGGCGATGCTCGTCTGGACGGCGCGCGCGTCGGCATCCAGGGCGGGTCGTACGGCGGCTATCTCACCGCGTGGACCATCGCACACGACCACCGGTTCGCCGGTGCCATCGTCGAGCGCGGCTTCCTCGACCCGGTGAGTTTCCAGGGCACCAGCGATATCGGATCGTTCTTCGGAGACGAATACGTCGGCACCGATCCGGAGGACATGGCACGGCAAAGCCCGATGGCCGTCGTGCACGACGTGCGCACGCCGACTCTCGTCCTGCACTCCGAGCTGGACTTCCGCTGCCCCCTCGAGCAGGCGACGCGTTACTACGCAGCGCTGAAGCGACAGGGAACGGATGCCGAGATGCTCATCTTCCCGGGGGAGAACCACGAGCTGACGCGCTCGGGACGCCCTCGCCATCGCGTGGAGAGATTCGACGCGGTCCTCGACTGGTGGTCGCGTCACCTCCCGGCCGACTGAGTCACGGCATCCGCCACGACGAAGCGCCCCGCTGCCTCACGGCGAGCGGGGCGCTTCGTGTCGTGTCACTTGCCGAACGAGAAGGCGCGTCCGATCTGGATGATGCCCATGACGACCGCGGAGATTCCGATGAGCCACCACAGCACGACGGCACCCCACAGCGGCGAGAAGAGCAGCGTGACACCGGCGATGATCGAGATGATCGCGTAGAAGATCGTCCATCCCCGGGAGGGCGCCAGATCGAGCGTCGAGAGCGCCACGACGCCCTCGATGACCCACATGATGCCGACGAGGATGCCGAGGAAGACGGCCAGCGAGAGTGCGGCCAGGCCGAGGTTGGAGAACGCGACGATACCGGCGACGACGTAGAGCACGCCGAGGAGCACGTGACCGACGCGCGACCACCCGCCCTTTCCGGTTGCGAAGATTCCCATTCCCGCGTACACGAGTCCGGCGACGATGGCGTAGATCGCGATGATCGCGGTCACGACCATCGCGGTCTTTCCTGGCCAGACGAGAATGACGATGCCGAGGATGACGGACAGCGCGCCGCCGAGACCGAGAGCGGTCCGGATGCCGTTGGTCGCCGTCTTCTCGAGGGTAGGTTCAGCAGTCATGGCGAAGCCCTTTCTGAAAATCTCCTGTGAGTGGAGATGTTCTCAGGTTAGCGCTGACAGCTCGGTCGTGCGATCCAAGACGCGCCGCTCGACCGGCGTCGCGCCCGTACAGGCATTTGCCGATAATGCACATTATGTCAGAAATGAGGATCATGCAATGCGTGCGCCGCGGGTGGGCCACACGAAGTGCGCGACCGAGATCGAGAAGATGGACCACGCTGCGAGCAGTGCCCACTCATCGGGGTTGCGCGCGAGGTAGTCGCCGCTCTCGTCGTGGACGAGGACGATCGGCGCTGTGGCGAGCACGACGACGCACGTCATAAACCCGAGCACCGCGCCGATGAGCGTCACTGTGCCGTGCGATCGCCACCACGACCGGAGGCTCGGTATGAGGCGGATCGGGAGTCCGAGCACCATGGCTGCGATGATTGATACCACCGCAACGATGAGCGCCAGAATAGGCCACCCGATCAAGCTCAGTATCCCGTCGTACGACATCGCGGAGCCAAAGATGAGCGCGAGCGCCGCCACGAAGAGCACCGCGCCGCCGGCGAAGAAGTGGATCACCGTGAGAGCGAAGACTCCGACACGCCCTCGGTATCTCTTCGGGAAGAGGGGGGACTCCCAGTTCGCCTCAGAGGTCATGTACGGAGCATAGGACAAGGTCTATTCTGACGTCATGGACAATGGGTCATGGCTGGCTGGTGTCCTCCTCCCTCCCCTGATTCTCCTCGCGGGGATCTGTGGCGCCATCACCCTGATCGGACTGTTTTTCGCGGTCAACCAGCTCGTTGGGCTGATGATCTCGGGACTGCTCGCCCAGCTGCGCCGCACTCAGAAACCGCAACCTCGTGGGACTTCCGCGCGGCTACCCTGAAAGCGTGACCGACTCCCCCGATGCCTGGCGTGCGATCATCGCCGCACTGCGCGACGACGATGTGCGCGCGGTTCTGGGCGAGACGGCATCCGCTCCCCTCACCGCGCGGCGGCGTGCGCGCGCTCTACAGCGATTGCAGGCGCTGGGTGTCGTCTCCGTGGACGGCGACCGGATCCGCTTCGACGCGGCGCCGCTGACCGCCCTGCTGGCCGCGCCGCCGCGCCCGCGCGGTCCTGAGCGCTTCCTCGATCGTGACGGCCGGATCGATCGTTACCCCGCACAGGCCGCTGAGCGCGTCGCGCTGCTGCGGTTCGTATCCGAACGCGCCTTCTCCCCCGATTCCGTCATGAACGAGCGTGATGTCAACGAGCGGCTCGATGCGTACGCGCCGAACGGCGACGTCGCCGTGCTTCGGCGTTACCTGGTCGATCACGGGCTCCTTCGCCGCACGGCATCCGGGTCCGAATACGTGCGAACGCACGAGTAGCGTGGAGGGGTGACTACGGCCCGCCCCTCCCCTGCGTCAGCCGGACCGGACTACCGGGCATGGATCATCTGGGGAGTCGGTGTCGCGGCCTACATGCTCGCGGTGATCAATCGCAGCTCGCTCTCGGCCGTGGGAGTCGATACCGCCCAGCGCTTCGGAGCGGATGCCGCGACGCTGTCGATGTTCGCGGTCGTCCAGCTCGCGGTCTACGGCGGCATGCAGATTCCGATCGGCCTCCTGCTGGATCGCTACGGTGCCCGTCCGATCATGACCATCGGCATGTTCCTGATGGCGGCCGGACAGCTGACGCTCGCGTTCTCCCCCAGCGTCGGCGTCGCGATCTTCGCCCGCATGCTGCTCGGCGCCGGCGATGCGGCGATCTTCCCAGGAGTTCTGCGCCTTGTCGCCGTCTGGTTTCCTGCCCAGCGCGGACCATTGATGAGCCAGCTCACGGGGCTCGTCGGCCAAGCCGGGCAGCTCCTCGCGCTTGCGCCGCTCGCCGCGATGCTCCACGCGACCAGCTGGGAGATCGTCTTCGGCGGCATCGCCGGGCTCTGCGTGCTCTTCGGCATCCTGGTGTGGGCCGTCATCCGCAACCGTCCGCCGGCGATGAGAGCGGACGTCTCGGTCGATACGAACACCGGGGCGATCCGTGTTGTGCGCTCTTCGATGGACACCGGCGTCGGCATCCGCGCCGCGTGGGCACACCCGGGCACCCGCCTCGCCTTCTGGTCGCACTTCACCACGCCGTTCGCCGGGACGGCATTCGTGCTGCTGTGGGGAACGCCGTTCCTCACCGCAGGCGAGGGACTCACGCTCGCGCAGGCCGCGGGCGTCTTGTCGACCTACGTCGTGGTGGGCATGGCCCTCGGTCCGATCATGGGTGACATCTCACGGCGCATTCCCCATCTGCGTTCGCGCGCACTCGTGCTCCCGGCGGTGGGCACCCAGTTCGTCGCGTGGACGGTGGTGATCGCGTGGCCGGGGCCCGCCCCGCTGTGGCTGCTCTATGGACTTGCCGTGGCGCTGGCGATGGGCGGACCCGCCTCGATGATCGCTTTCGACCATGCGCGCACCCACAACCCCGCCCACCGCCTGAGCACCGCGACGGGAATCACGAATGTCGGCGGCTTCCTCGCCGCGCTCGTGGCGATCTTCGCGATCGGGATCGCCCTCGACCTACAGGGCGCCGGCACGCCGGAGACCTACCGACTCGATGCGTTCCGGTTGGCGTTCCTCGCACAGGTTCCGCTCTGGGCGCTCGGCTGGACATTCATCGTGATCGAGCGGCGCAGGACGCGGGTCCTGCTGGGGATGGACCCGCCGCGCCGACCGCGCGCCGAGTGATCGGCGTGCGCGGCCGGCGCGCGGGAATCAGACCGTTCCGTCGCCGGAAGTGCGCGACTCGGTCTGGGTGATCCGCTCGCCCACACCGGGCTCGACGGTCCGCGTGACCTGCTGCGTGGAGCGACGTCGCAGCATCAAGATCAGGCCGATGAGGAACACGAGCACGCCCGCGCCCATCAGGATGTACCCGATCATGTCGAGGTTCACGTAGGGGACGTCGACGTTGACGGCGAACACGAGGATCGCTCCGATGACGAACAGTGCGATTCCGGCTCCGATGCTCATGAGTGCGTCTCCTTGTTCGGGGATGGGACGTCCTCATGGTGGCGGAACCCACGACGCTCGCCTATGCCCTTGACAGAGGCGAGGGCGGACGGCTAGCTCGGGTCGACCTGCATCCACGTCCCGCCGAACTTCGGCTGTCGACCGTCGCCCGACGAGGTGCCGGTGAGACGCCGACGCACCCACGGACCGAGGTGTTCGCGCATGTACTCGCGTTGCGCGAGACGCGCGACGTCGGTGATCTCCGGCATCGACCACCAGCCTTCCGGCACCCGCTCTCCTAGCGACGCCAGAACGCGGGCGGCGACCCGATGGTGACCGCGGCTGTTCATGTGCAGGCGGTCCTGAGACCAGAACGACGGGTTCGACAACTCGGCATCCGGCCAGTTCAGCGCGCGGACGACGTCGGGACGTTCGGCAATGCGCTGCACCACGGCATCCGACATGAGATCGCCGCGTCGTTGGATGAGGCGGCTCATCGGCAACTGCGCCGACGGATTCGCGCCCGACAGCAGGATGAGTGTGACGCCCTCCTCGTCGCACCGCCGGAGTACCTGGCTGAACGCGTCGGCGATGTGGCCGATCGAGGTGCGCGGCCGCAGCATGTCGTTGCCGCCCCCGTTGAAGGACAGGTGGGTGGGTGTGAGTGCGAGAGCCGGTTCGAGCTGCTGCGCGACGATCGGCCAGATGAGCTTGCCGCGGATCGCAAGGTTCGCGTACTGGATGGATTCGCCCCGGGAGTCCGCCCAACCCTGCGCGGTCAGATCGGCCCACCCGCGTACGCTGCCGTCGGGCCGCTCGTCGCCGACGCCCTCCGTGAACGAGTCCCCGATCGCCACGAACCGCACCTCTGCCATCCGATCAGCCTACGCCGCGCTCTGCCGCGGGCTCACCGGTCCCCTTCGGTCGCTGCGGCGCAGCGAAAGCGGCAGATGCGGGCGGATGCCGCGGATGCCGCGACCTCAGCGGTCGTCGAGAGCCGCGCCGCGGTGGTCGGAGAGGGCCCACGCCGCCGCTGCCGCCAGCACGAAGAAGGCGGCGAACACGATGAACAGCAGCGCCGCGCCGCCGGTGGCGAGCAGCGGTGGCACGCTCAACGGCGCGACGATGGACGCGATGCGCCCGACACCCGCGGCCCAACCCGCCCCGGTCGCACGCAGCGACGTGGGGTAGTTCTCCGGCGTGACGGCGTACAGTGCGCCCCAGGCACCGAGGTTGAAGAACGACAGCGCCATCCCGGCCGCGATGATCACGCCTTCCGTCGATGCGGTGCCGAAGAACAGCGCGGCGACCGCGGATCCCGCCAGAAAGACGGACAACGTCACGCGCCGCCCCCATGCCTCGATGAGCCAGGCCGCCACGGCGTAGCCCGGCAACTGTGCGAGCGTGATGATCAGGGTGAAGCCGAACGATTTCACCAGCCCGTACCCCTGCGCGAAGAGGATCGTCGGCATCCAGATGAACGCGCCGTAATACGAGAAGTTGACGCAGAACCAGACGATCCACAGCGCCCCCGTGCGCACGCGGAACTCGCCCGACCACAGTGCGCGCAGGCCGCGGTCCGCCAGCTGTGCGCCGGCCGCGGTGCCCACCGGGGCATGGCGACGAGGCGTTCCCTGCAGCGCCGGCGACGACTCGAACGTGCGGGTGACCGCGTCCGCCTCGCGGTGGCGTCCGCGTCGCGCGAGCCATCGCGGCGACTCCGGCAGCGACCAGCGGACGATGAGCGCGTAGATCGCGGGGATCGCCCCCAGCGCGAAGGCCCAGCGCCATCCGTCGGCGGAGGCCGGGATCACGAAGAAGCCGATCAGCGCCGCCGCCGTCCATCCCAGGGCCCAGAACGCCTCGAGGATGACGATGAGCCGGCCCCTCATGCGCGCCGGCGCGACCTCGCTGACGTACGTGCTCGCCACCGGCAGCTCGGCTCCCAGACCGAGCCCGACGATGACGCGGAGGGCGATGAGAGCCGCGAGTCCTCCGGCCAGAGCGCTTGCGCCGGTTGCCAGACCGTAGACGAGCAGTGTGACGGCGAACACGGAGCGGCGGCCGAAACGATCCGCCAGCAGACCGCCCAGGCTCGCGCCCACCGCCATGCCGACGAAACCGGCCGACGCGATCCACGACGCCTGCTCGCCGGTCAACGACCACTGTGCGATCAACGCGGTCAGCACGAAGGAGACGAGGCCGACGTCCATCGCGTCCAGCGCCCAGCCGAGACCCGAACCGGTCAAGACCCGCAGGTGCCGGCGGGTGAACGGGAGAGCGTCCAGCCGCTCCCCCACGTCGATACCTGTCGGCGTCGGCGCAGAGGGAAAGGCAGCGGCATCCGTCATGGCTGAATGCTACTCAGGATGCCGAGAGCATCTCCGACACGAGGGGGGCGACCTTCGTACCGTACAGCTCGATCGAGCGCATGAGCTTCGCGTGCGAGAGGGTGCCGTTGGCGTACTTGAGGTCGAAGCGCGTCGCCCCGAGGGTCTTCATGGTGGCGGCGATCTTGCGTGCGACGGTCTCGGGCGATCCCGCGTAGACGGCGCCCTCCGGGCCGATGTCATGTTGGAACTGCAGCCGGCTGTACGGCGGCCACCCGCGCTCGGCGCCGATCGCGTTGCGGTTGGCCTCCATCGCCGGGTACAGCTCATCCCACGCCTGAGCGTCGCTGTCCGCGATGTGGCCGGGTGAGTGCACGCCGACGGGCATCGCCTCGCTGTGCCCGAACGACGCGAGTGAGCGGTGGTAGAGATCGACGTAGGGACGGAAGCGATCGGCCGAGCCGCCGATGATGGCCAGCATGAGTCCGTAGCCGTAGCGGGCCGTGCGCACGACCGACTCGGGCGAGCCACCGACTCCTACCCACGCGCGAATGCCGTTCTCCGTCTTCGGAAAGACGTCGGCGTTGTTCAGTGCTGCCCGCGTCGTGCCCTGCCAGGTCACGGGCTTCTCGGTGAGCAGCTGCGAGAAGAGGTCGAGCTTCTCCTCGAAGAGCACCTCGTAGTCGCCGAGGTCGTAGCCGAACAGCGGGAAGGACTCGATGAAGGAACCCCGACCGAGGATCACCTCGGCACGCCCCGACGACACCGCGTCCAGCGTCGCGAAGCGCTCGTAGACACGCACCGGGTCGTCGCTGGAGAGCACGGTGACGGCCGTACCGAGATGAATCTTCTCGGTACGGGCCGCCGCCGCAGCCAGCACCAGTTCCGGACTGGACACCGCGAATTCGTGGCGGTGGTGCTCCCCTACCCCGAAGAAGGAGAGCCCCACCTGGTCGGCGAGCACCGCCTGATCCACGATGTCGCGGATCGTCTGAGCGTCGCTCAGGCGCTCGCCGTCCTCGCCCACGGTGACGTCGCCGAAGGTGTCCAGTCCCAGTTCTACATTCATACGAATGAGAACCCTCCCTGTGCCGTGATCATTCCGTGCGCGGTGTGGTCGTGCTCAGCCCTGTGCGAGGGCCATGCGCAGCGTGTCGAGACCGACCCCACCGAGACGCAGCGCGCGCATGTGGAAGCGCTTGATGTCGAAGTCGGCGCCCTCGCGATCGGCGGTCTCTTCGCGGATCTGTTCCCAGATGCGCTGGCCGACCTTGTAGGACGGTGCCTGCCCCGGCCAGCCGAGGTAGCGGTTGACCTCGAACTGGATGAACTCGTCCGACATGTTGACGTTTCGACGCATGAACTCAAGGGCGAAGTCGGCGTCCCAGATGCCCTCGCCGTCGGGACGAGGCTTGCCCAGGTGCACGCCGATGTCGAGCACGACGCGGGCGGCCCGCATCCGCTGGCCGTCCAGCATGCCGAGCCGGTCGGCCGGGTCGTCGAGGTAGCCGAGCTGCTCCATCAAGCGCTCGGCGTAAAGGGCCCAGCCCTCCGCGTGTCCGCTGGAGCCGGCAAGCAGACGCCGCCACGAGTTGAGTTCCGCGCGGTTGTAGACCGCCTGGGCGATCTGCAGGTGGTGGCCGGGAACGCCCTCGTGGTAGACCGTGGTGAGCTCGCGCCACGTGTCGAACGAGTCGACGCCCTCGGGCACCGACCACCACATCCGGCCGGGACGCGAGAAGTCGTCGGTCGGTCCGGTGTAGTAGATGCCGCCTTCGTTGGTCGGCGCGATCATGCACTCGAGCCGACGGATCTCCTCCGGGATGTCGAAGTGCGTCTTGCCGAGCTCCTCGACGGCACGATCGCTCGTGGCCTGCATCCACTCCTGAAGGGCCCGCGTGCCGCGCAGCTTGCGCGCCTCGTCGTTCTCGAGGAACGCCACGGCCTCTTCGACGGTCGCGCCCGGCAGAATCTCGTTGGCGATCGACTCCTGCTCCGCCACCATGCGGGCGAGCTCCTCGAGACCCCACTCGTAGGTCTCGTCGAGGTCGATCACGGCCCCGAGGAAGCCGCGCGAGTGCAGCGCGTACAGCTCGCGTCCGACCGCATCGTTCTCGGATGCCGCGGGCGCCAGCTCGGTGCGCAGGAAGTTCGCGAGTTCGTCGTACGCGACGCGGGCGGCGCCCGCGTGGCCGGAGAGGGTCTTCGCGAGAGAGGCGGGGAGCTGTCCCTCCGCCGGGGCCGCGTCAGCCGCGAACGTCGCGAAGAAGCCGTTGTCGGCGGTATAGCGGGCGATCTGCCCCACGACCTCCGTGACCTGACGGCGGGCGGGAACGACGCCCGTCGCGATGCCCTCGCGCAGTGTTTCGATGTACCCGCCGATCGCGTCGGGGATGGCCGACAGTCGCGCAGCGATCACCGACCAGTCCTCGACCGTGTCGGTGGGCATCAGGTCGAACACGTTGCGCAGCTCCTGCGCAGGCGAGGCGATCACGTTGAGGTCGCGCAGGTGCGCACCGGCCTCGTGCAGCGCGAGCGAGAGCTCGAGGTCGCCGGCGAGGTCGGCCTTGGTGACCACGTCCACGTCGTCGACCGGCTCGGCCGCCTGCAAGGCCGACAGCGTGGCACGCGTGGCGTCGACGCGCGCCGCTGTGCCCGCGGGTGAGAGGTCATCGAGACGGCCGTTGTGCTCGAAGCGCCCGATGTAGGTGGCCAGTCCCGGAGAAAGCTCGGCAGAGGTGTCGACCCATGCCTCGGCGATCGCGTCGATCGGCGTGGGGGTACGTGGGGAGTCAGTCATTCTTCGAGCCTAATCCCGACGCGGCACTGGCGTGGGCTCGGATGCCGGGGCGGACGGCACGCGATCTCAGCCGTGCTCCCCCGCGGCCTGCGATCCTCCTCGGGCGAGCTCAGTGGCCGGCGACGTCCCAGTTCTCCCCGCGACCGATCTGTACGTCCAGGGGCACGGACAGCTCTGCGGCATCACCCATGCGGTCGTGGACGATCTGCTCGACGAGGTCCCACTCCCCCGGGGCCACCTCGACGACGAGTTCGTCGTGGATCTGCAGCAGCACCCGCGAAGCGACACCCTGGGCTCGGAACTCGTCGTGGATGCGGAAGAGGGCGATCTTCATGATGTCGGCCGCGCTGCCCTGGATCGGTGCGTTCAGTGCCGCACGCTCCGCGTTCTCGCGCAGCACCCGATTGGGGCTGGCCAGATCCGGAAACGGTCGACGCCGACCGAAGATCGTCTCGGTGTACCCGTCGATGCGGGCCTGTTCGACGGAGGAGCGCAGGTAGTCGCGGACCGCGCCGAAGCGGGCGAAGTACTCCGTCATCAAGAGCTTCGCCTCGGACTGTTCGATGCGCAGCTGCTTCGACAGGCCGAAGGCGCTGAGGCCGTAGACGAGTCCGTAGCTCATGGCCTTGACCTTCGTCCGCATGGCCGGGGTCACATCGGCCGGTTCGACGCCGAACACGCGTGCACCGACGAACCGGTGGAGGTCCTCGCCGGAGTTGAACGCCTCGATGAGACCTTCGTCACCGGACAAGTGCGCCATGATCCGCATCTCGATCTGCGAGTAGTCCGCGGTCAGGAGCGTCTCATAGCCTTCGCCCACTTCGAACGCGGCACGAATGCGTCGAGACTCCTCGGTGCGGATCGGGATGTTCTGCAGGTTCGGGTCGGTGCTGGACAGGCGCCCGGTCTGGCTTCCCGTCTGCACGTACGTGGTGTGGATGCGCCCGTCGCCGGCGGTGGTGCGATCATTGCCGATCGATGCATCGAGCGACTCGATGATCTGACGGAGCTTCGTCGCCTCGCGGTGCTGCAGAAGCAGATCGAGGAACGGGTGCGGGTTCGACTCCTGCAGGTCGGCGAGCACCGCGGCGTCGGTGGAATAGCCCGTCTTCGTTTTGCGTGTCTTCGGCAGCTCGAGCTGCTCGAACAGCACTTCCTGCAGCTGCTTGGGTGAGCCCAGGTTCACCTCCCGCCCGATCTCGGCGTAGGCGAGCTGGGCAACGGCCTCGGCGCGCGCGCCCAGCTCCGCAGAGAACCCCGAGAGCTTCTCGTGCGAGACGGCGACGCCGGCCACCTCCATGTCGGCCAGGGTGTCGAGAGTGGGCAGTTCGATCTCGGTCATCACACGGGCGACCGACGCAGGCATCTGTGCCCGCATGGCGTCGGCGACGCGCAGTGCGTACCACGACAGTTGACCCGGGGTGGCGCCTTCGGTCTCGGGTACCAGCTGCGTCGGATCGGCCTCGGGCAGCTTCTCGTCGAGATAGCGGTCGACGAGGTCACCGAGCCCCTTGTCGGGAAAGCTGGGGCGCAGCAGCCACCCGGCGAGGATCGGGTCGAAAACCAGGCCCCGCAGTCGCACTCCGGCACGTCGGAGGGCCTTCACCTGCGCCTTGGCATCGGCGATGACCTTCGGCGCATCACTGCTCAACCAGGGCCCGAGAGTCGCGGAAACGTCCGTCGACCAGGTCGTCTCGATGGCCTCATCGCCGGTGGCGAGGCCCAGTCGTGCGGGAAGGCCGCCCTCCGTCGTGAGCGTGAGCGCCACCTCCTCGGCGTCGTCGGCCGCCGTGCGGGCGGCGACCCATGCCTCGAGCGCGGCCGCGTCGGCCTCGACGGGCTGGGGCGCTGCGATCGTGTTCGCCGCGTGGTCGGCGCCGTCGTCGAGGTCGGCGCCGACGGCCTCGAAAACGCGCGGCAGAAGGGTGCGGAACTCCAGTCGAGCAAAGATATCGCGAACGGCCTGCGCGTCGATCGGCTGCACCGCAAGGTCGGCCGGTCCGACACCCAGCTCGACATCGCGCAGCAGCGCGTTCAGGTTCCTGTTGCGGCGCACGTCGTCGAGGTGGTCGCGCAGGTTGCCCCCCACGACACCCGTGATCTTGTCGGCGTTCTCGAGCAGAGCGTCCAGGCTCCCCCACTGCGTGAGCCACTTGACGGCCGTCTTCTCGCCCACCTTCGGCACCCCCGGCAGGTTGTCGCTGGTCTCGCCCACGAGCGCGGCGATGTCGGGGTAGTTGGCCGGCGGCAGGCCGTACTTCTCGACGACGGCATCCGGCGTGTAGCGCTTGAGCTGCGACACGCCCTGCACGCTCGGGTACAGCAGCGTCACATCGTCGGTGACGAGTTGGATGGTGTCACGGTCGCCGGAGCAGACGAGGACGTCGTAGCCCTCGGCCGCACCGCGCGTGGCGAGGGTCGCGAGGATGTCGTCGGCCTCGATGCCCTCCTTGGTGAGCACCGTCACGTTCATCGCGGCGAGGCAGTCCTGCAGCAGAGGAATCTGGCCCTTGAACTCCGCCGGCGACTCGGAGCGGTTCGCCTTGTACTCGGGGTACTCCTCGGTGCGGAAGGAGTGACGGGACGTGTCGAAGGCGACGGCGAGATGCGTCGGCTGCTCCGCTTTGACGAGGTTGACGAACATCGACAGGAAGCCGTAGATGCCGTTCGTGTGCTGACCGTCGCGCGTCGTGAAGTTGTCCACGGGAAGGGCGAAGAAGGCGCGGTACGCCAGCGAATGGCCGTCTACGACGAGGAGAGTAGGCTTTGCGGAGTCCGTCACCCTGCAACTCTAGACGCGGGGACGGACACTGGAACTCCCGACCCGATCACTTCCGAAGGTGGACGATGACCGCTGAGAACTCCCCTGTCGACGACGGCATGGATTGGGCGCGTCAGCGCGGAATGGGAGCCCTCGCCGAGAAGATGGGCATCGAGTTCACGGAGTTCAGCATCCAGCGCTCCGTCGCGACGATGCCGGTCGAGGGCAACACCCAACCTGTCGGACTGCTGCACGGCGGCGCGTACGTCGTTCTCGGGGAGTCTCTCGGCTCCATGGCGGCCAATCTCCACGCCGGCCCCGGTCGACTCGCCGTCGGCGTCGACATCAACGCGACCCACACGCGATCGGCCACGAGCGGCGTCGTCACCGGGGTCTGCACCCCTGTGCATCTCGGCCGCAGCCTCACGGTCCACGAGATCGTCGTGACCGACGATCAGGGGCGGCGCTGCTCGACGATCCGCATCACGAACATGATCAGGGAGCGCACGCCGTCCTGAGCCGGCGCGTCCGCGCCTCGAGGCGCGGGTCAGCCCTTCTTTGGCGAGAGCTGCTCGATGATCGCCTTGGCGACGTCCTGCATCGTCAGGCGGCGGTCCATCGAGGCCTTCTGGATCCAGCGGAACGCCTCGGGCTCGCTCAGGCCCATCTTCTCGTTGAGCAGGCCCTTGGCGCGGTCGACGAGCTTACGGGTCTCGAAGCGCTCGACCATGTCGGCGACCTCGGCCTCGAGGGTGATGATCTGCTCGTACCGCGCGAGGGCGATCTCGATCGCCGGGAGCAGGTCGTTGGGGGTGAAGGGCTTGACCACGTAGGCCAGGGCGCCGGCCTCGCTGGCCCGCTCGACGAGCTCCTTCTGGCTGAACGCGGTCAGCAGCACGACGGGGGCGATGTGGTTCTTGCTGAGCTTCTCGGCGGCGCTGATGCCGTCGAGGACGGGCATCTTCACGTCCATGATGACGAGGTCCGGGCGCAGCTCGGTCGCCAGCTGCACGGCGGTCTCCCCGTCACCGGCCTCCCCCACGACGTCGAAGCCGTTGTCGCGGAGAATCTCGACGATGTCGAGGCGGATCAGCGATTCGTCCTCGGCGACGACGACGCGTCGCGGGGAGGATGCCGTGGGAGTCGTGCTCGGTTCCTGCTCAGTCACCTTTGAATCCTACGGTATGGTCAATCCCGGACGTGCGCTGATGAACGTCCGCGTGCGCCGGTGTGGCGGAATGGCAGACGCGACCGACTCAAACTCGGTTGTCTTCGGACGTGTGGGTTCGACTCCCACCACCGGCACGAATGAAGTGGTTCCGATCAGCTCGTAGGGAGCGCCTGTCCTATCGTCCTGAGTGAAGCCAATGCACGTCGGAGGCTTGGACTCAGCTGTGACGCCTCATCGATGTTCCAGTGACTTCGAGCGAACTCATTGATCATGTTGACGTAGAGGGGACCGGTGTCACCGTCCTCGGCAACCATTGATCGCCTGATTTCGCGCGAACGCGAGTTCGCGCATAAGCGCAGTACTTCCCGCTTCGCGTGCGGAAGGTCATCCGGGTCGCGGGTGATCCTTGCCGCAGAGACATGGAAGAAGCTGGAGAACGAACTCACGTCCGCGAGCAGCCAAGCTTCAGTCATCGAGTGCGCGAGCCGCAGACGGAAATTGGGGGCGTAGGTCTCGATACCAGCTGTCAGCCGTTGTCTTAGCTCAACCGGGCACGCGCTGTCTGTGTCACGGAACACTGCCCATGCGCCGTGATGCGCGGCGATGTTGTATTTCGCGATGTCTGGATCGAGGTTCGTCTTCCCGCGTTTGTCGATGATTCGGCCGACGGTGTGACCGGCGTGTTCGATCAAACGTCCAGCCGCCCCCTCATCGGAGCGTCCTTCTACAACGATGTTGACGATCACCGTCGTGTGCGCCCGATGTTAAGAAGTTCGTCGAGATCAGTCGGCGAGATGAGGCTTGAGACAATCTCTGACTTGGGAAGGCCAGCACTCAGCTCACCCTCAACTCCCGCAATGCTGCTGAGCGGCTCAGCAAACGTCCCGTCGTTGGTCACCCGAAGTACAAGAACTTCGCTCGCGCGCACGCCCTCATCGTCGAGCAACTCGGGTGCATGCGTCGACATCACGACCTGCATGGCGCGATCGCGCTGGACGGAAGCCAGCATTGTGGGGATCAGACGAACTATGGCGGCATTCAAGGAAAGCTCAGGCTCCTCGAGTAGCAGGACCCCCGCATTGGCTGGGGTGCTAACCAACGTCCATAACAGCCCAACGAGACGTAATGTCCCGTCGGAAAAGTCCACTTCACTCTGACGGGCTGGGCGTTTCCTCCAGTTTCTGTAGCCAGCAACGAGGTGCGGTCGTCCCGCGGAGTCGATCTCAAGAGAGAGCGACTCGAACTCCGGTACCGCGGCACTTAGCGCTATGGTCATACGTCGGAGCCAAGCGTCGCGCGTCTTCGCAGAGAACGAGTTGATTCGGGTGATGAAGTCTCCGCCGTAGGGATCTGCCGACTCGACGGATAGGCGCCCCGGGTTTCGTATGATCTGGGGAACCAGATGGAAGTACTGTGCCCTGCTGAAGAACTCGGCGAGCGGCCGAAAGCTCTCATTCTGAGCTATTTGCTCGAGATGTGTTTGCGTCAGTCGCTCAGCATCGCGATTGTCGGACTGATCCGGCCTGCTGAGTAGGACCTCGCCATCCCTCTCGACCAGCTCTTCGTACACGATTGGACGGTTCAACCCGCCCTTCTCACCCCGGATCGCAAGACGATAGCGCCAGTCAACGTCATCGTCCTTCAAGCGGACGTCCATCACCAAGCGCCCGCCCGCGTTGTTACGCGCGAACAGGCTTCGGATCTTGGAAATGCCGTCACGTCGTTCAACAGCCGTCGCAAGGCCTCCTGGCCCTGCGACATCCGCGAGGAACCTGAAGATATCGAGGAGATTGGACTTGCCCGATGCATTGGGTCCCACAACAAAGAGCCTGTCTCCGAGGTCGAACTCAAGGCTCTTGAAGTTTCTCCAATTATCAACTGCGACGTGAACAATTCTCATCCGTACTCCTTGAGCAGTGGCATCTGCGCTCTACGCTATCGCGCCGAGCCAAGCGCAAACTCGGTTGTCTTCGGACGTGTGGGTTCGACTCCCACCACCGGCACGATACGCAGAGGGCGGATGCCGGCAATCCCGGCATCCGCCCTCTGGCGTCTCTGCGACCTACTTCTCCGACTGGTAGATCGGCGCCTTGCCGTGAACGGCGTCGCCGATCCGGTGCACCCGGATGTCGTTGGTCGAGCCGATGATTCCGGGAGGGGAACCCGAGATCACGACGACCTTGTCCCCTTCCTGGGCGAGGCCCTGGCCGAGGAAGAACTCATCGACCTGCATGAACATCATGTCGGTGTGCGCAACGTGCTCCACGAGGGTCGACTGCACGCCCCACGTGAGCGCCATGCGGCGACGGATGGCCGGGTCGACGGCGAAGGCCATCATCGGGATGCCGGGGCGCAGCCGCGACATGCGACGGGCGGTGTCCCCGGACTCCGTGAAGATGGCGATGTACTTCGCCTCGATGAACTCGGCGACCTCGTTCGCGGCGAGGGTCAGGATGCCGCCCTGTGTGCGCGGCTTGGCGCTGAAGGGGCGGATCCGCTCCAGGCCGTGCTCCTCGGTCGACTCGACGATGCGGGCCATCGTCTGCACGGTGACGACCGGGTAGTCGCCGACGCTCGTCTCGCCGGAGAGCATGACGGCGTCCGCGCCGTCGAGGACGGCGTTGGCGACGTCCGAGGCCTCGGCGCGCGTGGGCACCGGAGCGTGGGTCATCGACTCGAGCATCTGCGTCGCGACGATGACGGGCTTGGCCATGCGGCGGCACATCTCGACGGCGCGCTTCTGGACGACCGGCACGGCTTCCAGCGGCAGCTCGACTGCGAGGTCGCCGCGCGCGACCATGATGCCGTCGAAGGCATCGATGATCTCCTCGAGGTTGTCGACGGCCTGCGGCTTCTCGATCTTGGCGATGACGGGGACTTTGCGTCCCTCCTCCGCCATGATCTCGTGCACGCGGGTGATGTCGGCGGCGTCGCGCACGAACGACAGCGCGATGAGGTCGGCGCCGGCCTGGAGACCCCAGCGCAGGTCCGACTCGTCCTTCTCGGAGAGAGCCGGGACGCTGACGGCGACGCCCGGAAGGTTGATGCCCTTGTTGTTGGAGACGGTGCCCGCCACGATGACCTTGGTCGTGACGACGGGGCCGTCGACGCTCTCCACCTGGACGCGCACCTTGCCGTCGTCGATGAGGAGGAAGTCACCGGGCTTCACGTCGCCGGCGAGGCCCTTGAAGGTGGTGCCGACGAGGTCGCGCGTGCCGACGACGTCCTCCGTGGTGATGCGGAACGTGTCGCCGACAGCGAGATCGTGGGGTCCGTCGCTGAACTTGCCGAGGCGGATCTTTGGGCCCTGCAGGTCGACGAGAATGGCGACGGCGCGGCCCGCGTCGTCAGCGGCCTTGCGCACGTTCGCGAAGCGGACTTCGTGCTCGGCGTAGGAGCCGTGGCTCAGGTTCATTCGGGTGACGTCCACGCCCGCATCGATGATCGCGCGGATCATCTCATACGATTCGGTGGCCGGACCCAGGGTTGCGACGATCTTCGCGCGTCTCACTGAAGACTCTCCGGTCTCTATGGGTTGTTCGGGGGTGATTTCAGCCTACGCGGGCTGAAGGCCGATCGCGACGTCGGTCGGGCGCACCGGTGACGGCAGGCTCGTGCGTCCCATGAGGTACTCGTCGACGGCCGCCGCCGCGGCGCGACCCTCCGCGATCGCCCAGACGATCAGGGACTGGCCACGCCCGGCGTCTCCGGCGACGAACACGCCGGGCGCGGTCGTCTGGTAGTCATCGCCGCGCTCGACGTTGCCGCGGCCCGTGAACACGGTACCGAGCTGCGATTCGAGTTCGGTGCGTTCGGGGCCGGTAAAACCCATCGCGATGAGGATGAGGTCAGCGGGGATCTCGCGCTCGGTGCCGCTGCGCGGAACCCGGCGGCCGTCGGGGAGGTATTCCGTCTCCGCAACGCGGAGAGCGCGCACCTCTCCCGCCTCGTTGCCCAGGAACTCCACCGTCGAGGCCAGGAAGCTGCGCTCCCCGCCCTCCTCGTGTGCCGACGAGACTTCGAAGACGGTCGGTGTCATCGGCCACGGCTGGTGATCGGGCCGGCTGGCCGGCGGCTGCTTGCCGATCGCGAGGTTCGTGACGCTCAGCGCACCCTGGCGGTGTGCGGTCCCGATGCAGTCCGCACCGGTGTCACCCCCGCCGATGACGATGACGTGCTTGCCCTCGGCGTGGATCTGCTGCGGCACCTGGTCGCCGGCGACGGCCTTGTTCGACTCGATGAGGTACTCCATCGCGAAGTGCACACCGGCGAGGTCACGTCCGGGGATGGCGAGCTCTCGGGGCAGGGTGGCGCCGGTCGCGATGACGACCGCGTCGTAGCGGGCGCGCAGATCGCTCCACGAGATGTCCTTGCCGATCTCGACGCCCGCGCGGAACCGCGTGCCCTCGTCCTGCATCTGACGCAGGCGCGACTCGAGGTGACGCTTCTCCATCTTGAAGTCGGGGATGCCGTAGCGCAGCAGGCCTCCGATGCGGTCGTCGCGCTCGTACACCGCGACGGTGTGGCCCGCGCGTGTCAGTTGCTGGGCTGCGGCGAGTCCGGCCGGACCGGAGCCGACGACCGCGACGGTCTTGCCGGTCAGCCGCGCCGGCGGCTCGGGCTCCACCCAGCCGTTGGCGAAGGCCTCGTCGATCGTCGAGACCTCGATCTGCTTGATCGTCACCGCCGGCTGGTTGATGCCCAGCACGCACGAGCTCTCGCACGGAGCGGGGCAGAGCCGTCCCGTGAACTCCGGGAAGTTGTTCGTGGCGTGCAGGCGCTCGATCGCCGCGCGACCTTCGCCGCGCCAGGTGAGGTCGTTCCACTCCGGGATCAGGTTGCCCAGCGGGCAGCCCTTGTGGCAGAACGGGATGCCGCAGTCCATGCAGCGGCCGGCCTGACGACGCAGGACGGCGGTGTCGCCCGGCTCGTAGACCTCTTTCCAGTCCATGATGCGCACGGGAACCGGCCGGCGCGCCGGGAGCTCGCGCTCGGTGGTCTTCAGGAAGCCCTTCGGGTCAGCCACCGGTCACCTCCAGGATGCGGGTCCAGACGACGTCGCTGTCGGGGTCGAGCCCCTCGGCGGCCGCCTCCTGGCGGGTCTGCAGTACCGCGGCGTAGTCGCGCGGCAGGACACGGACGAAGTTCGCGGCCTCGGCCTCGAGATCGTCCAAGAGAGCGGCTGCGAGCACCGAGTCGGTCTCGGTCACGTGCCGTTGAAGGAGATCGCGCAGGATCTCGACGTCACCCGAACCCATCTCCAGCAGCTCGAGTTCGCCGCTGGCGAGCGCCTCGCGGTTCACGAGAGCGCGGTCGAGCTTGTAGATGTACGCGGTGCCGCCCGACATGCCGGCTCCGAGGTTGCGCCCGGTCGGTCCGAGGATGACGGCCAGGCCGCCGGTCATGTACTCGAGCGCGTGGTCGCCGACACCCTCGACGACGGCGGTCGCCCCCGAGTTGCGCACGAGGAAGCGCTCCCCCACCACTCCGCGCAGGAACAGTGTGCCCTGCGTGGCGCCGTAGCCGATCACGTTGCCCGCGATGACGTTCTGCGCCGCATCGAAGGTCGCGCCGCGGGGCGGGCGGACGATGATCTCGCCTCCCGACAGTCCCTTGCCGACGTAGTCGTTCGAGTCGCCCTCGAGTCGCAGGGTGATGCCCGACGGCAGGAAGGCGCCGAAGGACTGACCGGCCGAGCCGGTGAGATTGATCTCGATGGTGCCCGCCGGCAGGCCGTGCTCGCCGTGAGCGAGGGTGACCCGGTTGCCGAGCATCGTGCCCACGGCACGTTCGGTGTTGCGGATCGGCAGGTCGATGGAGAAGTGCCCGCCGTGGGCGATGACGTCCTGAGCGCGCTCGATCAGCGGTACATCGAAGTGGTGGTCCAGCTCGTGCTCCTGGTTGCGCAGGTGGCGACGCGGCACGTCCTGGGCGAACGCCGGGCCCTCCAGGATCGGCGTCAGATCGAGTCCGCTGGCCTTCCAGTGGTCGATCGCGCCGTTCATGTCGAGCATCTCGGAGTGGCCGACCGCCTCTTCGATCGAGCGGAAGCCCAGCTCGGCGAGGTACTCGCGCACTTCCTGGGCGAGGAACTCCATGAAGTTGACGACGAACTCCGGCTTGCCGGTGAAGCGGCTGCGCAGCACCGGGTTTTGCGTCGCCACACCGACCGGGCAGGTGTCGAGGTGGCAGACGCGCATCATGATGCAGCCCTCGACCACGAGCGCGGTGGTGGCGAAGCCGAACTCCTCGGCGCCCAGCAGCGCGGCGATGACGACGTCGCGGCCGGTCTTGAGCTGACCGTCGGCCTGAACGACGACACGGTCGCGCATGTCGTTGAGCATGAGCGTCTGCTGCGTCTCGGCCAGACCCAGCTCCCACGGCGTGCCGGCGTGCTTCAGCGAGTTCAGCGGGCTCGCACCCGTGCCGCCGTCGTGTCCCGAGACGAGGATGACGTCGGCGAGAGCCTTCGCGGTTCCCGCGGCGACGGCCCCGATGCCCGACTGGCTCACGAGCTTGACGTGAACGCGCGCCTTCGGGTTCGCACGCTTGACGTCGAAGATCAGCTGCTTGAGGTCTTCGATCGAGTAGATGTCGTGGTGCGGCGGGGGCGAGATGAGGCCGACGCCGGGGGTGCCGCCGCGCGTCCGCGCGATCCACGGGTAGACCTTTCCGGGAGGCAGCTGGCCCCCTTCGCCCGGCTTCGCCCCCTGGGCGAGCTTGATCTGGATGTCGTCGGCGTGCGTGAGGTACATGCTCGTCACACCGAAACGCCCCGAGGCGACCTGCTTGATGGCGCTGCGACGCTGCGGGTCGAGAAGGCGCTCGACATCCTCGCCGCCCTCACCCGTGTTCGACTTCGCCCCGATCGAGTTCATCGCGATGGCGAGGGTCTCGTGCGCTTCCTTCGAGATCGAGCCGTAGCTCATCGCACCCGTGGAGAAACGCTTGACGATCGAGGAGACGGGCTCCACCTCGTCGATCGGTACCGGCGGACGCACGCCGGTCTTCAGGCGGAACATGCCGCGGAGGGTCTTGAGCTCTGCCGCCTGGTCGTCGACGAGCTTCGTGTACTCCCGGAAGATGTCGTAGCGCCGCGTGCGCGTCGAGTGCTGCAGGCGGAAGACCGTGTCGGGCGTGAACAGGTGCGGTGCACCGTCGCGGCGCCACTGATACTCGCCGCCGGTCCACAGCCGCTCGTGTGCGCGTGCGGCGCCGTCCTCGGGATACGCGTAGTCGTGGCGGGCCTGGTTCTCGACCGCGATCTCGCGCACCCCGACGCCGCCGAGTTTCGTCTCGGTACCCGTGAAGTACTTGCGGACGAACTCCTCCGACAGGCCCACGGCCTCGAAGACCTGCGACCCGGCATACGACGACACCGTGGAGATGCCCATCTTCGACATGATCTTCAGCACGCCCTTGCCCAGCGCGTAGATGAGGTTCTTGACGGCCTTCTCGGGGGTGATCCCCGTGATGAACCCGGCCCGAACGAGGTACTCGACGGTTTCCATCGCCAGGTACGGGTTGACGGCCGAAGCGCCGTAGCCGATGAGCGTGGCCACGTGGTGCACCTCGCGCACATCACCGGCCTCGACCACCAGGCCCACCTTCATCCGGTTCTCCTGGCGGATGAGGTGGTGGTGAACGGCCGAGAGCATGAGCAGCGACGGAATCGGCACCAGGTCCTTGTTGGAGTCGCGGTCGCTCAGGATGATGAACTCGGCGCCGTCGGCGATCGCGGCGTCCACCTCGGCGGAGATCTCCTCGAGGCGGCGCTCGAGGGCATCCTCGCCGTGCTCCAGGTGATACAGGCCGCGGATGGTCGCGGAGCGACGCCCGGGCAGTGCCTTGTCGATGTTCTGCAGCTTCGCCAGTTCGTCGTTGTCGATCACCGGGAAGTCGAGGGTGATCGTGCGCGTGTGCTCGGGGCCCCACTCCAGGAGGTTGCGCTCGGGGCCGAGCCCGAGGGCGAGCGAGGTCACGACCTCTTCACGGATCGAGTCCAGCGGCGGGTTGGTCACCTGCGCGAACTGCTGCACGAAGTAGTCGAACAGCAGGCGCGGACGCTCGCTGAGCACCGCGATGGGCGTGTCCGATCCCATGGCGCCGAGCGGCTCGGCGCCGGTCTGACCCATGGGCGTGAGAAGGATGCGCACCTCCTCCTCGGTGTATCCGAAGGTGCGCTGACGGCGGGTGATCGAGGCGATCGGGTGCACGATGTGCTCGCGCTCGGGCAGCTCCTTCAGGCGCACGCGACCGGCATCCAGCCATTCCTGCCACGGCTGCAGTGCGGCCAGCTCAGCCTTGACCTCGTCGTCCTCGATGATGCGACGCTGGGCGGTGTCGACCACGAACATGCGTCCGGGGCGCAGACGCCCCCGGCGCTTGATGCGCTCCGGTGCGAAGTCCAGCACACCGGTCTCGCTGCCGATGACGACGAGTCCGTCGGTGGTCTCCGTCCAGCGACCCGGGCGCAGACCGTTGCGGTCCAGCGTCGCGCCGACGAGGGTGCCGTCGGTGAAGATGAGGGCGGCGGGGCCGTCCCAGGGCTCCATCTGCATCGAGTGGTACTCGTAGAACGCGCGAAGGTCCGGCGCGATGTCGGCCTGCTTCTCGTAGGCTTCCGGCACCATCATCATCACCGCGTGCGGCAGGCTGCGACCCGTCAGCGTCAGCAGCTCGAGCACCTCGTCGAAGGATGCCGAGTCGCTTGCGCCTTCCGTGCAGATCGGCAGCAGCGGGCGGATGTCGCCGATCAGCTCGGACTCGAGCTGGGACTGGCGGGCGCGCATCCAGTTGCGGTTGGCGCCGACCGTGTTGATCTCGCCGTTGTGCGCGAGCATCCGCAGCGGCTGGGCGAGCGGCCACGACGGGAACGTGTTGGTCGAGTAGCGGGAGTGCACGACGGCGAGCTCGCTCTGGAAGCGCTCGTCCTGCAGATCGGGATAGAACGGCTCGAGCTGGAGCGTCGTGACCATGCCCTTGTACCCGAGGGTGCGGGAGCTCAGCGACACGAAGTAGGCGTCGTGCTCGCGGCGGGCGCGCTTGCGCAGCCGATAGACGCGGCGGTCGAGGTCGATCCCGCTCAGGGCGGGAGCGTCGCCGACGGCGGGGCGTGACACGAACAGCTGCTCGAAGTGGGGTCGCGCCTCGAAGGCGAGCTTGCCGAGGTGCTCCTGCTCGGTCGGCACCTCGCGCCAGCCGAGAACCGTGAGACCTTCCGCGGCGGCGACGGCCTCCACACCCGCCTTCGTCTCGGCGCGTGTGGCCTCGTCGAGCGGAAGGAACGCCATGCCGGCGGCGTACTGCCCGACCGGGGGCAGCTCGAAGTCCACCACGGCGCGCAGGAACGCGTCGGGCATCTGCGTCAGGATGCCGGCGCCATCACCGGTACCGGCGTCGGAGCCGATGGCCCCGCGGTGCTCGAGGTTGCGCAGCGCCGTCAGCGCGAGCTCGACGATGTCGTGGCCCGGCTCGCCACGGAGCGTGGCCACCATCGCCAGACCACAGGCGTCCTTCTCGAAGGCCGGGTTGTACATACCCTGCTTGGCGGGAAATCCCGATGCGGGGCGCATCCGGGGCTGTTCGTGGGTCTCTTCACGACGGGGGCTCGAAGCCATGGCAACCGTCCTCATGGTCAAACTGATCGGGGACGACGTCGGCCCTGGGCATTCAGCGGAGGTGTATTCAGCGGAGGAGAAGTCGAAGCATCGTGCGCATCGGCGCGGTGCTACTTCGACGTGACAGTGCTTGTGGCTGCGTCCGCGATGGATTCGGCTGTCGGGGGTGCGCTGACGTCCACGAATTCATCGGTGTTCTGCGATTGTACAGCCCCGCCCCGCTCACGACCGCGCATGTACGGCGACGGCTCGAAGCCCGGGTGGCGGCGGGTCTGCACGGCGAAGATGACGATTCCCACCAGCACGCCGAAGATCGCCGCCCAGACGTTGGTGCGCAGACCGAAGAACACTTCGCTCGGGTCGATGCGGATGCTCTCCCACACGATGCGACCGGCGCTGTACCAGACGAGGTAGAACGCGAACAGGCGACCCCACTGCAGGCGGAAGCGGTGACCGGCCCACAGCAGCACGATCACGCCCATCGTGTTCCAGATCACCTCGTAAAGGAAAGTGGGGTGGAAGAGCGTTCCGGCAGGCAGGCCGACCGGCCAGGCCGGGTTCGGGTAGTCGATCTGCAGGCCCCAGGGCAGATCGGTGGGAAGCCCGTACAGCTCCTGGTTGAACCAGTTTCCGAAGCGGCCCAGCGCCTGCGCGAGCAGCAGGCCCGGAGCGAGCGCATCGGCGAAGGTCCAGAACCGGATGCCGGTCCACTTGCAGCCGAGCCACGCGCCGATCGCGCCGCCGATGAGCGCGCCGAAGATCGCGATGCCGCCGTCCCACACGTTCCAGATCGCATCGCGCACGAACGGGTTCCACCACTCGCGTCCCTGCTCGAAGTAGAACCCCCAGTGGGTCACGACGTGGAAGGCGCGTGCGCCGATGATCGCCAGGGGCACGGCGAGCAGGCAGATGTCGATGACGACCCACGATTCCGCGCCACGCTTGGTGAGACGGTGGTTGGTCATGAAAGCCGCGACGACGATGCCCGCGAGGATGCACAGGGCGTAGAAGTGGATCGTCAGCGGGCCGATTTGGAAGGAACTGATCGGCGGGCTCGGGATGCTGGCGACGACGGAGGCGGAGGAAAGCACGAGGGGCAGTCTACTTCGCCGCCGGCGCCGTCACGTGTCGCCGCGGAGGCGTCAGCGCCCGGCGCCCGCCGTCAGGGCGCGGGTCTCTGCGGCGAGGGCCTCCACGCCCCCGTCGCGCAGCGCCCGGACGAGGGCCGTTCCCACGATCGCGCCGTCCGCGTACTCCAGGACGCCGCTGACCTGCTCGGGCGTGGAGATGCCGATGCCGACGCAGGCGTGGTCGACACCGAAGGTGCGCAGTCGCGCCACGAGCGTGCGCGCCGCGGCATCCAGCTCGGCGCGTTCGCCCGTGATACCCATCGTCGACACCGTATAGACGAAGCCGGTCGACGCCGCGGCGATCATCCGCAGACGCTCGTCGGTAGAGGTCGGCGCCGCCAGGAAGACCCGATCGAGCCCGGTGCGCTCGGAGGCGGCGATCCAGTCCGGGGCGGCGTCGGGTGTGATGTCGGGAGTGATGAGTCCCGCACCGCCCGCGGCGACGAGATCGTCGGCGAACCGGTCCACGCCGTACTGCAGCACGGGGTTCCAGTACGTCATGACGAGGATGGGAACATCCACCCGGTCGGCGATCGCACGCACGGCGGTGAAGGTGTCGCGAAGCCGGAAACCTGCCGCGAGCGCGGCCTGCGTGGCCTCCTGGATCACGAGGCCGTCCATGACGGGGTCGGAGTAGGGCGGGCCGAGCTCGAGGATGTCGGCGCCGTTCTCCGCCAGCGCCACGGCCGCATCGATGCTCGTCTGCAGGTCGGGATAGCCGAGCGGCAGGTAGCCGACGAACGCGCCGCGCCCCTCCGCCTTCGCCGCATCGATGGCGGCGGCCACGCGAGAGGTCATGACGTTGCCCCCTCGTCGTAGAGGCCGAACCAGCGCGCAGCCGTGTCCATGTCCTTGTCGCCGCGTCCCGACAGGCTGACGGCGATGAGGGCGTCGGGTCCGAGCTCGCGGCCCAACCGCAGGGCGCCGGCCAGCGCGTGTGCGGACTCGATCGCCGGGATGATGCCCTCCGTCTGCGACAGCAGGCGCAGCGCGTCCATCGCCTCGGCATCCGTCGCCGGAATGTACTGGGCGCGGCCGATGTCGGCGAGCCAGGCGTGCTCGGGACCGACACCGGGATAGTCCAGTCCGGCGGAGATCGAGTGGGACTCGACGGTCTGGCCGTCCTCGTCCTGCAGGACGAACGTCTTGGCCCCGTGGAGGATGCCGGGGCGCCCGCGCTCGATGGACGCCGCGTGCTTGGGCGTGTCGACACCGTCGCCGGCCGCCTCGACGCCGTAGAGCTTGACCGTCTCGTCGTCGAGGAACGCGTCGAACATGCCGATCGCGTTCGAGCCGCCGCCGACGCAGGCGACGACCGCGTCGGGCAGGCGTCCCGTCTCGGCGAGCAGCTGCGCGCGGGCTTCCTCGGAGATGATCTTCTGGAAGTCGCGCACCATCGCCGGGAAGGGGTGCGGGCCTGCGGCCGTGCCGAAGATGTAGTTCGTCGTCTCGACGGACGCGACCCAGTCGCGGTACGCCTCGTTGATCGCGTCCTTCAGGGTGCGCGATCCCGTCGTGACGGGCACGACCTCCGCGCCCAGCAGCCGCATGCGGGCGACGTTGAGCGCTTGGCGCTCGGTGTCCACCTCGCCCATGTAGACGGTGCATTCGAAACCGAACAGGGCCGCTGCGGTCGCGGTTGCGACGCCGTGCTGACCGGCGCCGGTCTCGGCGATCACGCGCTTCTTGCCGAGTCGCTTCGTCAGCAGCGCCTGACCGATGACGTTGTTGATCTTGTGCGAGCCGGTGTGGTTCAGATCCTCGCGCTTCAAGAAGATGCGCGCGCCTCCGGCATGCTCGGCGAAGCGGGGCACTTCGGTGAGAGCCGACGGCCGGCCCGCATAGGAGTGCAGCAGGCTTTCGAATTCGGCGGCGAAGGCAGGGTCGGCCTTGGCCGCCTCGTACTCTGCCGTCAGCTCGTCGATGGCGGCGATGAGCGACTCGGGCATGTACCGCCCCCCGAAGTCGCCGAAGAAGGGTCCGTGCTGGTCGCGCAGGCTCATGATCCGGCCTCCAGGAAAGCGTGCAGGGTGGTCACGGGGTCGTTGGTGACGAGCGCTTCGCCGACGAGCACGACATCGGCGCCGTCGGCCCGATAGTGCGCGACGTCGGCGGGCGCAAGCACCGCCGACTCGGCGATCTTGATCGCGTCCGCGGGGAAATGCTCCGCGAGCGAGCCGAACAGGTCGCGGTCCAGCTCGAACGTGGAGAGGTTGCGGGCGTTGACGCCGATGAGCGTGGCGCCGAGGTCGCCGGCGCGGTCCAGCTCCTCGCGTGAGTGCGTCTCGACGAGAGGCGTCATGCCCAGCTGCAGGACCAGCTCGTGCAGCTGCCGCAGCAGGGGCTGTTCGAGCGCGGCGACGATCAGCAGCACCAGGTCGGCCCCGGAAGCCCGCGCCTCCAGAACCTGGTAGGGCGTCGCGATGAAGTCTTTGCGCAGCACCGGCAGCGCGACTCGCTGCTTGACGGCCTCGAGGTCGGCAAGGGAACCCTTGAACTTCCGCTGCTCGGTGAGCACCGAGATCGCCGAGGCGCCGCCCTTCTCGTACAGCGACGCCTGCAGGGCCGGGTCGGGGATCGCCGCGAGGTCGCCGCGTGAGGGACTGGCGCGTTTGACCTCCGCGATGATCTTCACGCGCTCGGCGGGTGCGAGAGCGGCGCGGGCATCGAGAGCGGGCGGCTGCGCGAGAGCGTCGCGCTCGACGTCGCGGAGCGGACGTGCGTCCTCCCGCGACCGGGCATCCTCCACCGCGCCGGCCGTCAGGCCATCGAGCATGTCAGTGCTGCTTCGGGGCGTACTTCGGACCCTTGGCGCCGTAGCCGGCCTTCGCCATGCCCCAGCCGACGAGCGCGCCCACGACGAGCAGCCCGGCGGAGGCCCAGACGAGCGCCGGCATGTCGAACCAGTAGAAGACCGTGCCGAGCGTGACGGCCAGCAGCATGATGACCACAGCCGTCCAGGCGGCGGGCGAGTGTCCGTGGCCGGGGTCGTCGATGCTGTTGCTCATGGTGCTCCTCGGTCTCATTCGGGGGTTCCCCGCCAGTCTAGCGGGCGGTGGGATCGTCGCCGTGCGACAGGTCGTCCCAGGAGTCGATCGCGTCGTGCGGGCGCGACGCGGCCGCACCCGTGGCCGATCCCGCCGCCGACGGGCTCGGGTTGTCGGTGCGATACCGGCGTCCACTGCCGCGCCAGCGGTGCGACGTGGCGAGCGTCAGGACGCCGCCCACGGCGACCAGTGCGCCCGCGACCACCGTGAGCCACGGCCAGGGCGTCGACGTGATCGAGGCGACCAGCCCGTCGATCGCGTCCGTTCCCGACAGGCCGGTGGCCGTCGTCACCGCGGCCGAGACGGCATCCACGGGGTGTTCGATCGCGATGCGTCCCGCACCGATCAGCAGCGTGCCGCCGATGATGACCGCAACCGCCCCGAACGCGTAACGCAGCACGCGTCCGACCACCGTGAGGGCGAGGCCCAGCGCGAGCGCCGCCAGGCTGAGCGGAGCGAGCAGGGTGAACCCCTTCGCGCCGGCGACGGTCAGGGATGCGGTGGCACCGGCATCCAAGGCGACGTCCAGCCACGTCTGGGTCGACGAGATGATCGCGAGGGCGCCGCCGGCGATGATCGAGAGGACCGCGTAACTGCGTGCGCGTGCCGTCACGACGGGTCGCCGCCGTGATCGAGCGGTGCGAAGGCGACGACGGGAGAGAGGTCGTCGGCGTCGAAGCAGGTGTGATCGCCGGTGTGGCAGGCGGCACCGATCTGCTCGACGGCGATCAGCAGGGTGTCGCCGTCGCAGTCCAGCCGGGCGCCGCGCACGTACTGCGCGTGACCCGACGTGTCGCCCTTGCGCCAGTACTCCTGGCGGGAGCGCGACCAGAACGTCACCCGTCCCTCGGTGAGCGTGCGGCGGAGGGCTTCGGCGTCCATCCAGCCCAGCATGAGCACGTCGCCCGTGTCGTGCTGCTGGATGATCGCTGGGACGAGCCCGTCCGCGTTGAAGCGGACGCGGTCGATGCGAGCGTCGTCGACGGCGCTCATCGGCGCACCTCGATCCCGTCCGCCGTCAGCGCGTCCTTGACGTCGCCGATGGTCAGCTGCCCGGAGTGGAAGACGGATGCCGCGAGGACCGCGTCGGCGCCCGCGTGCACGGCCGGGGCGAAGTGGTCGACAGTCCCGGCACCGCCGGAGGCGATGACGGGCACGGAGGACAGCTCGCGCATGAGGCCGACGAGCTCGAGGTCGAACCCGTCCTTGGTGCCGTCGGCGTCGATCGAGTTGACCAGCAGCTCCCCCGCTCCCCGGTCGATCGCCTCTCGTGCCCACTCGAGCGCGTCGAGGCTGGTCGCGGTCCGACCGCCGTGGGTCGTGACGACGAAACCGGAGCGGGTGCCCGGCGCGCGTTTCACGTCGAGCGACAGCACCAGCACCTGCGCACCGAAGCGATCGGCGATCTCGCCGAGCAGCTCGGGGCGTGCGATGGCGGCGGAGTTGACGCCGACCTTGTCGGCGCCGACCGCGAGCAGGCGGGCCACGTCGTCGGCGCTGCGCACGCCGCCGCCGACGGTCAAGGGGATGAAGACCTCCTCGGCGGTGCGGCGCACGACGTCGTAGGTCGTCGATCGGTCGTCCACCGTCGCGGTCACGTCGAGGAAGGTCAGCTCGTCGGCACCCTGAGCGAAGTACAGGGCGGCCAGCTCCACCGGATCGCCCATGTCGCGCAGGTTCTCGAAGTTCACGCCCTTGACGACGCGGCCGGCGGCCACGTCCAGACAGGGGATGACCCGTCGTGCGAGCGACATGTCAGAGCCTCGCGTTGTGGATCGCGGTCACCAGGATCGCGCGCGCGCCGATCGCGTACAGCGCGTCCATCACCTGGTTGACCGTCTTGCGGGGGCTCATCACCCGCACGGCGACCCATTCGGGATCGCGAAGCGGCGAAATCGTGGGCGACTCGATACCGGGAGCGATCGCGACCGCCTCGTCGACCAGCGACGCCGGGAGGTCGTAGTCGATCAGGACGTAGCGTCGGGCCACCATCACGCCCCGCAGGCGCCGCAGGAGCGTCTCGGTGCCCTCGGCCTCGGACGGGGCTCCGATCAGCACGGCCTCCGACTCCAGCAGCACGGGGCCGAAGATCTCCAACCCGGCTTGGCGCAGCGTCGTTCCCGTCGAGACTACGTCGGCGACGGCATCGGCGACGCCCAGCTGCACCGCCGACTCGACCGCGCCGTCCAACGGCACCAGGTCGACCGCGACTCCCTGCTCGTCGAGGAAGCCGTCGACCAGCCCCGGGTACGCCGTCGCGACCCGCAGACCCTCGAGGTCGCTCACCTGCGTGAAGCGCCCGGGAGGGCCGGCGAAACGGAAGGTCGAGCCGCCGAAGCCCAGCTTCTCGATCTCGCGGGCACCCGGCATCCGTGCGTCCAGCAGCAGGTCGCGGCCGGTGATGCCGACGTCCAGTGCGCCGGAACCGACATAGGTCGCGATGTCCTTCGGGCGCAGGTAGAAGAACTCGACCTCGTTGACGGGGTCGATGACGTGGAGGTCCTTGGGGTCGCGGCGTCCGGTGTATCCGGCTTCCGCGAGCATCTCGGCGGCGGTGTCGGCGAGCGACCCCTTGTTCGGCACAGCGATGCGCAGCATGGGTGAAGAGCTTTCGGTGTCGGGAGGAGCGGGGGCGGGAGCGCGCTCAGAGATGTCGGTAGACGTCCTGCAGCGTGAGGCCCTTGGCGAGCATCAGCACCTGAAGGTGGTACAGCAGCTGCGAGATCTCTTCGGCGGTCTCGTCGTCGGACTGGTACTCCGCGGCCATCCAGACTTCCGCGGCCTCTTCGACGATCTTCTTGCCGATGGCGTGCACGCCGCGATCGAGCTGCGCGACCGTGCCGGAGCCTTCGGGACGGGTCTCGGCGGTCGTCGTCAGCTCCGCGAACAGGGCGTCGAACGTCTTCACCCTCTCAGGCTACCGGTCCTCGGCGCGCCCGCGCGCCGCCAGCCGCGGGCGGCGGCGCTCAGTGGCGGTGATGCTCGGTGGCGAGGCTCCGCAGCGCGGCGATGGCCCGGTCGGGCTCGTCGGCGCCGAAGACCGCGGATCCTGCGACGAAGGTATCGGCGCCGGCCTCGGCAGCCTGGGCGATCGTCGACTCGGAGATGCCGCCGTCGACCTGCAACCACACCTGCGAACCGCGCCGGCGGGCCTCCTCATGCAGACGGGCGAGCTTGGGCATCTGATCGGCCATGAAGGACTGGCCGCCGAAGCCCGGCTCGACGGTCATCACGAGGATCTGGTCGAACTCGTCGAGCACGTCGTACAGGCCTTCGACCGGTGTCGCGGGTTTGACGGCGACGCCGGCTCGCGACCCGATCGCGCGGATCCTGCGGGCCAGAGTCACCGGGTCGGTCGCCGCTTCGAGATGGAAGGTGACGGATGCCGCGCCAAGCTCGGCGTACCCGGGCGCCCACCGGTCGGCATCCGAGATCATGAGGTGGACGTCCAGCGGCACGGGGCTCGTCGCCTGGATGCGCTCGACCATCTGCGGACCGAACGTCAGGTTCGGCACGAAGTGATTGTCCATGACGTCCACATGCACGAAGTCGGCGGTCGCGATGCGCGCCAACTCCGCCTGCATGTTGACGAAGTCGGCGGCCAGGATGCTGGGGTTGATTCGTGCCACGGCCCCATTATCCACACCCTGCCCGCGCGTTCGGCCCGCCGTCAGTAGGGTCTCTGGAGAACCACGGGGGTGGTTCGCGCCGAGGGGTGCGCGGCGGGGTGACCGACGAGAGGGTGGACGATGAGCGGGAACGGTGACGGTCAGGCGCCGATGTGGGACGCCCAGCGTGGCGAATGGGTCGCGGGCGCATTGCGGTGGGATGCCGCGGCGGCCCAGTGGGTGCCGCGCGCGACGGAGGCGGCTGCCGAGGCCACCGTCGTCACGCCGGCACCCACGGAGCACGCGGCGGCAGGGCCGTACGTCGCGGCGTTCACACCTCCGCAGCAGGCCGGCGGCCCGGTACCGTACGGCGCTCCGGTCCCGCAGCCCGCCCCGCAGCCGCTTCCCGCAGACGGACAGGCGCCGGTACCGCCGCGAAAGAAGCTTCCCACCGGGGCGCTGATCGGCATCATCGCCGGCGGAATGGTGGTGCTGCTGGCCATCGCTCTGGGCGTGGCGTTCGCGGTGCGCGCGGCGACGACGGCCAGCACCGCCCCCGAGAGGGTCGTGTCCGATTACCTGAATGCGCTCGCCGCCGGCGACAGCGAGGCGGCGCTCGCGATGCTCGACTCGAAGCCGCGTCAGGGCACGCTCCTGTCGGATGACGCGCTCGCCGCCGCATCCGCGAAGGGTGCGATCGAGAACGTCGTCGTGTCGGTGCCGAAGGGCGGCGACAAGGGATACTCGATCCCCGTGCGCGTCGACTACACGATCGGCGGAAAGCCGGTGAGCGGCCAGTTCGACGTCGTCGACTACGAGGATGACGGCACGTGGAAGCTGGCGCACGGCACGGTCGACATCTACCTCGGCGGCAGCTTCCGCGGCCTCAACGCGACGGTCAACGGCGTGCCGGTCGACAGCGACTCGATCACCGTGTTCCCGGGGACCGTCACGGTCGAGATCGACAACCCCAACTACACACTGTCGGGAACGACGACCCTCATCGCGGCCGACCCGAACGACTTCTCGCTGCGGTTCGACACCACCGTCGAGCTCAGCGATGCCGGGACGAGCCTGTTCCAGACCGCCGTCCGCAGCGCGGTCGACACGTGCATCGCGTCGACGAACCTCACCGCAGGATGCGGCATCGACATTCCGGAGAACCTGAGCGACGGCACGAAGATCATCGACGGGACCATCACCCGCAGCCTCCGCGCCGAGACGCAGGCGAAGCTCGCGAACCTGAAGCCCGAGGCGATGTACGGCGATCCGGGTCAAGTGCGTACGCCGTATCTGGGCGGCGTCGAGGTCACCGCGGACTGCGACGTCAACGGCCAGCGCCGCACCGGCTGCTCGTTCCTGTTCCTGCCGTCGCTGGGGTCTGCACTGGTCGATCTCACGGTGACGCCGCCCGTCGTGCGCTGGGACTGAGCACCGGGGCGGGGCTCAGCGGCGGCGCAGCAGCGAGATCGACATGGCGTCCGTGCCGTGGCGGTGCGGCCACAGCTGCGCGCGGCCCGATCCGTCCGCCGGGGCGGCGAGGTCGATCGGGTGCTCGGAGATCGCAGCCACGGTCGCGCGCGCGTCGAGCTCCTCGACGCCATCGCCGTGCGTGCGCAGGGCATCGGCGACGATCGCCGCCGTCTCGGCCAGGTGCGGCGAGCAGGTGACGTACGCGACGACGCCGCCGGGACGCAACGCCGCGAGCGCGGCCGACAGAAGCTCTGACTGCAGCGAGGCCAGCTGTGGCGCGTCGGCGGGCTGCTTGCGCCAGCGGGCTTCGGGACGGCGTCGGAGGGCTCCGAGACCGGTGCACGGTGCGTCGACCAGGATGCGGTCGTAGCGCCCGTGTGCGGCGCGCGTGCGGCCGTCCTCCTCCGAGACGGGCACCGGCAGCGGGACCGCGGCGACCGAGTCGCGCACCAGGCCCGCCCGCGCCGGGGAGAGCTCGTTGGCCTCCAACGTGGCGCCGTGGGCGAGAGCTTCAGCGGCGAGGACCGCCGTCTTGCCGCCCGGGGCGGCGCACAGATCCAGCCAGCGCTCGCCGGCCGTGACCGGCTGCACGCGCGCGAGCGAGAGTGCCGCCAGCTGCGAGCCCTCGTCCTGCACGCGGACGCGGCCTCCGGATGCCGCGACGAGGGCACCCGGGTCGCCGCCGCCGGAGAAGAACCCGAGCGGCGAGTAGGGCGTCGGCGTCGCGTCGGCGGGGCGATCGGCGAGGCCCGGCAGTGCGGCGAGCGTGACGACGGGCGCGGCGTTGTCGGCCGCGAGCAGCGCTTCCAGCTCGTCCCCCCGCCCCTCGGCGGCCAGCGCCCGGCGGAACGCGCGGATCACCCAGACGGGGTGGGCGTAGCGAACGGCGAGTCGCTCGTCGTCGGAGCGCGCGGCGGCGGCGAGATGCTCGTCCCACTCCTGCGGCGTCCGCTCACTGACGCGGCGCAGCACGGCGTTGGCGAAGCCAGCTGCCGGTGCGCCGGCGGCCTTGCGGACCTGCCGGACGGTTTCGTTGACAGCGGCGTGCGCGGGTGTTCGCATCGCGACGAGCTGATGGACGCCCAGGCGCAAGGCGTCGCGCACGGCGGGATCGATGTCGGCGACGGGGCGCCGCGCGGCATCCGCGATGATCGCGTCATACGTGCCGAGCCGGCGAAGGGTCCCGTAGGTCAGCTCGGTCGCCAAGCCGGCATCCGTCCCGGTCAGTCCCGCCCGCGCGAGCGCTCGCGGCAGCAGCAGGTTGGCGTAGGCGTCGGTCTCGTCCACCGCCCGCAGCACGTCGTACGCGACCCAGCGCGGTGACGCGCTCATGACATCGCCCGCTCGCTGGGCAGATCGACACGGGGATCGTCGATGCGCAGCCCGCGCCACCAGTCGCCCGCTGCCATCGCCCCCTTGCCGGACGGCTGCACGGTCTTTAGCACGACGGTCGTGCCCTCCCCCGCGGTCAGCAGCACGTCGCGTCCCGAGAGGCTCAGCGTCCCCGGCGGCAGGTCGGTGTCGGGCCCGCGATGGGCGGCGAGGATCTTGAGGCGGCCGCCGGCGAAGCCCACGTGAGCTCCGGGCTCGGGAGTGGTCCCGCGGAAGCGGTCGAGCACGATCTCTGCGTTCTCGGTGAGGTCGAGCGCCCCGTCGGCGATCGACAGCTTCGGGGCGAGCGTGGGCGTGCCGACCTGCGGCACCGCCCGGGCCGTCCCCGCCGCGATCTCGTCGGTCACGCGCACCAGCAGCTCGGCGCCGACATCCGCGAGATCCGCGAGAACGTCGCCCGCCGTCGCGCCGCGCGGCACGTCGTAACGAACGTCGCCGAACACGTCTCCGGCGTCGAGCGCGGCGACCAGCTGGAAGACGCTCGCGCCCGTGGTGCGCTCGCCGGCGATCAGCGCGTGCTGCACGGGGGCGGCGCCGCGCCAGCGCGGCAGCAACGAGAAGTGCAGGTTGATCCAGCCGTGTCGCGGCAGCGACAGCAGGGGTTCGCGTACGAGGCCGCCGTAGGCGACGATGACGCCGAGATCCGGAGCGAGTACGTCGATCGCTGCGGTGGCCTCGGCATCCAGACGATCGGCCTTGATGACCGGAACGCCGAGGGTGTCGGCGGCCTCGGCGACCGGAGACGGCGTCAGCACGCGCTTGCGGCCGAGAGCGGCGTCGGATCGGGTCACGACGCCGACGAGCTCGTGAGCGGATGCCGCGATCGCCCGCAGGGACGGGACGGCGGGCGCCGGCGTGCCGGCGAAGACGATGCGCATGGGGTTCCTCGGATGACGAAGGCGATGGTGGCGGGGCGAGGTCAGAGATCCAGTTCGGGGACGTCGAGCCGCACCCGCAGTGTAGTGCGATTGCCCGAGCCGCTCCGGCCCGGGCTGCGTCGAGCAGCCCGTCGGCCGCGAAGGGCCTCGGCGACGACAGAGGCACGGAGGCTGTCGGCGACGTTCCTGCCGTGCGCGTAATCGAAACGGACCAGGGCGCGCACCAGATCGTCCGGAAGCGGCACGGGGCCGAGGACGGCGCCGGCGGTCGCGCCCAGGGCGGGCACCGCGACCCGCAGCTCCGTCAGCGCGGCCTCGACGGCGGCGGGTGTGCCCTCGACGGCGGCGACACGCACCACCGGCGGCATCGCGAGAGGTCCACGGTCGGCCAGCTCGGCACGGGCGTACGCGGCCTGCGTCCAGGTCGCGAGCGCGCGTGCGACGGGACCCGCGACGCCGACCAGGTGCACGGGTGCGCCGGGTGCCGCGAGGGCCGCCGCGTTCGACCACCAGCGCAGGGCCGATTCACCGATGCGCAACTGCTCGGCGAGCAGCATGCGATCGCCGTCGAGAAGGATGACGGCCCGGTAGCCGCCGCGAGCGTGAGGTTCGGCGCCGCGCGTCGCGATGACCAGGGCGGGTGTCGCGTCCACCTCGGTGACGGGATGCGCACCGTCGGCGACGATGACCCGCGTGTTCGGGAAGGCTCGACCGAGCTCGTCGGCGGTGCGCTCGCTGCCCGACGATGCCATCCGGAGCTTCGCCGCGCCGCACTGCACGCATGTCCACGTGGGGTCCGATCTGCCGCACCACCCGCAGTCCGGTGTCGCTCCGGGGCGGCGGGCGCGCAGCGGGCCCGTGCAGTGGCGGCAGCGCGCGGGCGTGCGACACTCGGCGCACACGAGCACCGGGGCGTACCCGGGCCGCGCCACCTGCACGAGCACGGGTCCCTCGCGCAGCCCGTCTCGAGCGGCCGCGAAGGCGCTCGAGGGCACGCGGGCTCCGTGCGACTCGCCCTCCCGTGTCGCCGAGAGCACCACCGTCGGACTCGTGCGCCGTGCCGCCGCCAGCTGCCGCACCCACCCCAGCTGCACCAGTCGCTCGATGTCGGTCGTGCGGGTGTGACCCGCGAACACCAGCGACGAGCCTTCCAGCTCCTGACGGATCAGGGCGGCGTCGCGGGCGTGGACGCCGGGGCTGAGCGGCTCGGCGAGCAGCGGGTCGCCGTCGTCCCAGACGATCACGCAGGCGGTGTCGTGCGCCGGTGCGTACACGGTCGACCGGTTGCCGACGACGATGCACGCCCGGGACGAGCGCAGACGCAGATACCCGGCATATCGTTCCGGGCCTGACCGGCGGGCATCGTCGCGGACCACCGCATCGTCGGACAGCCACACGCCCAGCACGGCGAGCACCTGCTCCTCGTCGCGGTGGTCGGGCACCACGACCACCGTGCTGCGACCGGCCGCCAGCTGACGGACGGCGATGGCGGCGAGCAGTTCCGCCCAGGCTCCGACGGTCAGTGATGCGCTGGGGTGCGGTGGAGCGTCGATCGCCAGCCGCTCCCCCGCCGCGATCGCGTCGGCCAACCCCGGGTAGGGCGCCAGCACGGTGTCGGCCCAGTCCTCGGCATCCCCCGACACGGGGGTCGCTGAGGGGGCGATCTCGTCGGCGGATGCCGGTGCCTGTGCCGCCAGCCACGCTTTCTCGGCCCGCACCATCCGCTTGGGGATGACGAGCCGCAGGATGTCGCTGGCCGAGCCCGCCGCGCGGTCGGCGGCGCGCCGTGCGAGCGCGTACAGCTCGGGCGTGAGGACGGGAACCGGAGAGACGATCGCGTCGACCTCCGAGAGCGGCCTCTCGGGCGCCTCCGCCGTGACCACGTCGACGAGGTAGCCGTCCACGACGCGGCCGGCGGTGCGCAGCGGTACACGCACACGCACGCCCGGCACCGCCTCGGCCACCAGCGCCGGCGGCACCTCGTAGTCGAAGAGGCGGTCCAGCTGCGGCAGGGGCGAGTCGATGAGGACGCGCGCGACGACGATCACGGACGCGGCTCAGAGGCCGGAGGCGGCGCGCAGCTCCTCGACGCGGTCGGTGCGCTCCCACGTGAACTCGGGCAGTTCGCGGCCGAAATGGCCGTACGCGGCGGTCTGGGCGTAGATCGGCCGGAGCAGGTCGAGGTCGTCGATGATCGCCTGCGGGCGCAGATCGAAGACGTCGCGGATGGCAGACGTGATCTTCTCGTCGGAGACGTGCGCCGTGCCGAAGGTCTCGACGTACAGACCCACCGGTTCCGCGCGCCCGATCGCGTAGGCGACCTGCACCTCGAGGCGGTCGGCGAGGCCGGCGGCGACCGCGTTCTTCGCCACCCAGCGCATGGCATAGGCGGCGGAGCGGTCGACCTTGGAGGGATCCTTTCCGCTGAAGGCGCCACCGCCGTGTCGGGAGGCTCCGCCGTAGGTGTCGATGATGATCTTGCGTCCCGTCAGTCCGGCATCGCCCTTCGGCCCGCCCGTCACGAACGGGCCCGCGGGGTTGATGACGTAGCGCACGTTCGAGACATCGAGGCCCGTCGTCGCCAGGATCGGGTCGATGACCTCGGCCTGAACGGCGGCCCGCAGGGCGGCCAGAGAGATGTCGGGGTTGTGCTGCGTCGAGAGGACGACCGTGTCGACGGTGCGGGGCACGTGACCGTCGTAGCCGAGCGTGACCTGGGTCTTGCCGTCGGGGCGGAGGAACCCCAGCGCGCCGGAGCGTCGGGCGTCGGTGAGCCGCTCGGCGAGACGGTGGGCCGTCCAGATCGCCATCGGCATGAGCTGCGGCGTCTCGTTCGTCGCGTAGCCGAACATGATGCCCTGGTCTCCCGCGCCGAGCGCGTCGATCGGGTCGACCGAGCCACCCTCCCGGTGCTCGATCGCGTTGTCGACACCGGCGGCGATGTCTCCCGACTGCTCACCGATCGAGACCGTGACGCCGCACGAGTCGCCGTCGAACCCGGTCTCGCTGGAGGTGTAGCCGATGCGGTTCACGACACGGCGAACGATGCCGGGGATGTCGACGTAACCGTCGGTGCGGACCTCACCTGCGACATGGACGAGGCCGGTCGTGACGAGGGTCTCCACCGCGACGCGACTGCCGGGATCGACCGTCAGCAGGGCGTCGAGGACGGAGTCGGAGATCTGGTCGCAGATCTTGTCCGGGTGGCCCTCGGTGACGGACTCGGACGTGAACAGACGCAACGCGCTCATCGGGGCTCCAGACACATGGGGTACTCGACAATCATGCCCGTGATCTCCGACACGACGTCGTCGCGGTCAGGATCACGGGCATGCCGACGCCATACGGCGTCATGATGTCAGGCGGGGATCACTCCGCCGCGCGCAGGCGCAGCTTGTCCTCGTGGATCTCGTGCAGCGCGATCGTGAGGGGCTTGTCCTCCACGCTCGAATCGACGAGCGGGCCGACGTTGTCGAAGAGGTTGCCCTCGTGCAGGTCGGAGTAGTAGTCGTTGATCTGGCGTGCGCGCTTGGACGCGTAGATAACCAGCTGGTACTTCGAGTCGACCTTGTCGAGCAGCGCGTCGATGGGCGGGTCGATGATGCCCTTGTCACGTCCGGCCATGATGAACCTCCAGGATCGAATGGCGGTGGGGAAAACTCGCGGGGAACGCCCACGCGGGAGAACTCGTGGCCGCAGGATGCCGCGGCATCCGTTCATTCTATCAGCGCCGCGTCCGCGCCGAGCTCATCGATGTTCGCCGTTGCTGAATGCCGTTCGTCCGTCCCGACACGCCGCTTCGGGGTGGTCGAGGCGGCGGCTGCGGACGGATGAACCCGCCGACTCAGCGGGCGAGGGCGGCGATCTCGGCGGCGGCGCGGGCGACGTCGTCGTTGACGACGCGGTAATCGAACTCGCCTTGCGCGGCCAGCTCGACCTTCGCCGTCTTGAGGCGGCGCGCCCGCTCCTCCGGACCTTCCGTGCCGCGCCCGACGAGACGGTTGACCAGCTCGTCCCAGCTCGGCGGCGTCAGGAACACGAGCGTGGCATCCGGAGCGGCAGCGCGCACCTGGCGGGCACCCTGCAGGTCGATCTCCAGGAGCACCGTGCGCCCCTCCGCCAGCGCCTTCTCGATGGGCGCGCGCGGCGTGCCGTAGCGGAACGCGTTGTGCACCGTCGCGTGCTCGAGGAGGGCGTCGTCGGCGATGAGGGCGTCGAAACCGTCATCGTCCACGAAGAAGTAGTGCTCGCCGTCGACCTCTCCCGGGCGCGGTGCGCGCGTGGTCGCCGACACCGACAGCAGGATCTCGGGGTGATGGTCCTTGATGTAGGCGGCGACGGTGCCCTTGCCCACGGCGGTCGGGCCGGCCAGCACGATGAGCCGGCTGCGGCCGCTGCGGGGCTGGAGGGGAGGGAACCGGCCGTCGAGCCACGCCGTGAGCGCTGCGCGCTGGCGCGTGCCGAGTCCCCCGAGCCGCTTGACGGGCGCGATCTCCAGCTCGGCCAGCACACGGTCGCGCTTGCCCTCGCCGATCGCCGGCAGCGCCGTCAGGAACTCCGTGATCCGCATCGCGCCCGCGGGTGCGTCAGGAGCGTCGAGCGCGCGCTGCAGCAGCTCCTGCGGCGTGATGACCCGCATCGCCACATCGTGCTTGAGTGCGGCGCGCTCGCGTCGGGCGGCGACCGCGCGACGGGATGCCGCGACGCGGTCGACCTCGGGAGGAGTGCGGGAATCAGCCATGGGATCCTCCACGGTACAGGTCTGCACGCTCGGCGATGCGTGCGGCGAGGTCCTTCGGACCGGCCGAGAGGATGCTGCGGCTCTCGCTCGCGATGACCGCTTCGGCGAGATCGCCGAAGATGGTCGGGAGGTCGGCCGGCTCGGCGCCCTGCGCGCCGAACCCCGGCGCGAGGACCGGCACCGGCCGCTCGAACGCGCCGAGCCCGCGCGCGGCAAGATCCACCGTCGCGCCGACGACGAGACCGAGCGATGCCCACTCGCCGGCGCCGGTCGCATCGGCGGCGACGACCTCGGCGGCCACGGTGGCGGCCACGGTCTGCGTGCCACGAAGGGCGCTCTGCAGTGCCGAGGCCTCGGGATTGCTGGTGGCGGCGAGCACGAACACCCCCTTCTGGTGCGCGAGCGCGTACGAGAACGTGGTGGACAGCGCACCCACCCCCAGGTACGGGCTGACGGTGAGCGCATCGGCCTCGAGCGCCGAACCCGGTGTGAGCCAGGCGGCCGCGTAGGCGTCCATGGTCGTGCCGATGTCGCCCCGCTTGGCGTCGGCGATCACGAGCAGACCCGCGGCGCGGGCCGCCGCCATCACCTCCTCGAGGGCGGCGTAGCCGGCCGATCCGAACCGTTCGAAGAACGAGACCTGAGGCTTGACGACGGCGACGGTGGATGCCGCGGCATCCACCGTCCGCAGTCCGAACTCGCGGACGCCGGCGGCGTCGACACCGAGTCCCCACTCGCGCAGGAGCGCTTCGTGGGGGTCGATGCCGACACACAGGCGTCCGCGCGCGGCGACGGCTTCCCGAAGTCGAGAACCGAACGGACGTCGCGAACCGGACGAGCTCACACGGCCGCCCGCTGCTCGGCGGCGGCCAGGGCGTCGGACCGGTCGCGGGCGTACTCCTGGAGGCTGCGCACCGCGAAGCCCTCACGCAGCACCGGCAGCGCGCTGACGGCGGCGCCGAGGACGGCCATCGTGGTGAACAGGGCTTTGTCCGCCGCCACCGCCGCTGCCCGGATCTCATATCCGTCGGCGCGGGCGATGCCTCCGGAGGGCGTGTTCACGACGATGTCGATCTCTCCGGCGTTGATGAGATCGACGACGTTGCGTTCACCCGACTCCTGCGTTTCGGAGTACTTGCCCACCACGCCGACACGGATGCCGTTGCGAGCCAGGATCTCGGCGGTGCCCTCGGTCGCGATGAGGCGGAAGCCGAGCTCCTGCAGGCGGTGCGCCGGCAGGATGACGGCGCGCTTGTCGTCGTCGGCGACCGAGAGGAAGACGGTTCCCGCCGTCGGCATGCCGCCGTAGGCCGCGGCCTGACTCTTCGCGAACGCGGTCGGGAAGTCGCGGTCGATGCCCATGACCTCCCCGGTGGAGCGCATCTCCGGGCCCAGGACCGAGTCGACCGTGTGGCCGTCGGCGGTCCGGAAGCGCTTGAACGGCAGCACGGCCTCCTTGACGGCGACCGGCGCATCCAGCGGAACCCGCGAGCCGTCCTCGAGGGGAAGCAGTCCTTCGGCCTTCAACTCGGCCACGGTGGCGCCGGCCATGATGCGGGAGGCGGCCTTGGCGAGCGGAATGCCGAGCGCCTTGGAGACGAACGGCACGGTGCGCGAGGCCCGCGGGTTCGCCTCGATGACGTACAGGACACCGGCGGAGACGGCGAACTGCACGTTCAGCAGTCCGCGGACACCGACACCTTCGGCGATCGCATGGGTCGCCGCGCGGACGCGGTCGATCTCGGTGCGGCCGAGCGAGATGGGCGGCAGGGTGCACGACGAGTCGCCGGAGTGGATGCCGGCTTCCTCGAGATGCTCCATGACGCCACCGATGTAGAGCTCGTGTCCGTCGTAGAGCGCATCGACATCGAGCTCGATCGCGTCGTCGAGGAAGCGGTCGACCAGCAGCGGTTTGCCCTCCTCGATGACGACCTCGCCGGCGGTGCGGACGAAGTAGTCGCGCAGGCTCTCGGTGTCGTAGACGATCTCCATGCCGCGACCGCCGAGCACGAAGCTGGGGCGCACGAGCACGGGGTAGCCGATCTCCTCGGCGATCGCGACGGCGCCGGCCTCGTCGATCGCGGTGTCGTGGCGCGGGGCGACCAGACCGGCGCGGTCGAGCAGCTGGGAGAACAGCTCCCGCTCCTCCGCGATGTCGATCGCGGCCGGCGAGGTGCCGAGGATCGTGTACCCGGCCTCCTCGATGCCCTTCGCCAGTCCCAGCGGTGTCTGGCCGCCGAGCTGGCACACGACGCCCAGGATCGTTCCGGACTGGGCCTCGGCGTGCAGCACCTCGAGCACGTCCTCGAGCGTCAGCGGTTCGAAGTAGAGCCGGTCGCTCGTGTCGTAGTCGGTCGAGACGGTCTCGGGATTGCAGTTGACCATGATCGTCTCGTACCCGGCATCCGACAGGGCGAACGAGGCGTGCACGCACGAGTAGTCGAACTCGACGCCCTGGCCGATGCGGTTCGGGCCCGATCCGATGATGACGACCTTCGTGCGCTCGCTGGGCGTGACCTCGGTCTCGTGGTCGTAGCTGGAGTAGTGGTACGGCGTGAGCGCCGGGAACTCCCCCGCGCAGGTGTCGACCGTCTTGTAGACCGGACGGATGCCGAGGCCGTAACGCACGCCGCGGATCTCGGCCTCACTGACACCGCGCAGCTGCGCGAGCTGGGCGTCACTGAAGCCGTGCTCCTTCGCGAGGCGGAGCGTCGCGGCATCGAGCTCGGGTGCCGCCTGCACGAACGCGGCGACCTCGTTGATGAGCGCCATCTGGTCGAGGAACCACGGGTCGATCTTCGTGGCCTCGAACGCCTGCTCGACGCTCGCGCCCTTGCGCATCGCCTGCTGCAGCGTGACGATGCGGCCGTCGGTGGGCGTCTTCGCGATCTCGAGAAGCTCCTCCACCGATCGAGCCTCCTCGCCCCAGTGGAAGCTCGATCCGCGCTTCTCGAGCGAGCGCAGCGCCTTCTGCAGCGCGGTCGTGTAGTTGCGCCCGATCGCCATGGCCTCGCCGACCGACTTCATGGTGGTCGTGAGGGTCGCATCGGCGTTGGGGAACTTCTCGAAGTTGAAGCGCGGCACCTTGACGACGACGTAGTCGAGCGTCGGCTCGAAGCTGGCCGGCGTCGCCTTCGTGATGTCGTTGGGCACCTCGTCGAGGCGGTAGCCGATGGCGAGCTTGGCCGCGAGCTTGGCGATCGGGAAACCGGTCGCCTTGGAGGCGAGGGCCGACGAGCGCGAGACGCGCGGGTTCATCTCGATGACGATGATGCGACCGGATGCCGGGTCGACGGCGAACTGGATGTTGCAGCCGCCGGTGTCCACGCCCACGGCGCGGATGATGTCGATGCCGATGTCGCGCAGCTTCTGGTATTCGCGGTCGGTGAGGGTCAGTGCGGGCGCCACCGTGATGGAGTCGCCGGTGTGCACGCCGACGGGGTCGACGTTCTCGATGGAGCAGACGACGACCGTGTTGTCGGCCATGTCGCGCATGAGTTCGAGCTCGTACTCCTTCCACCCGAGGATCGACTCCTCCAGCAGCACCTCGGTGGTCGGCGAGTCGCGCAGGCCCGCACCGCCGATGCGGCGAAGGTCCTGCTCGTCGTAGGCGAAGCCCGAGCCGAGGCCGCCCATCGTGAACGAGGGCCGCACGACGAGGGGGTAGCCGAGCTCCGCGGCGCCGGCGAGCAGGTCGTCCATCGTGTGACAGATGACGCTGCGGGCGACATCGGCACCGGCATCCAGCACGAGCTGCTTGAAGATCTGACGGTCCTCACCCTTGCGGATGGCGTCGACCTTGGCGCCGATGAGCTCGACGTCGTACTTTTCGAGGATCCCCTGCTCGTGAAGGGCCATCGCCGCGTTGAGGGCCGTCTGTCCGCCGAGGGTCGGCAGGATCGCGTCCGGCTTCTCCTTCTGGATGATCGTTTCGATCACGGCGGGCGTGATGGGTTCGATGTAGGTCGCGTCCGCGAAGTCGGGATCGGTCATGATCGTGGCCGGGTTCGAGTTCACGAGGATGACGCGCACGCCCTCCTCGCGCAGCACGCGGCAGGCCTGGGTTCCCGAGTAGTCGAATTCACAGGCTTGGCCGATCACGATCGGGCCGGAGCCGATGACGAGGACGCTCTTGATGTCGTCGCGCTTGGGCATCAGTTCTTGCCCTCTCCTTCGTGTCCCACTTCTTGCTGTGCGTGTCCCACTTCTGTCCCTCGATGTCCCGATTGGTGCTCTCCGGAGCCTGCGGAGGCAGCAGAAAGTGGGACATGGCTGGATGCCGCGGCGCGGTGCGACCGCACCATGTCGGCGAAGCGGTCGAAGAGGTAGTTGGCGTCGTGCGGGCCGCCGGCGGCCTCGGGGTGGTACTGCACGCTGAACGCCGGGATGTCCAGTGCGCGCAGCCCCTCCACGACGTTGTCGTTGAGCCCGACGTGGCTCACCTCGACGCGGCCGTAGCCGTTCGGGCTGAGGGTCTCGCCCTCCAGCGGCGCATCGACGGCGAAGCCGTGGTTGTGGGCGGTGATCTCCACCCGGCCGGTCTGCTTGTCGAGCACCGGTTGGTTGATGCCGCGGTGTCCGAACGGCAGCTTGTAGGTGCCGAAGCCGAGCGCGCGCCCGAGCAGCTGGTTGCCGAAGCAGATGCCGAAGAAGGGCAGGCCGTCGTCGAGCACGTTGCGCAGCAGCGCGACGTGGTCGTCGGATGCCGCCGGGTCACCCGGACCGTTCGAGTAGAACACCGCCACCGGATCGATCGCGCGGATCTCGTCGATCGTGACCGACTGCGGCAGCACGTGCACATCGAACCCGCGGGCCGCGAGGTTCAGCACGGTCGCGCGCTTGACACCGAGATCGAGGACCGCGAGCGCGCCGAGGCGTTCGACGCTCTCTGCTGCGGGCGTGACCTCGACCTCGCGGACCGACACCTCAGCCGACAGGTTCTGTCCCGCCATCTGCGGTGCCTCCCGCACGATGCGCAGCTGCTCCTCGGGGTCGAGCGTCGCGGCCTCTCCGGAGAACACGCCGCCGCGCATGGAACCCGACGACCGCAGTACGCGCGTGACCGCGCGGGTGTCGACGCCGGCGATGCCGACGATGCCGTCGCGCACGAGCGCGTCGTCGAGCGACTCGTCGGCGCGCCAGTTGGACACGACACGCGAGGGGTCGCGCACGATGTAGCCGGCGACCCAGATGCGGCGCGACTCGGGGTCTTCGCCGTTCATGCCGGTGTTGCCGATGTGCGGCGCGGTCTGCAGGACGATCTGTCCCGCGTAGGAGGGGTCGGTGAGGGTCTCCTGGTATCCGGTCATCCCGGTGGAGAAGACCACCTCGCCGAGAGTGGTGCCCCGCGCGCCGTACGCGCGTCCGGGGTGGCGTGAACCGTCTTCGAGGACGAGGACGGCGGGGTCGAGCAAGAAGGTCATGCGGCGTTTCCCGTCGAAGGTGTGGAGATCTGATCTGTCGCGGTGGAGGGCGGCAGGATGGCGGTGATCGCAGCGGCCAGTGCCTGAGCGGACTGGTCCTGCGGGCGGAGGTAGCTGTCGACCGTTTCGGACGTTCCGTCGGTGCGCTCGGCGCGCCACGAGAGGCGGACGAGGCCGCCCGGCTCGACGACGCGGTCGATGGCCGTGGTGGCCAGGCCGACCGAGTCGATGCTCGCGGTGGCGACGAACATCCGCGGCTGACCGACGAGGTCGAGCGCCACGCCGCGGTCGGTGACCGTGACGTCGACGCGCGAGCGGAAGCCCAGTCCGCGGATCGCGAGGCGCTCCAGCGCCTCGCCGTGCCGCGTGGTGGCGACGTAGAACCCGCTCGTCGCTGTCTGGACGGCGGCGGCTTCCGGCGCCTCGCCGAAGGGCGCGACGATCCCGGCATCCCGCCGCGATCGTCGTCGCCACGCGAATGCCCCGAGCGCCAGGAGGGCGACCGCGACGGCGATCATGACGAGAAGGGCACCTTCGCGGTTCATGCGCGCTCCTCCCCCATGGTCGGGGCCACGACGCCGTCGGTGACCGTCGCGGCTCCGCGGAAGAACGTCCACCGCACCTCGCCGGGAAGCTCCCGTCCGAGGTAGGGCGAGTTGATGCTCCGTCCCCTCAGGTCGTCGCGGCCGAACGTTCGCACCGGGGCGGGGTCGTACAGCGTGAGGGATGCCGGGGCGCCAACGGCCAGCGGCGTGCCGGCATCCTCGAGCCGTCCGATGCGCGCTGGGGCGGCCGACATCACGCGGGCCACGTCGTCCCAGGACAGCATCCCCGTCTGCACCATCGCCTGGTGCACGACGCGCAGGGCGGATTCCAGCCCGACCATGCCGTTGGCCGCCGCCTGCCACTCGCACGACTTCGCCTCCGCCGGATGCGGCGCGTGGTCGGTCGCGACGATGTCGATCGTGCCGTCCGCGAGGCCTTCGCGCACCGCTTGCACGTCCTCGTCGCGGCGCAGCGGCGGATTGACCTTGTAGCGGGCGTCATAGCCGCGCACGAGCTCCTCGGTCAGCAGCAGGTGGTGGGGGGTGACTTCGGCGGTCACGTTCACCCCGCGCTTCTTGGCCCAGCGGATGATGTCGACCGAACCGGCCGTCGAGAGGTGGCACACGTGCAGACGCGAGCCGACGTGCTCGGCGAGAAGGACGTCACGGGCGATGATCGACTCCTCGGCGACCGCCGGCCATCCGGTCAGGCCGAGCTCGGCCGACACGGCGCCCTCGTTCATCTGGGCGCCCTCGGTCAAGCGGGGGTCCTGCGCGTGCTGGGCGACGACGCCGTCGAATGCCTTCACGTATTCGAGTGCGCGACGCATGATGAGCGGGTCGAAGACGCAGAAGCCGTCGTCGCTGAAGACGCGCACGCGGGCCCGCGAGGACGCCATCGCACCGAGCTCCGCAAGCCGCTCGCCCTTCTGGCCGACGGTCACGGCGCCGATCGGCTGCACGTGCACGTAGCCGGCCGCTTCGCCGAGGGCGAGCTCCTGCTCGACGACGCCCGCGGTGTCGGCGACGGGCGAGGTGTTCGGCATGGCGAAGACGGTCGTGAAGCCACCGGCGGCCGCGGCGCGCGAGCCGGTCAGCACCGTCTCCGACGCCTCGTAGCCGGGCTCGCGCAGGTGCACGTGCAGATCGACCAGGCCCGGCAGGGCGATCAGGCCGTCGGCATCCACGATGTCGGCGCCGGCGCGGCTCAGGCCGCTGCCGACCTGACTGATCAGGCCGTCTTCGAGAAGGAGATCCGTCGCCGCCTCGTCGCCCACACGGGCCCCGCGGATGATCGTCGGGCGCGCCGAGGGGTGTCGAACCGTCACGGGGTGTGCTCCTCTGCGTTCGTGTCGCGCTCGCCGGAACGTTCTCCGGCCAGCACCAGGTACAGCACCGCCATCCGCACCGACACGCCGTTCGCGACCTGCTCGAGCACGGTCGATCGTGGGGAATCGGCGGCGTCGGCGGAGATCTCCAAGCCCCGGTTCATGGGGCCCGGGTGCATCACAATGCTACCGTCCGCCAGAGTGGCCAGACGCCTCGCGTCCAGTCCCCATCGACGGGAATACTCCCGTTCAGTCGGGAAATACGCCGCGCTCATGCGTTCCAGCTGGATTCGCAGCATCATGACCGCGTCGGGGCGTGCCGCCAGTGCCTCGTCGAGGTCGTAGACGACGCGAGCCGGCCATCGCGACACGTCCTGTGGAACCAGCGTCGGGGGCGCCACGAGGGTGACCTGGGCCCCGAGCGTGTGCAGCAGCCACACGTTGGAGCGGGCGACGCGCGAGTGCAGGATGTCCCCCACGATGGCCACGTGCACACCGGCGAGGTCGCGGCCTCGGCTGTCGTCGCCGAAGCGGCGCTTGCGGATGGTGAACGCGTCCAGGAGCGCCTGTGTCGGGTGCTCGTGGGTGCCGTCTCCGGCGTTGACGACGCCGGCGGTGATCCAGCCGCTGGTCGCGAGCGTCTGCGGAGCACCGGAGGCGCCGTGACGGATGACCACGGCATCCGCGCCCATCGCCTGCAGCGTCTGGGTGGTGTCCTGCAGCGACTCGCCCTTGCTCACGCTGGAGCCCTTTGCGGAGAAGTTGATCACGTCGGCCGACAGGCGCTTGGCCGCTGCCTCGAAGGATATGCGGGTGCGAGTGGAGTCTTCGAAGAAGAGGTTGACGATCGTCTTGCCGCGCAGCGTGGGCAGCTTCTTGATCTCGCGCGACTGGGTGTCGCGCATGTCTTCGGCGACGTCCAGGATGCGCAGGGCGTCCTCGCGAGCGAGGGTGCGGGTGTCGAGCAGGTGCCTCATGACGCGATCGTCACCTCTTCGATGCCGTCGACGTCGGCCAGGTGCACGTTGACGCGCTCGCTGCGGGCGCTCGGGAGGTTCTTGCCGACGAAGTCGGGCCGGATCGGCAGTTCGCGGTGCCCGCGGTCGACGAGGATCGCGAGCCGCACGGCGGCCGGGCGTCCGATGTCGCCGAGTGCGTCGAGGGCGGCCCTGATGCTGCGCCCCGAGAAGAGCACATCGTCGACCAGGACGACGGTCTTGCCGTCCACGCCCCCGGCCGGGATCTGCGTCGGACGCGGAGTCCGCGTGGGATTGCGGTGCAAGTCGTCCCGGTACATCGTCACGTCCAGGGCACCGACCGGCACGGAGGTACCGGAGATGTCGCCGAGGAGGGCGCCGATGCGTCCGGCGAGGGTCACCCCCCGAGTCGGGATGCCGAGGAGGACGAGATCATCGGCCCCCTTGTTGGACTCCAGGATCTCGTGGGAGATCCGAGTCAGTGCGCGGGCGATGTCGGCTGTCTGCATCACGGTACGCGTGTTACCGGTGCTCATCCGCCGCTCCCTTCTCCGCCTCTCTGGACGGTGTTAAAGGTTGCTGTGGTTTGACTCCACTCTACCCGACCCGTGCGGCACCTCAGGTTGTGGATCGCCCCGGTGCGACCGCCCGTCGCACACCGGCGCGGGCGGCGGTGAGAGTGAGCACGAGCAGCGTCACCGGCCAGAACCCGCCGAGTGACACGGCGTCGCCGAACAGCACGTCCTCCAGCCACAGCACGACGAACTTGCTGCCGGGCAGGATCAGCACGAGCATCACGACCGAGGTCAGACGCCGCGCGGTCGTCGAGGCTGCACGCAGGCGCGCCACGACCGCCTTCTTGACGCGCAGCACGACCTCGAGGACGAGCTTCAGCATGATCGCCGTCGCCAGCGAGACGGCAAAGCTCTCCGAGATGACGCTCGGGACGAACTGCGCGGTGAGGTTGAGGATCACCAGGTAGACGAACACGTCGACGAGGTGCAGCGGGTCGATTCTCATGTCACGGTTCCCCTCGCGCACCGCGGGTGTGCTGTTCACGCTCACTCTAGGACAGGCGTGCGAAGTGGATGAGAGCACGCGCGCGCGGCGTGCGGTGTCGCTGGAGACGTGATGCGCGTGTCGGCGACGGACTACGTCGTCGGCGCGGATGCCGTCTCGATCACCCGAGATGCACGGATGGGGTGCCCGGGTGCGGTGAGGCACTGCCCGCTGGCCAGGTCCCACTTCCAGTCGTGGAGCGCGCAGGTGAGTACGCCGTCCTCGATCTTGCCGGTCTTGGTGAGGTCGGCGCGCAGGTGGGGGCAGCGCCGCTGCACCGTCCACTCGCCGATCTCGGCGTCCTCGGTCTGATCCGACTGCTCCGCGTACCAGTTCTCGACGTACTCGATGCGGTCGCGGGACAGGCACTTCAGAAACGTGGTGAGGAACTCGTTGAACTTGCCGCTGCGGCCGACGGCGAACTGCATCGACAGGAAGATCGAGTTCGACCAGTCGATCTCATGATCACGGATGTTCGTCGAGACGAGATCGGCGGGGATCGTGTACCAGTAGATGCACTCCTCCCCCGCGTACTCGCGCACTTTCGCTTTCGGGAAATCGACGACCATGTCGAGCTCGCCGATGCGGAAGCGGACGTTGCCGCCGACGCCGGTGCGGATCGTGCGGGCGCGACGCAGCAGCGGCTCCCACCACTCCTGCAGCGCAGCGAGCATCTCCGCAGGTGCCATCGGCTCGGCCCGCGTCTCGATCTCGGCGAGGACCTCCGCCTGACGGCTGTCGCGCTGCTCGGCGAGGTACGCCCACTTGTCGTCGAAGACGCGGTCGATCTCTTCGGGCGTGTAGAGAGTCTGCGTGATCTCGATCGTGCCGCCGTTGAGGTCGACCTGCGTGCCGGGGACGAACTCGTAGCCCTTCTGATCCGGACGCTCGGCGCGCATGTGGGTGAGGAACTGGCGCTGATCGGTGAAGATCGAGTCGTCTTCCACGCCCCAGCCGTTGAAGCGGAACAGGTCGTCGCGCAGGAACATGGGCGGGCCTGCCATGGGGAAGACGTGCTCGGCATCCACCTTCTCGATGTAGTACATCGCGCGCTTGTTCTGAGCGTCGCGCTTCAGCTTTGCGAAGTGCTGCTTCGAGTCCTGCGGCAGGTCGTAGACCATGGGCCACCAGATCGCGCCGGAGACCTGCGTGAAGTATGCGTCGGGCTTGGAGAACGAGAGCAGGCGCTCGAGGTCGAGCGGGTGCGAGTCGTTCTGGTTGAGGATGCTCGCGGTGCCGTCGTCGACGCTCAGCGACGAGTCGCCGATCGGGCCGTCGCTCGGCGCACGCAGCGGCGTCACCATGATCTTCAGCCCGCCGGGGTACTCGAGCGTCTGGCCCGCCTGCGTGAAGACGATGTTGTCGTAGCCGAGGCGGCGCAGGTCCACTTCGAGGTCGTCGGTCGGGTACTCGGGTAGCAGGACCCGGATGTCATTCGGCACGTACCGTTCCAGCAGTGTCGGATCGAAGTGATCGCGGTGACGGTGCGAGATGTAGAGGAAGTCCGCCTTGCCGAAACGCTCCCAATCCGGGCCCCGGTTGTCGGGGAACGGGAACCACGATCCGAAGAAGCTCGGCCCCATCACCGGGTCGCACAGGATGCTGCCGCCCGTCGTCTCGATGAACATTCCGGCGTGGCCGAGGCCTGTGATGCGCATGCGTCCTCCTGGTCGAACAGCTCCCGAGTCTACGCGCGGGAGTCGTCAGCGCCGCTCAGGCGATGCCGCTCTACGGCGCGGACAGCCCCAGACGGGGGTAGAGACGGGCGAAGCCCTCGGCGAGTCCACCCTCGAGCGCGTCGACGACGTGACCGGCACCCGGGACGACGTAGCTGTCGACGTTCCACCCTGCCTTCGCAGCCGCTGCGGCCCCGCGGCGGGCCTGATCGATGTAAGCGGGGTCGTTCTGACCAGCAGTGAACAATGCCCACTCGTTGGGATAGCCCCCCGCGTGAGAGCTGAGGATGCTCGTCGGCTTGGCGGCGTCGTACGCCGCGATCGAGCCGCCGAAGACGTCTGCGACGGTTTCATCGGGGTGCTCCGATCCGGGATCGATCTCGCCACTGACGGACAGCAGATTTCCCCAGACGTCGGGGTGCTCGGCGGCGTACTTGAAGGCGCACCCGCCCCCATTCGAATAGCCGGCGATGGTCCACTGGCCGGGGCTCTGCTGTACGGGGAGTGTACGAGCGAAAGCGACCACGTCGCGCGTCACGTACGTTTCGACGTTGCCGTACATCGCCGAGTCTGCGCAGGCGGGATCGCGGCTCGGGTCTCCGAGCTGATCGACGACGAGCACGTATGGTGCGAGACCCTTGTTCTTCTGGGCTTGGGCGTCGAGGACCTTTGCGATGTACTGCGGATCCGGGTCTCCCGGCTGGCCCATCATCAGGATGACCAGCGGCAGGCGCGGCGGATGGGCCGTGCGGGCGGCTGGAGGTTTGTAAATGCCGGCGGTGCGGGCAGCGAAGCCTGACTGCGTCGCGGGGATCTCGATCGTTCCCTGCTCACCCGTGGCGGGCATATCCGCCGGAGGCTGCCACGTGCGGTAGAGGTTCACGTCGCCGTCGGGGCCGCTCGTTCCCGTCTGCAGCGTGATCGGTCGGTTGATCTGAATGTGGAAGAAGCTTGCAACGGTGGGTGTGAGCCCGTAGTACGCATTGATCCCCAGCGTCGCCTCGATCAAGAAGATCGGGATGGCGAGGACAGCGACCACTCGCCGCCGCCACGGAGCCCCCACGAGGTTCGCGACGGCCAGCCCGACGGCTGCCAAACCGCCCGCACCCCAGACGACCGCCTGCCAGGGCAGTGGCATGCCGAACAGGTTCGTCTTGCGTGCGTACAGCGCGAAAGCGATGGCCGCGCTCGCGCCGACCGTCATCGACAGCGCGGCCCACAACGGCCAGCGCTCGACGCGTCGGCGGATGAGGAGGAAGACGATCAATCCGACGCTGAGCGCGCCGACGACCCCGATGAGCCAGGGCTCATCGATACGGAGTTCGAGGAAGGAGGCCACTCGTGGTGTCTCTCGGGGTGCGATGGTCTTGGCGCCCCGCTCAGGCGGTGCGCGCGATCCGGCCCAGCACGCCGTGCACGAACGAACCCGAGTCGTCGGTCGAGAACTCCTTCGCGAGTTCCACCGCCTCGTCGATCACCACCGCGGCCGGCACCTCGTCGTTGAACATCAGCTCCCACACCGCCAGGCGCAGGATCGCCCGGTCGACCGCCGGCATCCGCTCGATCTTCCAGTCGCGCGCGTGGGTGACGATCTGCTCGTCGATGTCGTCGCGGTTGTCGATGACACCGTCGACGATCTCGCGCGCGTACAGCCACGAGGCTTCGCGAGCGGGCTCGTTCGCCGCCCGCTTCGCTTCCGCGGCGAGGGTCACCGCGAGCTCATCGCCACGGACGTCGGATTGGAAGAGGATGTCGAGGGCGCGCTTGCGCGCCTTGGACCGTGCGCTCATCGCTTCGAAGACCGGTCGTCAGTTGACGCGGCCGAGGTAGTCGCCCGTGCGGGTGTCGACCTTGACCTTCGTGCCGGTCTCCAGGAACAGCGGAACCTGGATCTCGTAGCCGGTCTCCACGGTGGCGGGCTTGGTTCCCGCCGACGAGCGGTCGCCCTGCAGACCCGGCTCGGTGTAGGTGATCTCCAGCACGACGGAGGCCGGCAGCTCGATGTAGAGCGGGTTGCCGTTGTTGAGGGCGATCTGCACCTGCTGGTTCTCCAGCAGGAAGTTCGCGGCATCGCCGACCGTTGCGGCGCCGACCGTGATCTGGTCGTAGTCGGCCACGTCCATGAAGACGAAGCCCTCGCCGTCGTTGTAGAGGTAGGTGAAGTCACGGCGGTCGACGTTCTCGATCTCGACCTTGGCGCCCGCGTTGAACGTCTTGTCGACAACCTTGCCGGTCATGACGTTCTTCAGCTTGGTGCGCACGAACGCACCGCCCTTGCCGGGCTTGACGTGCTGGAACTCCACGACGCTCCAGAGCTGTCCGTCGATGCTGAGGACGACGCCGTTCTTGATGTCTGCGGTCGATGCCATGAGTGTGGAGTTTCCGTTCGTGAGTTCGAGGGGGCGCACGCGGTGGCGCGCGGCCGACAGTCGATCTTAGCCCACGGCCGCGCGGGCGTCCGGGGCTCAGCCTTCGGCGGCGCCGACGATGACATCGATCAGCAGCGCCGTGGCACGTGCGTAGCCGGCGACGCCCTCGCCGATCACGTGCACGACGGCGACGTCCGCCACGTACGAGTGGTGGCGGAAGCTCTCACGCTCGTACACGTTGGAGATGTGCACTTCAGCCACCGGCAGCGACACCCCCGACAGCGCATCGCGGAGCACGACGGAGGTGTGGGTGAGACCTCCCGGGTTGATCACGATCCCGGCGCAGGTGGTGCGCGCCTCGTGGATCGCGTCGATCAGCACACCCTCGTGATTGCTCTGGACCGCCTCGACGTCGAAGCCGCGCGCAGCGGCGGCATCCTGGACGATCCGCTCCACGTCGGCGAGGGTGTCGTGCCCGTAGACGTCGGGCTCGCGGATGCCGAGCAGGTTGAGGTTGGGGCCGTTCACCAGCAGGAGGCGTCGAGGGGTCGTCACGCGCTCACCCTACCGGCGCGCACCATCACGAGCTCGGGACCGATGACGCTCGTGAGCCTCTCCCCCGTCGCGACGAAGCCGACTTTGCGATAGGCACCCTGCGCGCGATGGTTCTCGGCGTGCACATCGAGCGTCAGCTCGTCGGCCCCACGATCCCGGGCCCATGCCCCGGCCACATCGACGAGGCGCCCGAGCAGTCCCGTACCCCGGTGCGACGGCGCCACGTAGACGCCCACGATGTCTGCGCGCGCCTCGGTCACGGGTCGACCCAGATGATCGGCGGTGCCCGCCGCCCGGAGGAGGACGGTCACCGTGCCGACCCACCGCCCGTCGTCGTCGGCGATGAACTGAGCGGCCTCGTCGGACAGCGACGCGCCCGCGGCGCGCTCGCGCCAGAACACCTCGTCGTGCGCACGCTCCTGTTCGACGGTGGACAGGAAAGCGATGGATGCCGCCGGATCGCCGACGGCCTCGATGCGGAGGTCGCGGATCTCCCGCCACTCCGCCGCGCGGACGCGCCGGACGACGGGCTCGCTCACTCGGCGACTTCTTGATAGGCCGCGAACAGGAGGGACTCGTCCGGGGCCTGCAGAACGGTCGGCTTCGCGATGTCGTCGAGGACGATGAAGCGCAGCATCGCACCGCGCGTCTTCTTGTCGCGCTGCATGGTGGCCAGCAGCTGCTTCCACGCGCCCGCGCGGTACGAGGTCGGCAGTCCGAGCAGTTCGAGGATGCGGCGGTGCCGCACGGCCGCGTCGTCGGAGAGGCGGCCGGCGAGCCGCGACAGCTCCGCGGCGAAGAGCATGCCGATCGAGATCGCTGCGCCGTGGCGCCACTGATACCGCTCGGCGTGCTCGATCGCGTGGCCGAGCGTGTGCCCGTAGTTCAGCACTTCGCGCAGCCCGGCTTCGCGGAGGTCCTCGCCGACGACGCGCGCTTTCATCTCGATCGCCAGCTCGATACAGCGTCGGAACGCCGGGGACTGCGGATCGACGGCGGCGTCGGGATCCGCCTCGATGAGATCGAGGATCTCCGGGTACCAGATGAAGCCGGCCTTGACGACTTCGGCGAACCCGGCCACCCGCTCGTTGCGGCTGAGCGTGTCGAGCAGAGCCAGGTCGCAGATCACCGCGCGAGGCGGCCAGAACGCGCCGACGAGATTCTTGCCCTCCGCCGTGTTGATGCCGGTCTTGCCGCCGACGGCGGCATCGACCATGCCGAGCACCGTCGTGGGCACCTGCACCACCGCGACGCCGCGCAGCCAGGTCGCCGCGACGAAGCCCGCCAGGTCGGTCACGGCTCCCCCGCCGAACCCGACGACGGCGTCGGTGCGCGTGAAGTCGGCCTGGCCCATGACCTGCCAGCAGAAGGCCGCCACCTCGACGCGCTTGCCCTGCTCGGCATCCGGAACCTCGGCGAGCAGCACCTGGCGATCCCCCGACCCGAGCAGCAGCTCGCGCAGCTCGGTCGCCTGCGCGGACAGTGTCGGCGGGTGCACGATGAGAACCTTCTGTGCGGCGGGAGGCAGAGCGTCGCCGACCATGCCGAGGATGCCTCGTCCGATCGTGATGTCGTAGGGCTGGTCGCCGGCGACGCCGATGACGGTGGTGTCGGTCATTCCTGTGCTCCTCGCGCGTGATCGTCACCGGGCAGCTCCGCCTCGATCCACGCCGCGAGGGCGTCGACCGTGTCTTGCAGAGGACCGGCGGACGTGTCGAAGCTCACGTGTGCGAGCCGTTCGTAGAGGGGGCGGCGCGCAGCGTAGATCTCGTGCCAGCGCTCCACGGCGTCGCCCTCCTGCAGCAGGGGGCGCGCGCCGCCGCGGATGCGAGCCGCGACATTGTGCGGCGCGACGGTCAGCAGCACGACGCGGTGACCGGCGAGCGCGGTTTGAGTGCCGGGGTGCAGCACGGCTCCCCCGCCGAGTGCGACGATGCCGCCCGCCTGCAGAGCATCGGCCACGGCCCGGCGCTCCAGCTCGCGGAAGTGCTCCTCGCCGTGGGTGGCGAAGATGGTCTCGATCGGGCCGTGCTCACGAACGATCACGGCGTCGCTGTCGGTGAACGGCAGGCCGAGGCGTTTGGCCACGCGCTTGCCGACGCTCGTCTTCCCCGCCCCCATCGGGCCGATGAGGACGATCGCAGGGCTCGTCATCCGAGGGCGTCGTCGCTGTCCGAGGCCGTCTGCAGGGTCTCGGGGATCGCGGAGAGGTAGCTGCGGAGATTACGAGCCGTCTCGGCGACGCTGTCGCCGCCGAACTTCTCCAGCACCGCTTCGGCGAGCACGATCGCGACCATGGCCTCGGCCACCACGCCCGCGGCGGGCACGGCGCAGACGTCGGAGCGCTGATGGTGCGCGGTGGCGGCCTCGCCCGTCGTGACGTCGATGGTCCGAAGCGCGTGCGGCACGGTCGCGATCGGCTTCATGCCGGCGCGCACGCGCAGCACCGTCCCGGTGGACATTCCACCTTCGGTGCCGCCGGCCTTGTCGGAGGAGCGCGTGATGCCCTCGGATGCCGCGAACAGCTCGTCGTGAGCCGCCGAACCCCGTCGGCGTGTGGTCTCGAAGCCGTCGCCGACCTCCACGCCCTTGATGGCCTGGATGCTCATCAGTGCCTGTGCCAGCTTGCCGTCGAGGCGGCGGTCCCACTGCACATGGGAGCCCAGACCGGGCGGAAGGCCGTAGGCGAGGACCTCGACGATGCCGCCCAGGGTGTCGCCGTCCTTCTTCGCGGCATCCACCTCGGCGACCATGGCCGCAGACGTCGCGGGATCGAAGCACCGCAGCGGATCGGCGTCGAGCGCGGCGACGTCGTCCGGAGTCGGAAGGGCAGCGCCTGCGGGCACGTGAACGGGGCCGATCGACAGCGTGTGGCTGACGAGGCGGATGCCGAGCTCACCGAGGAACGAGCGGGCGATCGCACCCAGAGCCACACGCGCCGCCGTCTCGCGGGCACTCGCACGCTCGAGAATCGGACGGGCCTCGTCGAAGCCGTACTTCTGCATACCCACCAGGTCGGCGTGGCCCGGGCGGGGTCGGGTGAGGGCAGCACCGCGCCCGCGCGACATCTCGGTCATCTCGACCGGTTCGGCGCTCATGACCTCGGTCCACTTGGGCCACTCGGTGTTGCCGATGCGCAGCGCGATCGGGCTTCCCATGCTGAGCCCATGCCGGACGCCGGCGGAGATGGTCAGTTCGTCCTCTTCGAACTTCATCCGCGAGCCGCGGCCGTAGCCGAGCTTGCGACGCGCGAGATCGGCTTGGATCGCGGCGCGGGAGACGGGGACGCCGGCGGGCAGACCCTCCATGAAGGCGACGAGTTCGGGGCCGTGCGATTCGCCGGCCGTGAGCACGCGGAGCATTCGCCTAGTCTCCCACGAGCGCGCGGGCCATGATGTCCACGACGGCATCCTCGCCGGGCAGCGGCTGCTCGACGTCGCCCGTCCGGAACGCGCGGATCTGCAGGACGGCCTGTCGCACCAGCATGCCGAGTCCGTTGACGGCGGGTGCGCCGGTCGTCTGCCAGGCCGTGGCCAGCGGGGTCGGCCAGTGGCCGTAGACGACGTCGTAGAGCAGCCCTCCGCCGGAGGCGAGACGTCGTGCGGTGTCCTCCGGCAGGTCGGCCCCGCCGGGCAGGGTGGAGACCGTGAGCGCCACGGGCGCCGGCCGGACCGTTTCGAGCGGCGCGATCGAGACGGCCACCGACAGGCGCTCCCCCAGCTGGGCGAGGGCGTGCGCGGCGTCGGGCCGTCGCGCGACCACGTCGACCGTGTGGGCGCCGAGCTGCGCGAGAGCGACGAGCGCAGACGTCGCGGTCGCCCCGGCGCCGATGATGCGTGCGGTCTCGATCGTGTCGAGCCCGTGGGCTCGCACGTCGCCGACGATTCCGCCGACATCCGTGTTGAAGCCGCGCCACTGCCCGCCCACGCGGACGAGCGTGTTGACGGCGCCGGTGAGCTCGGCCGTGCGATCACGGGCCGCGGCGGCCGCGAAGGCCTCGGCTTTCAGCGGAAAGGTGAGCGAGAGCCCTCGAAATGCCGGGGCGAGCCGGCCCACCTCCCCCGCGAAGTCGGCCGCTGCAACGCGCCGCCGTCCGTAGGTCCAGTCCCAGCCCAGCGCGGCGTATGCAGCGGCGTGGATCTGCGGCGAGAGGCTGTGAGCGATCGGGTCGCCCCACACCTCCAGCAGCGACCCGGACGGGACCTCAGCAGTCGGCACTGTCATTGGCGGCACACCACTGCTGCCACTGCGCGACGGCCTTCTCGTGCTCGGCATACGTGGTGCTGAAGATCGTCTCCCCGGTGTCGAGGTTGACCGTCACGAAGTACAGCCACGGACCGTCGGCCGGGTGCATCGCCGCATCGATGGCCAGGTCGCCGGGGTTGGCGATGGGCCCGATCGGCAGACCCGGGTGCAGATACGTGTTCCACGGGTTGTCGTTGGCGAGGGCCTCCGCCGAGGAGCTGGCCGTGCCCTTGTTGATCTCGTTGTAGCCGTACTGCGCCGTCGAGTCCATCTGCAGCAGACCGTGGGTCTCCTCGTTGTTGGGGTCGAGGCGATTCTCGATCACACGGGACACCTTGTAGAAGTCGGCCGTGAACCGTGCCTCGCGCTGGATGATCGACGCGACGGTCAGGATGCGCTCGCGCTGGTCGCTCGGCACGCCGGCCTTGTCGAGAGAGGTCACCGTGCGATCGACCAGGGTCTTGATCACCTGCTGCGCCGTCGTTCCCGGATCGAACGTGTACGTCGCCGGGAACAGCCAGCCCTCGAGCGTGGTGGCGCTGACACCGTACTGCGAGGGATCGGCGACGGCCGCCTGCAGGTCGGCGAGCGGGATGCCGGTGCCGTCGGCGAGTCGCGTCAGGGTCGAATTCATCGTCAGACCCTCGGGCAGCTGCGCCGTGTTCTCGCGTCGACTGGTGGGGTCTTCGAGAGCCTTGAGCGCTGCTGCGGACGACATCTTCTGCTTCAGCGCATACACGCCCGGTTGGAAGTCCGGGTTCTGTCCGGTCTTGATCAGATAGTCGTAGAAGGCGGTGTCGGTCTTTGTGACTCCGGCCTGGAAGAGTGAGGTCGAGATCGTCGATCCGGTGTCTCCGGTGACGATCGTCACGGTGGCGTCACCCTCGGCGATGCCGTCCTCGTAGTCCTTGGGCTCTTCCCAGCCCATGAAGGCCCGAATCTTGTCTTCGTAGGTGTTCCAGACATAGAAGCCGCCACCCACGATGCCACCCAGGATCGCCAGGATCACGCCGAAGATCACCCAGCCCGCGATGCGGCTCTTCCGGCGATCGCGATCGTGCCGGTTGCCGTGCCCGCGGTCGGAGTGCGCTTCCGCGCTGAAGAGCGCATCGAGCTGCTGATGCGCGGGTGCAGCGTGGGCGACCAGTGGCTCCGGTGCCGCGGCCGCAGGGCGCGGTTCGGCAGCTTCGTTGCCCGCGCGCGCGGAAACCGGCGTCGCAGTCGGTGTGCTCGTGTCCGACGGAGTCGTCTCGGGGGCGACGTTCGCGGCAGCCGCAGCCTCCCTCGCGGCGCGGCGCGACGGCGGGACGGGGGCCCCTTCGCCCGATGCCGGCGCCTGCTCGCGCGGGGTCGGCAGCTTGCTGAACAGGTCCGCGAACTCGTCGTCGTTCGGCGGGGTGTCAGGCATCAGGCGGGCTCCTGCGGGTCGGGCACGGCGACACCGGCGGGGGCGCCGGTGCTCTTCTCGACGTCGATCGCCTGCTGCAGCAGGACGACGGCGGCGACTTGGTCGACAATCCTACGAGACGAACGCTGGGAGCGTCCGGCATCACGCAGCGCCGCGTGCGCGCTCACCGTGCTGAGGCGTTCATCGACGAGGCGCACCTCCACCCCGGATGCCGCGCGCACCTCGCTCGCGAACGCACGCGCATCATCGGTGGAGGCGGTCTCGCCGCCCGACAGGCTGATCGGCAGGCCGACGAGCAGCTCCATGGCGGAGTACTCGTCGGCGAGGCGCGCGATGTGCGCCGCTGCGGCATCCGTTCGGGGCACCGTCTCCACGGGGACGGCAAGCAGGCCGTCGCGATCGCACCGTGCCACCCCGATGCGCGCCTTGCCGACGTCGATCCCGAGGCGAACTCCCGGCCGGAAGCCGCTCACGCTCCGGGGGTCTCCAGCGCACGCGTCACTGCTGCGAGCGCCTGCGGGAGGGCATCCGCGTCGGTGCCGCCGCCCTGCGCGACATCGTCACGTCCGCCGCCGCCGCCGCCGAGCGCTGCGGCGGCGCTCTTGGCGAGCACGCCTGCCTTGGCACCCGCCGCGCGGGCTGCGTCGTCGGTGGCGACGATGACGATGGGCCGGCCGCCGACGACGGCGCCGAGCGCGATGACGGCACCGGCGCCCACGCGCTCGCGCACCTGCAGGGCCAACGTGCGCACATCGTCCGCCGACGCCGCGCCACCCAGCGACTGGGCGACGAGGCGGAACGCGCCGGTCGCCTGCGCCGACCCGGCCAGTTCCGGCAGCCGGCTCTCCAGAGCTTTGGCCTCGAACTGGGCGATGCGCTTCTCAGCGGCCTTCAGGCTCGCGGCGAGATCGGCGACGCGGCTCGCGAGCTGGTCTTTGGGTGTCTTCAGCGAGGTCGACAACTGCGAGACGATGGCACGCTCGGCAGCGAGCTCCCGGAAGGCGTCCAGACCGACGAGAGCTTCCACGCGTCGCGTGGACGCGCCCACGGACGACTCCCCGACGAGGTTGATGAGGCCGATCTCCGCACTGGAGCTCACATGTGTGCCGCCGCACAGCTCGCGCGACCAGGGGCCGCCGATGTCGACCATGCGCACCGTGTCGCCGTACTTCTCGCCGAACAGCGCCATCGCGCCGGCGGCCTTGGCCTCGTCGAGAGGGAGGACGCGCGTGCTCACCTGCAGATTGTCGCGCACGGCGTTGTTCGCGATCTCCTCGATCTCCGTCTTGGTCGCCTCCGACAGTGTCTGACCCCAGGAGAAGTCGAACCGCATGTAGCCGGCGCGGTTGAGCGATCCGGCCTGCGTGGCCGACTTTCCGAGCGTGTCGCGCAGGGCCGCGTGCACGAGGTGGGTCGCCGAGTGCGCCTGCTGTGCCGCGCGGCGGTTGACGGCATCCACGACGCTCGTCGCGGGCTGGCCCACGCCGACCTCGCCCGAGGTCACCTCGACCGTGTGGCTGACCAGCCCCGGCACCGGGCGCTGCACGTCCAGGACCTCGAGTTCGTAGCCGGGACCCACGATCACACCCTTATCGGCGACCTGTCCGCCGCTCTCGGCGTACAGCGAGGTCTCGGCGAGGATCACCTCCGCGATCTGCCCCTGCACCGCCCGCTGTGCGGGGGCACCGTCGACGAGGAGTCCGAGGACGGTCGACTCGGTCTCCCAATCGGTGTAGCCGGTGAAGACGGTCTCGCCCTTCGCGCGGAAGTCGCGGTAGACGCTGGTATCGGCCAGTTGGCGCTTGCGCGAGCGCGCGTCGGCCTTCGCACGAGCGCGCTGCTCATGCATCAGGGTGTCGAACGCATCGCGGTCGACGGTGAGCCCCGCCTCCTCGACGATCTCCATCGTGAGGTCGATGGGGAAGCCGTAGGTGTCATGGAGCAGGAACGCCTCTGCGCCGCCGATCGTGGTGCCGCCTGCGTCCTTGGCCGCCGCGATCGAGGCGTCGAGGTTCTCCGAGCCGGCGGCGAGAGTGCGCAGGAACGTGGCCTCTTCCGCGAGGGCGTAGGTCACCAGACGGTCGTAGTCGGCGCCGACGATCGGGTAGGCGTCCTTCATCGCGTCGCGTGACGCCGCGAACAAGGTCGCGAAGGTCGGTCCGTCCACGCCCAGAAGACGCATGGAGCGGATCACGCGGCGCATGAGGCGGCGGAGGATGTAGCCGCGGCCCTCGTTCGCCGGCGTCACGCCGTCGCTCAGCAGCATGAGCGAGGAACGCACGTGGTCGGCGACGACGCGGAAGCGCACGTCATCGTCGTGGTCGGCGCCGTACGCCTTTCCCGACAGGGCCACGGCCGCGTCCAGCACGGGGCGCACCTGGTCGGTCTCGTACATGTTGTCGACGCCCTGCTTGATGAACGCGATGCGCTCCAAGCCCATGCCGGTGTCGATGTTCTTGTTCGGCAGTTCGCCGACGATCGTGAAGTCGTACTTGCTGCGCACGTCCGTGATCTCGTACTGCATGAACACGAGGTTCCAGATCTCGACGTAGCGGTCGTCGTCGGTCGCCGGTCCGCCGTCGATGCCGTACGCGGGACCGCGGTCGAAGAAGATCTCCGAGCACGGGCCGGCCGGGCCGGGCAGTCCCGTGGACCAGTAGTTCGTGTCCTTACCCAGACGCTGGATGCGCTCCTCGGGAAGATCGGTGAGACGCAACCACAGATCGTGCGCTTCGTCGTCCTCCTCGTAGACCGTGACCCACAGATCCTTCGGGTCGAAGCCCAGTCCACCGTCGTCCTCGGATGTGGTCAGCAGCTCCCAGGCGTAGCGGATGGCGCCTTCCTTGAAGTAGTCGCCGAACGACCAGTTGCCGAGCATCTGGAAGAAGGTGCCGTGCCGCGGGGTCTTGCCGACCTCTTCGATGTCGTTGGTGCGGATGCACTTCTGATTGTCGGCCGCGCGAGCGTAGGGGGCCGGCACGTCACCGGACAGGTAGGGGATGAACGGCACCATTCCGGCGACGGTGAACAGCAGTGCCGGGTCGTCGGTGACCAGGGATGCCGAGGGCACGATCGTGTGCCCGTTCTTCTCGAAGTAGTCCAGGTAGCGCTGGGCGATCTCGGCGGTCTTCATCTGTGGGTTCCTCGGCAGAGCACGGGCGTGCGGGACGGACGGTCCCGTACGGGACGGTGCGGGTGTGTGGTCAGTCGGCGTTCGTGGCGGCGTCGGACACGGCATCCACGGCGCGGGAGACCGTGTCCGTGGCCGCGTCGACGGCGTGGGCGGCGGCATCCTTGACGTTCTCGGCGATGCCGTCGATCTTCGCCTCCTGGGCGCGGTACGCCTCGCCGATGCGCTCGGTGAACTCGGTGATGCGCGCATCGACCTCGGCGAGAACCTCGTGGCCGCGCGGGTCCTTGTTCACGAAGTGGGCGGCGACGAAGCCTCCCGCGAGACCCACGACGAACCACAGCACCTTCTTCATGCGTTCCATGTTAGGTGCACGGCCCGTCTCGATGGGTCTGCGGGAACGCCGAAGGGCGCCGGGGAGAACCCCGACGCCCTTCGGACGACACACGGTCGATCCACCACACCCGGTCGTTGAGCAGGCGCAGCGAGTCGAAACGTGTCAGCGCACGTCAGCGCGCGGCGTAGTACTCGACGACGAGCTGGACGTCACCCGTGACGGGGACCTCCGCACGCTTCGGACGACGCACGAGCTTGGCCTGCAGCTTGTCGAGCTCGACCTCGAGGTAGCCCGGAACCGGGGGCAGAACCTCGGCGTGGCCACCGAGAGCGGCGACCTGGAAGGGCTCCAGCGACTCGCTCTTGGGCTTGACGTGGATGAGCTGACCGGGCTTGACGCGGAACGACGGGCGGTCGACGAGCTGGCCGTCCACGAGGATGTGGCGGTGCACGACGAGCTGGCGCGCCTGCGCCGTGGTGCGGGCGAAGCCGGCACGCAGCACGAGGGCGTCGAGGCGCATCTCGAGCAGCTCGACGAGGTTCTCACCGGTCAGGCCGTCCTGGCGACGGGCCTCGTTGAAGGTGTTGCGCATCTGCTTCTCGCGGATGCCGTACTGCTCGCGCAGACGCTGCTTCTCGCGCAGACGGACGGCGAAGTCGCTGTCCTGCTTGCGCTTGGTGCGACCGTGCTCGCCGGGGGCGTACGGGCGCTTCTCGAGGTACTTGGCTGCCTTCGGGGTCAGCGCGACGCCGAGGGCGCGCGACAGACGCACCTTGCGGCGGTCCTGGGACTTCGTAGCCACGAAGTGTTCCTTTCGTTACGCGGACGCGACTGTCGCGCCTCGCGGACGTATCGCCTCTCCTCGCCCTGTCCGGACTGCACGCCGGGGCATGCCGGAAGGTCGGTGAAGAAGAGAGGGGATGCCCGAAAACCGGTTTCGAGCCACTCCACTGTATCAGAGGGCCCCCGCACGCAACGCGGACCAGCCGAGCGCGAACAGCGGGACGTAGAGGATGCCGATCAGCAGTGAGTGAGTGAGGACGAAACCGAACGCTTCCAGGGCCTTTCCGCGCTGACGCAGGTGGGTGCCCAGCTTTCGGATCATCGAGCCCGGATGACGGATGTCCCAGCTGTTGAATCGCAGGTAGCGCCCGAGGTACACGCCGACCGCGCCGAGCACGATCACGCTCGCCGCGAAGACCCAACTGACGGCGGGGATGCGTCCATCGGGGCGATCGATGAGAGCGAGGCCCATGGTCTGCACGACCGCCAGACTGAGGACGGCGTTCGCGATGCCGGAGAGAGTGAGCGCCAGCGTCTGGACGATGTCGTACCACAGCGGTACCGGCGTGGTTTCTGCCCGATGGCTGAAGTTGAGTTCGGTGATCAGGTACACCGAGTTGGGGAAGAACACGAGCCACAGCATCGTGGCGACGATCAGGTAGGCCCATACGGCGACCGCTCCCGCGCCGGCGATCTCCTCGGTCGCCAGGCCGATCACCGGGGTCAGCAGCAGAAGTCCCGCGCCGAGGACCACGGCGAGCAGAACCGGAAGGAAGGAGAGCCCGATGTTCAGCAGCATCGGCCGGTACAGCTTCACGCCGTAGACCCGCGCACGCAGCACGATCAGGACGCCCGCGTACAGGTTGAGCAGCGTGACGGCGATGACGCCGATGAGCAGAGCTGGCATCGTGTCAGCCTGTCACACTCGACTCTCAGCGCAGCAGGTCGAGCACGCCCGCCGGATACACGGCGGGTGCGTCAGCCGCCGACAGTGCCGCGATCTCGTACCAGCCGACCGTCGTGTGGCTGTCGCGCACCGCCAGCCGTTGGTCCCGGGGCAGCGCGGCCAACTGCGGCGACTGCACGCGGAAGACGTAGACGATCTCGTGACCTCGACCGCTGGCGCCGTCGAAGATGTTCTCGGTCACCGCTTCGAGCACGACATCGTCGAGCTCGGCCGCCAGCTCCTCGGCGAACTCCCGGACGACGGCGCGCTCCGCTGTCTCGCCGAACTCGATGCCCCCACCGGGGGCGCGGAGGAACTCTCCGTGCTCGTCGGTCTGCGGGTAGGACTCGAGCAGCACGTGCCCGTCCGTGACCAGGAGGCCGACGGCGATCGCGCGGATGCGGGCGAGGCTCGCCAGCTCGCCGGCGTACGCGTCGACGGCTCGGCGATACTGCGGCAGCGTCGGCGCGAGCGTCTGCAGAGCCGTGCGCACCGCTGCGGTCGGCTTCTCGTCGTCATGCAATGCGAGGGCGAGGAAGGCGCGCGCAGAGCTGACCAGCGGGTCGTCGTCGCCGATGGTGCGCAGCAGCGCCATTGCGGAAGAGGTGTCGCCGACGTTGCGCAGCGAGCTCGCCAGCTGGATGATCGCCTCGGTGCGCTGGGGCGCGCCCAGCCCCCGCTCCAGGGCCTGCCGATACAGCGGGATCGCCGCATCTTCCTCCCCGAGTGCGTCGTGCAGTGACGCCCGCTCGAATGCGGCGCGGGCGTCGTCCAGTCCGCGCGCGTCGAGCAGTCGACCCAGCTCTGCGCGCGCCGCCGCGGGGTCGTCCGCATCGAGGCGATCCCAGAACAGTGTGAACTCGTCGACGGGCGCTGCCACAGGTTCCGGTCGCAGCATGCTGCCCAGGGCCGCGCGTATCCATTGCTGCGCACGTCGCAGCACCGGGTCGGTGAGGGACGACCTCGCGAACACGAGCAGCCCGCGCGAGGCTTCACCCGCGTCGCTCACGTCGCCCGCCAGCAGGTGCGGGATCAGCTCTCCGATTCCGATCGTGCGGACGACGCCTGTCTCGCCTTCTTCCCATCGCGGGTCGGCCACGCGACGGCATCCTGCGGCAACGACGACGTTCTTGCGTCGGGTGGAGTTGGCACCCGACCACTCGCTCCCGGCGTGGAACAGCGCCGCGGCGCGATGACCCGTCTCCTCGAGCAGCTCGCGCGCCGCCGCCGTCAGGGCGTCCTCCCCCGCGTCGATCAGGCCGCCGGGGAGCTCACGCACCAGCGCGCGCGGACCGACGCGGTACTGCTCGAACAGGAGCACATCACCCGCGTCGGTGAGAGCCACGACCGCGACGGTGTCGCCCTGCTCGAGCACGTCCCATTCGGAGACCGAGCCGTCCGGGAGACGGTAGGTGTCCCTGCGTACACGCGTGTAACCGTCGTAGGCCTCGGTCTCGGTGAGCAGCTCCCAGGGCTGCGCGCTCTCGGCGTCCATACGTCGATCCTCGCACCGGCCGGCGGCGCGCCCTCATCGGCGCCCTCGGACGCGCTCAGTCGCCCAGGATCTTGCGGATCTTTTCGACGCGCGCCGCGATGTCGCGTTCGAGTCCGCGTCCGGTCGGCTCGTAGTAGTGGCGGCCCCGCAGCTCGTCCGGCAGGTACTGCTGCGTGGCGACGCCCACCTCGAGATCGTGGGGGTAGACGTAGCCCTTGCCGTGACCGAGCCGCTTCGCGCCCGGGTAGTGCGCGTCGCGGAGGTGAGTGGGCACACGTCCGAAGCCGCCGGCGCGTACGTCGGCGATCGCCTTGTCGATCGCGAGGTAGGCCGCGTTCGACTTGGCGGTCGTCGCGAGGTAGGCGGTCGCCTCCGCCAGCGGGATCCGGCCCTCCGGCATGCCGATGAAGGCGACCGCATCGGCGGCGGCGACCGCGATGACGAGCGCCTGCGGATCGGCGAGGCCGACGTCTTCGGATGCCGAGATCACCAGACGCCGGGCGATGAAGCGCGGATCCTCCCCCGCCTCGATCATCCGCGCCAGATAGTGCATGGCAGCATCGACGTCGGAGCCGCGGATCGACTTGATGAACGCGCTGATGACGTCGTAGTGTTCGTCCCCTTGGCGGTCGTAGCGCAGCAGTGCACGATCGACGGCCTGGGCCACGTGGGCCGCTGTCACGGCCGGGCGTTCGTCGCCGTCTGGATCGGCGTCGGCGACCATCGCTGCCGCCGCTTCGAGCGAGGTGAGCGCGCGGCGTGCGTCGCCGGAGGCCAGCTGAACGAGCGCCGTGCGCGCCTCGGCATCCAGCACCACGGCGCCGTCCAAGCCGCGCGCGTCGGACACCGCGCGATCGAGCAGCAGGCCGAGGTCGTCGTCGGTGAGCGGCTTGAGCGTCAGCAGCAGCGAGCGCGAGAGCAAGGGAGAGATGACCGAGAAGGACGGATTCTCGGTGGTCGCCGCGATCAGGATCACCCAGCCGTTCTCCACACCCGGCAGCAGCGCGTCCTGCTGCGCCTTGGTGAAGCGGTGAATCTCGTCGAGGAAGAGGATCGTCGAGATGCCGTACAGGTCGCGCTGGGTCATCGCCTCCTGCATCACCTCGCGCACGTCCTTCACCCCGGCGGTGACCGCCGAGAGCTCCACGAACCGACGTCCGGACGTGCGCGCGATCGCCTGCGCGAGCGTCGTCTTGCCGGTGCCGGGCGGCCCCCACAGGATCACCGAGACGGCCGTCTTCGCGGCGCCCGCAGGGTCGGCGAGGGCGACCAAGGGAGATCCGGGTCGCAGCAGATGCCCCTGACCGGCCACCTCCTCCAGCGAGGTCGGTCGCATCCGCACGGCCAGCGGGGTCTGACCCTGGAAGAGAGCGGATGCCGATGCCACCGAACCAGGCTATCCGTGCCCGCCGACGTCGGGGTCGACCGCGTTTGTCGACAGCGCTCGCCGGGACGTAGTCTTCCCAGAGCGCCGCGCGGCCCGGATGACCGCGGTCGTGGTGCGCGACGACGAAGGAGGTCCGGGTGGCTGCGGCGGGCAAGAAGCAATCGCGCGACGAGAAAGAACGCGCACGCGTCTATCGGGCACGCCAGGAGTTCCACGCGAGCCTCATCGCGCGCCGGCGCCGCGACAACGTCATCGCCGGCGTCGCCGGAGGACTCCTCATCCTCGCGGTGGTCGGCGGGCAGGTCGCGTACTACACGGCGGGTCCGGGCGCTCCCACACCCGCACCGACAGACGCCGGCACACCCGCTCCCACTCCGGTCGAGCTGCCCGGCTCATCCGACATCCCCGCCCCGACCCCGACGCCGACGACCGCTCCCTGACCGTCCTGGCCCTCGGCGAGCGTCCGGGGTGGGCGCTCCGCGGATGACGGGCGTGCCCGTATAGGCTTATGCCGACCGAACCCCCATGCGGCGTGCGCCGCGACGAGGTGCTATCCGTGACTGACGTCTCCCCTTCCCAGCCCGACCACGAGCCTGCCGAACAGGTCCCTGTCGAGGACACCGCCACCGTTGCCGCCGAAGAGGCCGCGCCCCTCGTCGACGAGGCGACGGCTGCGGACGCCGCGCCGGCTCCGGCCGCGCCGGCTCCGACTCCGGCGCCTCGGGCGATGCCGGTTCCCCGCCCGCCCGCGCGACGCGCCGCGGTCGCCCCGCTTCCGGCGTCTGCGCCCGATTCGTTCGGTCGCGTGGACGACGACGGTACCGTCTCGGTCCGCGAGGGCGACGACTGGCGTGTCGTGGGTCAGTACCCCGATGGCACGCCCGCCGAGGCTCTCGCGTATTTCGAGCGCAAGTACGTCGATCTCGCCGGTGAGGTCACTTTGCTCGAGGTTCGTCACCGCAACGGTGGGGCATCGGCATCGGACCTGCGCACGACGCTGGCGACCGTGCGTGAGCGCGTCGTCGGTGCCGCCGCCGTGGGCGACCTCGCCGCACTGGAGGCGCGGCTGAGCGCGCTGGATGCCGCCCTCAGCGAGGCGTCGGCGGAAGAAGCCCAGGCCCAGCGCGAGGCGATCGACGCCGCCATCGCAGAGCGGACGGCGCTCGTCGAGCGGATCGAAGCCCTGGCCGCCCGCGACCCCAAGTCGATCCAGTGGAAGCAGACGACCGCCGAGATCGGCGAGCTGTTCGCACAGTGGCAGGCCCACCAGGCCACCGGGCCGCGTCTGCCTAAGAGCACGGGTCAGCAGCTGTGGAAGCGTTTCCGCGATGCGCGCGCCACACTCGACAAGCACCGCCGCGAGTTCTACTCGGGCATGGACGAACAGCACCGCGCCGCTCGCGACGCGAAGGCACGCCTCGTCGAGCGCGCCGAGGCGCTCGCCAGCAAGGGCGAGGACGGCATCGGCGCCTACCGCACGCTGCTGGACGAGTGGAAGAGCGCGGGTCGCGCCGGTAAGAAGGCCGACGACGCGCTGTGGGCACGCTTCAAGGCGGCCGGCGATGCGCTGTACGCCGCACGTAGCGACCGTGAGCAGGCGGATGCCGAGGCGTCGCGAGAGAAGATCGAGGCAAAGCGCGCGCTGCTCGCTGAGGCTGCAGCCGTGCCGCAGGAGAAGGACCTGGTGAAGGCCCGGACGCTGCTGACCGGCATTCAGCGTCGCTGGGACGAGATCGGTCGTATCTTCCCGCGCGAAGCCGAGCGTGGGCTCGACGACGAGCTGCGCAAGATCGAGCAGGGCGTCAAGGCGCGTGAGGATGCCGACTGGAAGAGCAACAACCCCGAGACCAAGGCCCGTCAGAACGACATGACGCAGCAGCTGCGTGATGCCATCGCCGGCCTGGAAGCCGACCTGGAGAAGGCCAAGGCGTCGAAGAATGCGGGAGCCATCGCGAAGGCCACCGAGGCGCTCGAGGCACGCAAGGGCTGGCTGAAGGCCCTCGGCGGCTGAGGACACGTCCTCCCCGGCCGGGCCCCGTCCGAATCTGTCCACAGATCGCCGTCTCCCCGTCCGCGCACCGCGCGCGACGGGGAGACTGCCCTCATGGGCTGGCCCTTCCTCTACTTCGCCGGAGATCGGCTGTCGACGGCTGAGCTGAGCGCGGCTCGATTGGACGGCGACCTCGTCGAGGTCGGCGAGGCCTACATGCCGACGGATGCCGTGGAGACACGGGAACTGCGCGCGGGATCGCTGCGTCCGCTGATGTCGGCAGCGCTCGCGCTGACGCGACGATCGGCGGCCTGGGTGCACGGTGCGCTGGCGGAGCCGCCGGTGCGCCATGACGTCCAGCGGTTCTCAGCGCGGCGGATCCATTCCGTGGTCGACAACCGACTGGTCTATCGCGACGTCGCGCTGCGCGGCGAGGACGTGATGGCGATCTCGGGTGTCGCCGTGACCACACCGGCCCGGACGCTCGCTGATCTCGTGCGGGATCAGTGCGGCGGCGTCGACACGGCGGCGGAGATCGCCGCTGTTCTCCGCTGGTCTCCGGGTCTTGCCTCGACGGCCGCGCAGGTCCTGGCCGACGGCCCACCGCTGCACCACAAGCGCGCGGCCATCGCCGTGCTGCGCACGTGCGCTCAGGAAGAGGTCACCCGGTAGACGTCGTACACGGCGTCGATGCGGCGGACGGCGTTGAGCACCCGGTCGAGATGCACGATGTCGCCCATCTCGAACACGTAGCGGCTGAGCGCGAGGCGGTCGTTGGTGGTCTGCACCGACGCCGAGAGGATGTTGACGTGGTGCTCGCTCAGCACTCGCGTGATGTCGCTCAGCAGCCCGGAGCGATCGAGTGCCTCGACCTGGATGTGAACCAGGAACACGCTCTTGGTCGTCGGCGCCCAGGCCACGTCGATCATGCGGTCCGGATCATCCTGCAGCGACCGGACGTTCGTGCAGTCCGCGCGGTGCACCGACACGCCGCTGCCCCGCGTGACGAACCCGACGATGTCGTCGCCCGGCACCGGCGTGCAGCACTTGGCGAGCTTGACCAGGATGTCGGGGGCGCCGCGCACCAGGACACCAGAGTCGCCGCCGCGGGGCGCCTTCGAGCGTCCGATGTGCGGGATCTCGATCGGGCCCGTGGAGGTGTCTTCCTCAGAGCTGACCAGCGCTGTGACCTTCTCGATCACCGACTGCGTCGATACGTGCCCCTCGCCGACGGCGGCGTACAGAGCCGTGACGTCCTCGTAGCGCAGCTGATGGGCGACCTCGGTGAACGAGTCCTGGTTCATCAGTCGCTGCAGCGGCAGGTTCTGCCGGCGCATGGCCCGCGCGATGGCGTCCTTACCCTGCTCCACCGCTTCTTCGCGGCGCTCCTTCGTGAACCATCCGCGGATCTTGTTGCGCGCCCGCGTGCTCTTGACGAAGCTCAGCCAGTCCTGGCTCGGCCCGGCATCCGGGTTCTTCGACGTGAAGACCTCGACGACATCGCCGGAATGCAGCTCCGACTCCAGCGGCACGAGTCGACCGTTGACCTTCGCGCCCATCGTGCGGTGACCGACTTCGGTGTGCACCGCATACGCGAAGTCCACCGGTGTGCCCCCCGCGGGAAGACCGATGACCCTCCCCTTCGGGGTGAAGACGTAGACCTCCTTCGCGCCGATCTCGAAGCGCAGCGAGTCGAGGAACTCCCCCGGATCGGCCGTCTCCGCCTGCCAGTCGGAGATGTGCGCGATCCAGGCCATGTCGGTGTCGACGGCCTTCGTGTCGGACTTCCCGCCCGCCATCCGCTCCTTGTACTTCCAGTGCGCGGCGACGCCGTACTCCGCCTGCTGGTGCATCTCGTTGGTGCGGATCTGGATCTCGACAGTGCGTCCGCCGGGGCCGATCACGGTCGTGTGCAGCGATTGGTAGAGGTTGAACTTGGGGGTGGCGATGTAATCCTTGAAGCGACCCGGAATCGGCGTCCAGCGCGCATGGATCGAGCCCAGCACGGCATAGCAGTCGCGCACGGTCCCGACGAGCACGCGGATGCCGATGAGGTCGTAGATGTCGTCGAACTCGCGGCCGCGCACGACCATCTTCTGATAGACCGAGTAGAGCTGCTTGGGCCGGCCCATGACGCGCCCTCGGATGCGGAGGTCACGCAGGTCGGCCTCGACGGCCTCGATCACCTTGTGGACGTACTCTTCGCGCTGAGGCGTGCGCTGCTTCACGAGGCTGTCGATCTCGGCGTACAGCTTCGGGTGCAGGACGGCGAAGGACAGATCCTCCAGCTCGCTCTTGACCGCCTGGATGCCGAGCCGGTGAGCCAGCGGCGCGTAGATCTCGAGCGTCTCGGTCGCCTTCTTCGCCGCCTTCTCCGGGGGCACGAAGCCCCAGGTGCGCGCGTTGTGCAGCCGGTCGGCCAGCTTGATGATCAGCACCCGGATGTCTTTGGACATCGCGACGATCATCTTGCGGACGGTCTCCGCCTGTGCGGCGTCTCCGTACTTGACCTTGTCGAGCTTGGTGACGCCGTCGACGAGCATGGCGACCTCGTCGCCGAAATCCGCCGTCAGCTCGTCGAGCCGGTAGTCGGTGTCTTCGACGGTGTCGTGCAGGAGGGCGGCGGCGATGGCGCGCGGACCGAGGCCGAGGTCGGCGAGGATCTGCGCGACGGCCAGCGGGTGCGTGATGTAGGGCTCGCCGCTCTGCCGCTTCTGGCTGGCGTGCGCCCGAGCCGCCACCTGATAGGCGCGCTCGATGATCGCGACGTCACCCTTCGGATGGTGCGTGCGGACTGTGCGGATCAGCTGTTCGACGCCGTTGCGTGACGGCGCACGCGAGAAGATGCGAGGCACCAGACGGCGCAGAGTGGAACTGGGCGGGGGCGCGACGTTTCCGGCAGACGTGGGAACCGTCTCGGCCATCCGCTCACCTCCGCCTTGAATGATCCGTCAATCCTACGCCCGGCCGGACCGTGCCCTGCTCACGCGTCGACGCGGGCGCGCTCGCGTGCAGCCAGAACGCGCGCATCACGCGCCCTGAGGTCCGACTCGTTCTCACGCAGCAGCGAGTACAGCGGCGCCGCGACGAACAGCGTCGAGTATGCGGCGACGATCGTTCCGACGAAGATCGACAGGGAGATGTCGGTCAGCGTCTGCGCGCCGAGCCACAGCGCTCCGATGAACAGGATCGCTCCCGTCGGAAGCGCGGCGACCACCGTCGTGTTGATCGATCGGATCAGCGTCTGGTTCACCGCGAGGTTGACCGACTCGCCGAAAGTACGCCCCGACTTCTCGCCGTCTTCGCGGGTGTTCTCGCGGATCTTGTCGAAGACGACCGTCGTGTCGTACAGCGAGTACGACAGGATCGTGAGGAAGCCGATGACGGCTGCGGGCGAGATCTCGAAGCCGAAGAGGGCGTAGACGCCGACCGTGACGACCAGAACATCGATCAGTCCGATGATCGCCGCGACCGACATCTTCCAGGTGCGGAAGTAGATGGCGAGGATCACGAACGTGAGCGCGAGGAAGATCGCGAGCCCCCACAGCGACTGGCGGGTGACATCCTGACCCCAGCTCGGTCCGATGAAGGACGAGCTGACGTCGGACTCCTGCACGGCGAACTTCTGCGCCAAGGCGGTGGTGACGGCCTGGGTCTCCGTGTTGGTCATCTGGTCGGTCTGGATGCGAAGCGCGTCCGAACCGATGGTCGTGACCTTCGTCGTCGCACCGGGAACCACGGACTGCACGGCCGCCGTGGCGGCGGTCTGATCGGGATTCGCGACCTGGTTCACGGTGAACTGCGACCCGCCGGTGAACTCGATCGAGAACTGGATCGGCCGAAACAGCGGCACGAGGGCGGCCGCGATGACCAGGGCTGCGGCGATGATGAACCACAGTCGGCGACGTCCGACGAAGGGGAAGGAGGTCTTGCCCGTGTAGAGGTCGTTTCCGAACTCGTTCATAGAGCGCATCAGTCGTCTCCCTCCGTCGCCGAGTTCGGTCTGCCGGTGTTCTTGGCGGCCAGTTCCGCTTGCTTGCGCTCCGCGATCGTCTGGCGGCGCTCCGCCTCACCGCGTGAACGGCCCGTACGTCGAGCAGCGGAGCCCTTCGCTCCGTCCAGGACTGGGGTGCGGAATTGCGCGCGCCCTCGATAGACGGCACCGAGCGCATCGGGATCGAGCCCGGAGAGCGGGTGTCCTCCGCCGAAGAAGCGGGTACGCGCCAGCAGTTGGAGAACCGGATGGGTGAACAGGATGAAGATCAGGATGTCGATCAAGGTCGTAAGACCCAGGGTGAAGGCGAATCCCTTCACGGTCGCGTCCGCCAGGATGTACAGCACGACGGCCGCGAGGATGTTGATCGACTTCGAGATGTAGATCGTGCGCTTCGCTCGGCCCCAGCCGTCTTCGACGGCGCCCGTGATCGACTTGCCGTCACGCAGCTCATCGCGGATGCGCTCGAAGTACACGATGAACGAGTCGGCGGTGAAACCGATCGTGACGATCAGACCTGCGACGCCGGCCAGCGACAGGCGGAAGCCCATGCGCCAGGCCAGGATGCACAGTGTGATGTAGGTGAGCACACCCATCACGCCGAGAGAGGCGATGATGACGAAACCGAGCGCGCGGTACACGATCAGCGAGTACAGCGCCACGAGCGCCAGACCGATCAGGCCGGCGATCAGGCCGATCTGCAGCTGCTGTGAGCCCAGCGTCGCCGAGATGGCGTTGTCGCTCACGATGCCGAAGCTGAGCGGCAGGGCGCCGTACTTGAGCTGGTCGGCCAGCGTCTTGGCGCTCTCCTGGTTGAAGGAGCCGCTGATCTGCGGCTTGCCGTCGAGGATCACACCGTTCATGGACGGCGCCGAGATGACCGCTCCGTCCAGAACGAAGGCGAACTGGTTCTGCGGGGTCTTGCCCGCCTGGGTGAACGCGTAGAGCCGCTGGCTGACCTCGCCGAAGATCTTTGTGCCCTGATCGTCGAACACGATGTTGACGACCCACTGACCGTTCTGAGTGTTCATGCCGCTCGTGGCATCGCTGATGGACGAGCCGTCGAGCTCGACGGGACCGAGAAGGTACTTTGCCGTGCCCGTCGGGTCGCACGCGATCAGCGGCTGATCTGCGGGGCTGTTCGCCGGGTCGTTGTCCTTGTTGGTGCAGTCGTAGGCGAGGAACTTCGCTTGCAGCGCGGGGGTGATCCAGCTGAGGTCGCTGCCGTTGGTGGGCGACGCCGTGGGTGTGGCGGCCAGAGACGGGTCGGGCGTCGGGTACGGCGTGGAGTTGCCGTCCTGGCCGACGAACGACGTGCTCGCCGCTGTCGTGGCGAGCACGGCTCGCAGCTGCATCTGTGCGGATGACTCGATGCGCTTGCGCGTCTCCTCATCGGCCTGCCCCGGGATCTGAACCACGATCTGGTTGCCGGCCTGGGTCGTGATGTCGGCTTCGCCGACACCCGACGCATCGACGCGCTGACGGATGATGGCCGCGGCCTGGTTCATCTGGTCGGTCGTCGGTGCGGCGCCGTCGGGCGTCTTCGCCTCGAGGATGATCTGGGTGCCGCCCTGCAGGTCGAGCGCGAGCTCAGGCGTCCAGGAGCTCTTGCCGAAGACGTAGACGCCGAGGGCATTCACTCCGAACAGCAGTGCCGTGATGACGAGGAGTCCGGTCAGTGCGCGCCAGGCACGGCGCACCGGGGTGGGTGTGGCCACGGAGGGTCAGCTTTCTTCGAAAACGTGGAGCGAGGTCAGGCGTGCGGCTTGGCGTCGCCGGGCTCGGCCTTCTGCTCGCCGGCCGCGGCGGCGCGGTCGTCGCTCACCGACGAGATGATGCCGTTCGCGACGTCGCCCTCGTACTCGGCCCGGTCGGCCTCGGCTTCGATGAACTCGTCCTCGGTGACGGTGCCGTCTTCCTCGTCGACGACGCGCAGGATGGCCTGGCTGTGGACCTCGACCGCGACGCCCGGCGCGAGCTCGACGGTCGCCGCCTTCGACAGGTCCTCACCGTCGTAGGAGACGAGCACGCCGTACAGGCCGCCCTGCAGCAGGACCTTGACGCCGGGGAGCATCGCTCGCGCCTTGGCTTCCTGCTCCGCCTTCATCTTGGCGGCGCGCTTGCGGGAGCTCCAGAACATGAAGCCGAGCAGCGCCACCATCGCGACGAGCAGAATCCAATCCATGCGGATACACCTTTCGGGAGTGCGCCGGATCGACGCTGAAGAGGGCGGCAGGAAGCCTTCAGTGATTATAGGTCATCGAATCTGAGCGCCCCGTCCGGCCTGGGCACGCGCAGGTGCGCGTAGGCCTCGGGCGTGGCCACCCGTCCCCGCGGCGTGCGCCCGAGAAAGCCGATGCGCACGAGATAGGGCTCGACGACCGATTCGATCGTCTCAGCTTCCTCGCCGACCGTCACCGCGAGCGTGCTGAGACCGACCGGTCCCCCGCGGAAACGACGGACGACGGCGTCCAGCACCGCGCGGTCGAGGCGATCAAGTCCGATCGCGTCGACGTCGTAGAGCTCCAACGCAGCCGCGACGTGCGCATCCGTCGCCGACGATGCACGGGATCCGTGCACGATGACGTAGTCGCGCACCCGCCGCAGGAGGCGGTTCGCGATGCGGGGTGTGCCGCGGGAGCGTCGGGCGATCTCGGCGCGGGCCGTGCGGGGCAGATCGACGCCGAGCACGGTTGCCGAGCGCGAGATCACCTGTTCCAGCTCGTCGGGTTCGTAATACTCCAGGTGAGCGGTGAATCCGAAGCGATCGCGCAGCGGGTTGGGCAGCAGACCCGACCTGGTGGTCGCGCCCACGAGGGTGAACGGCGCCAGATCGAGCGGGATGCTGGTGGCTCCGGCTCCCTTTCCCACCATGATGTCGATGCGGAAATCCTCCATGGCGAGATACAGCATCTCCTCTGCGGAACGCGCCATCCGGTGGATCTCGTCGATGAAGAGCACCTCACCGGGCACCAGGCTCGACAGCAGCGCGGCGAGATCGCCCGCATGCTGGATGGCCGGTCCGCTCGACAGACGCAGGGGGCGCTCGCTCTCGTGCGCCACGATCATCGCGAGAGTCGTCTTTCCGAGCCCGGGCGGCCCGGACAGCAGGATGTGATCCGGCGGACGCTGTTGGATGCGCGCCGCATCGAGCAGCAGCTGGAGCTGTCCGCGCACCTTCTGCTGGCCGACGAACTCGGCGAGGGATGCCGGTCGCAGCGCGCCCTCGACAGCGAGCTCGGTCTCGTCTTGCGCCAGGGCGGGATCGTGCGGCTCAGACACCGGCGCGCTCCGGACGGGCGGGCCCCAGCTGGGCGAGGGCGAGCTTCAACAGCACCGGCACCGACCGGCTATCGGCGTCGGTCGCGGCATCCAGCACCAGCGTCACCGCCTCGACGCTGGTGCGCTCGTTCCACCCGAGGGCGGTGAGCGCAGCGACGACCTGACCGGCGATGTCGCCGGAGGCGGGCCCGGCGGCCGCTCGACTCGCTGCTCCGGTCACGTGGAGCTTGCCCGCGAGCTGCACCACGATGAGCTTGGCGGTCTTGGGGCCGATCCCGGAAACGCGCCGGAAGGGGGCGTCGTCCTCGTCGGCGACGGCGTGCGCGATCTGATCGACGCTGAGCGATGACAGCACGCCGAGGGCGGACTTCGGGCCCACGCCCGACACGCTGAGCAAGTGATGGAAGACGGTGAGTTCTTCGCGGTCGGCGAAGCCGAACAGCGACAGGGCGTCCTCCCGCACGATGAGTGCGGTGTGCAGCGTCGTCTCGTCGCCGACGTGGAGCGAGCGGGCCAGGGCGGCGGGCACCGACACGCTGAAGCCCACGCCTCCGACCTCGACGATCGCCGACTCGGCGTCCAGATGCAGCACACGGCCGCGCAGCGAGGAGATCATGGCACCACCCTAGACATGCGTTCGCATTTTTGTTCGATCGACACGCGTGCCGCCCGAGGAGCCGTCAGCGTCGCGCCGCCTTCTTCTCGGCATCCGCCCACGCCCGTTGGGCCGGGGTGAGGGTGCCCGAGACGGCGCTGCCCGCGGAGGCGTCGCGGCGCCACCCGTGGCAGAGGGCGATGGCGAGGGCATCGGCGGCGTCGGCCGGCTGCGGCAGGGCATCCAGGCGCAGCACGCGCGCGACCATCGTCTGCACCTGCCGCTTGTCGGCGGAGCCGTAGCCGGTGATCGCCGCCTTGACCTCGGAGGGGGTGTGCGTGGCGGCGGGCAGGCCGTGTTCGGCGGCGAGGAGCAGCGCGATGCCGCTGGCCTGCGCGGTGCCCATCACCGTGCTGCGGTTCTGCTGGGCGAACACCCGCTCGACGGCGACCACGTCCGGGCGGTGTGTCGCGAGCACCTCCCGCAGCCCCCGCGCGATGAGGGCGAGACGTTCGGCGACGGGAAGCTCGGCGCCCGAGCGGACCACGCCCACGTGGACGAGTGCCGCCGACCGGTCGGGGCGCACGTCGACGACGCCGACGCCGCACCGGGTCAGGCCCGGGTCGATGCCGAGGACGCGCAGAGCGGATGCCACTCCCCCACGCTAAGCGCCGCGGCCCGGACGCGGCGATTCGACGCGCGGCTTACTCGTCGTCTTCGAGTTCGGCCTGCACCTCGGCGCTCAAGTCGAAGTTGCTGAAGACGTTCTGCACGTCGTCGCTGTCTTCGAGCGCGTCGATCAGGCGGAAGATCTTGCGGGCCGTTTCGGCGTCGATCTCGACCTTGAGGTTCGGCACGAACTCGACGTCGGCCGACTCGTACTCGATGCCGGCCTCGGTCAGCGCGGAGCGCACGGCGACGAGGTCGGATGCCTCGGTGATGACTTCGAAGCCCTGCGCGTGCGGCTCGATCTCCTCGGCGCCGGCCTCAAGGGCAGCGAGCATGATGTCGTCCTCGCTCGCGTTGTCTTCGGAGACGACGATGACGCCCTTGCGGGAGAAGTTGTAGGCGACCGATCCCGGGTCGGCGAGGGTTCCGCCGTTGCGGCTGAGGGCGGTGCGCACCTCGGCGGCGGCGCGGTTCTTGTTGTCGGTCAGACACTCGATCATGAGGGCGACGCCGTTGGGGCCGTATCCCTCGTACATGATGGACGAGTACTCGACCGACTCGCCGCCGATACCGGCACCGCGCTTGATGGCGCGGTCGATGTTGTCCTTCGGGACCGAAGTCTTCTTGGCCTTGAGGACCGCGTCGAACAGGGTCGGGTTTCCCTGCAGGTCCGGGCCGCCGAGCTTGGCGGCGACTTCGATGTTCTTGATGAGCTTCGCCCACGACTTCGCGCGGCGGGAGTCGATGACCGCCTTCTTGTGCTTGGTCGTGGCCCATTTGGAGTGTCCGGACATGATCTCCAGTTTACTCAGGCGACACCGCTGCTTCTCAGCGGAGGATCTTGACGAGCGTGCGGAGGTTTCGTGTCGTGGTCGTCGGCTTGTACTCGGCGCGTCCGAGCAGCTTTCCGAATGCGGTGTCGAGGGTGCGCCCCTTCGGCGGGCTCCAGTAGACGACGCCGAACCCCGGTTGCGTCGGATCCTCCCGCGGGTCGAAGGAGGCTGCGGCGTCCGCCAGCGCGTCGCGCACCGCCATCTCGCTGCAGAAGACGACGTAGGGCTGGCGGGCGTCGTCGTCGGCGTCGAAGGGGAACGTCGAGACGGTCGCGTCCAGCTCGGCCAGGGTGACGAGAACGATCCAGGCGTCATAGTCGAATCGTTCGCGCAGGGCGTCTTCGATCCGCTTCTTCAGCTTCGCGCGGTCCGACACGTCGACGTCGGCGGTGAAGCGCACGTTGCCGCTGGCCAGTATCGTCTTCACCTCGCCGAAGCCGAGCGCGCGCATCAGGTCGGCGAGATCGGCGCCGCGGATGGTGATGCCGTTGACGTTGACTCCGCGAAGGAGCGCCACCCAGGTGGTCATGTCGCCACGCTAGCCCGCCGCACCGACATCGCGGCACCCGCTCAGCTCGCGCGCGCGGCGATGAGGTCGAGTAACAGCTGGTGGAACCGCGTCTCCCCCGCCATCTCGGGATGAAAGGCGGTGCCGAGCAGTGCACCCTGGCGCACGGCGACGATCGCGCCGTCCGGCAGCGAGGCCAGCACGTCGACCTCCGGTCCGGTCTGCACCACCCGCGGCGCTCGGATGAACGTCGCCGACACGGGGGTGTCGAATCCGGCGACCTCGAGCTGCGTTTCGAACGAGTCGATCTGTGAGCCGAAGGCGTTTCGCTGCACGGTGATGTCGAGCCCGCCGACGCTCTCCTGTCCACGGATACCATCGGCGATGCGGTCCGCCAGCAGGATGAGCCCTGCACACGTGCCGTACACCGGCATCCCATCGGCGATCGCAGCGCGGATCGGCTGCTGCAGGCCGAACGTGCGCGCCAGCTTGTCGATCACGCTGGACTCGCCCCCCGGGATGACCAGGCCGGAGACGGTGGCCAGCTCGGCGGGCCGGCGCACCGCGACGGCCTCCGCGCCCAGCGCCTCCAGGCTCCGGACGTGCTCGCGAACGTCTCCCTGGAGGGCGAGGACCCCGACGCGCGGCATCCCGGACGTCACCATCCGCGCTCGGCGAGCCGGTGCGGGGCCGGCAGGTCGGCGACGTTGATGCCGACCATGGCCTCGCCGAGGCCGCGCGAGACGTCGGCGATGACCTTCGGGTCGTCGAAGAACGTGGTCGCCTTCACGATCGCGGCGGCACGGGCCGCCGGGTCGCCGCTCTTGAAGATGCCGGAGCCGACGAACACGCCGTCGGCGCCCAGCTGCATCATCATCGCGGCGTCGGCGGGTGTGGCGACCCCGCCGGCGACGAACAGGACGACCGGGAGCGTTCCGGTCTCGGCGATCTCGGCGACCAGCTCGTAGGGGGCCTGGAGCTCCTTGGCGGCGACATACAGCTCATCGCGGGACAGCGCACCGAGCGCGGCGATCTCGCCGCGGATCTTGCGGATGTGCTTCATGGCCTCCGACACATCGCCGGTGCCCGCCTCGCCCTTGGAGCGGATCATCGCCGCGCCCTCGGTGATGCGCCGCAGCGCCTCGCCGAGGTTGGTCGCCCCGCAGACGAACGGGACGGTGAAGTTCCACTTGTCGATGTGGTTCACGTAGTCCGCGGGTGAGAGCACCTCAGACTCGTCGATGTAGTCGACGCCGAGTTCCTGGAGCACCTGCGCCTCGACGAAGTGCCCGATGCGGGCCTTCGCCATGACGGGGATCGACACGGCCTCGATGATGCCGTCGATCATGTCCGGATCGCTCATCCGCGACACTCCCCCCTGGGCGCGGATATCGGCGGGCACGCGCTCGAGGGCCATGACGGCGACGGCCCCGGCATCCTCGGCGATCTTCGCCTGGTCGGGCGTGACGACGTCCATGATGACGCCGCCCTTGAGCATCTCGGCGAGGCCGCGCTTGACGCGCGATGATCCGGTGAGGGGAGTGGACACGGGCGTTCTCCTTCGGGTGTGGATGTCGGTCATCGCCGCGGAGGGCGGTGCGGACATTGGCCTAGGCCAAAACGTAGCATGTTCTGTCACATAGACTGATGGACGTGAACGCCGCCCCTGATGCCTCCGCGGCGCCGCGCATCGTCGGGTCCACCGCGACCCACATCGCGGACAGCGTGCGACAGAGAATCGAGCGTGGCGAGTTGGCGCCGGGCGCCGCACTGCCCCCGGTGCGAAACCTGGCCGACGATCTGGGCGTGAATCGCAACACCGTCGTGTCCGCCTACCGGCTGCTGACGCAGGCCGGGCTCGTGGAAGCGCGCGGTCGCGCCGGTACGCGTGTCGTCGAACGCGCTCCCCTGGCCCAGGAGGGTTTCGCTCACGGCACGGTGCTGCGCGACCTCGCGGCAGGGAACCCTGACCCGGCACTCATCCCCGATCTGCGGCCGGCGCTCAGCCGCATCGCGGGTCGCCCGGTGCTGTACGGGGAGCCCGTCATCGACCGCGACCTGGCCGCCTGGGCCGAGGAGTGGATGCGCACCGCCGTCGGAGATGACCGGGCGCTGCGGCTGACGATCACCGGAGGTGCGTCCGACGCGATCGAGCGCCTGCTCGCGCTGACGCTCACGCGCGACGACGCCGTGGCCCTCGAAGATCCGTGCTTCCTCGCGAGCCTGAACACGGTCCGCCTCGGCGGGTACCGGCCCATCGCCGTGCCCGTCGACGATGAGGGCATGACCGTCGCCGGGCTGCAGGCGGCGCTGGATGCCGGAGTGCGCGCCGTGCTGCTCACCCCTCGCGCCCAGAATCCCACAGGGGCGAGTCTGAGCGCCGAACGGGCCGCGGCCCTGCGAGCACTTCTGGCCGATCATCCGTACGTCCTCGTCATCGAAGACGATCACTTCTCGCTCTTGTCGGCGCAGCCCTTTCACTCCGTGATCCCCGCATCGCATCGGCGCTGGGCGCTCATCCGGTCGGTGTCGAAGTTCCTGGGGCCCGACATGTGTCTCGCCGTGGTCGCCTCCGATCCCGACACGGCCGAGCGGCTGGCGGAGCGCCTCAACCCCGGGGCGACGTGGGTCAGCCACCTGCTCCAGCGCGTCGCGCTCGAACAGCTCACCGATCCGGACGCCGTCGCGGCGGTGGCTGCGGCAGCCGCGCACTACGCCGCGCGCAACCGGACGGCCGCCGCGGCGTTCACCGCGGCAGGCGTTCCGGTGGTCGCCGGCGACGGCCTGAGCCTGTGGGTTCCGCTGCCGGTGCCGGCGCGCGCGGCATCCGAGCAGCTCATGCGTCGCGGCTGGCTCGCACGTCCCGGCGACGAGTTCGTGCTCGACAACGAGCGCGCTGCGCGCCACCTGCGAGTCACCGTCCACGACCTGTCCGACGCCGAGCTCGAGCGTCTGGCCTCTGACCTGGCCGCGGCGATCCCCGCGGCGGCCGCGACCTCGAAAGCAGGATGATCGCCCGATGAAGATCCTCTCCATCCAGTCCGCCGTCGCGTACGGTCACGTCGGCAACTCCGCCGCGGTGTTTCCGCTGCAGCGCATCGGTGTCGAGGTGCTGCCCGTGTACACGGTCAACTTCTCCAACCACACCGGCTACGGCGCGTGGCGCGGTCCGCTCATCGCGCCCGTCGATGTGCGCGACGTCATCACGGGTATCGAGGAGCGCGGTGTCTTCGGTGAGATCGACGTCGTCCTCAGCGGCTACCAGGGCGGGGAAGGAATCGCCGATGTGATCCTCGATGCCGTCGCCCGCGTCAAAGCGGCCAACCCCGCGGCGATCTATGCCTGTGACCCGGTGATGGGCAATGCCAAGAGCGGTTGCTTCGTGGCGCCGGCCATCCCGATCCTGCTGCGCGATCGCGTCGTCCCCGCGGCCGACATCATCACGCCTAACCAGTTCGAACTTGGTTTTCTCACCGAGACGGATCCCGCTGATCTCGACTCCACGCTCTCGTCGGCGGATGCCGCGCGTGCGATGGGCCCGCGCACCGTGCTCGTCACCTCGGTCGAGCGCCCGGACGCACCGGAGGGCACCATCGAGATGCTGGCCGTCACCGACGATGGTGCGTGGATCGTGCAGACGCCCCGCATCCCGATGAAGGCGAACGGGTCGGGCGATGTCACGGCGGCGTTGTTCACGGCCCACTATCGTGCGAGCGGTGACGCCGCCGACGCGCTGGCGAAGACCGTCTCGAGCGTCTACGACCTGCTGCAGACGACGTTCGATTCCGGGCAGCGCGAGCTGCAGCTTGTCGAGGCGCAGGAGTTCTACGCCCACCCGCGGCTGCAGTTCCCCGTCACGCGGGTGCGCTGAGGTTCGGCGTTTCGACGCGGCGGCGTTTCGACGCGGCGCTGCGCGCCTCGCTCAACGACCGGCGGGTGTCTCCACTCCGGTCGTTGAGCGAGCGCAGCGAGTCGAAACGCCGCGCCCGGTCAGAACAGCTCGTACGGCCAGCGCACACTGAGCTCGGGCGAGATCGCGTCGAGCGCGGCACGGATGCGGTCGTGGTCACGAGCGGCCGGCTCGTCGATCTGCTCGAGCGCGTGCAGCACGTGCCCCACCATCAGCCACTCCGTGATCGAGACGTGCATCGGCGTGAAGCGCGACACGGCACGCTCGCCGTCGGTGTGATCGAAGAACCACACGTCGCCGTGCGGCCCGAGCCACCACTCATCGCCCTGCCCGTTGTCGCCGATGAGCACCCACCCTCGGGCCACCTCGAGATCCACCCAGTACAGCGGGTCCTGACGCTCGCTCGTCTCTGCCTCGGCGCGGCGGGCGTCGAAGGCGGTGATGTCGCCGCACAGCTCGGCAGTGGATGCCGGGAGCGCGCTCAATCTGCTGGCGTCGACCGCGAACGGCTCCGCGCCGTCGTCGGGACCGCCCGCTCTCACGCCGGCCAGGCCGCCGCGACGGCCTCGCGAACCTCGCCGAGAAGCTGAGGCAGCGCCTTGGTGCGGGCGATGATCGGGAAGAAGTTCGCATCCGAGCTCCACCGCGGAACGATGTGCTGGTGCAGGTGCTCGTCGACGCCCGCGCCCGCGACCGCCCCCTGGTTCATCCCGATGTTGAAGCCGTCGCAGCGCGACACGGCGCGCAGCACCCGCATGCCGACCTGGGTCAGCTCGCCGATCTCGGCAACCTCTTCGGGGGTCGCCTGGTCGTACGTCGCGATGTGGCGGTACGGGCACACCAGCATGTGACCCGAGTTGTACGGGAACAGGTTGAGCAGGACGTACGAGGTGATGCCGCGGTGGACGATGAGGCCGTCGGCATCCGACTTCTGCGGCGCGGCGCAGAACGGGCAGCCCGAGCCGCGCAGGGCGTCGGCACCGGTGTTGATGTAGGCCATGCGATGCGGCGTCCAGAGCCGCTGGAAGCCGTCGGGGACGCCGGCGAAAGCGCTCGCCTCCTCGAGGCGGGCATCACCGTCCGCGTCCCCCGCGCTCACGCCAGGTCCTCCGCAGTGTTGACGAGCAGCTTGCCCGAGATCGCGGCGACGATCTTGTCGATCGCCTCATCCACCGGAATGCCGTTGGTCTGCGACCCGTCGCGGAAACGGAACGAGACGGTGCCACCGGAGCGGTCCTGCTCCCCCGCGATGAGCTGCAGCGGCACCTTCTGCGTGGTGTGGGTGCGGATCTTCTTCGGCATCCGATCGTCGGAGTGGTCCACCTCGGCCCGCACGCCGGCGGCGCGCAGCCGCGCGATGATCTCGTCGAGGTAGGGCGCGAAGTCGTCCGCGACGGGGATGCCGACGACCTGCACGGGTGCGAGCCACACGGGGAAGGCCCCGGCGTAGTGCTCCAGCAGGATCGCGAAGAACCGCTCGACCGAGCCGAACAGTGCGCGGTGGATCATCACCGGGCGGTGCTTCTCGCCGTCGGGGCCGGTGTACTCGAGCTCGAAGCGCTCGGGCTGGTTGAAGTCGAGCTGGATGGTCGACATCTGCCAGGTGCGCCCGATCGCGTCGCGCGCCTGCACCGAGATCTTCGGTCCGTAGAAGGCCGCGCCGCCCGGGTCGGGCACGAGTTCGAGACCGGAGGCCTCGGCCACCTCGCGCAGCGTCTCGGTCGCCTCGGTCCAGAGCTCGTCGGCCCCGATGAACTTCGGGTTGCCGTCTTCCTTCGTCGAGAGCTCGAGGTAGAAGTCGTTGAGGCCGTAGTCGCGCAGCGTCTGCAGCACGAAGTCGAGGCTGTGGGTGAGCTCGCCCTTGACCTGGTCGGCCGTGACGTAGATGTGGGTGTCGTCCTGGGTCATCCCGCGCACGCGCGTGAGGCCGGAGAGGGTTCCGCTCTTCTCGTAGCGGTAGACGGATCCGAACTCGCTCAGGCGCAGCGGCAGCTCACGGTAGGAGCGTCCGCGCGAACGGAAGATGAGGTTGTGGAACGGGCAGTTCATGGGCTTCAGGTAGTACTCCTGGCCCTCGCGGCTGACGTGACCGTCGGCATCCACGACCTCGTCGAGCACCATGGGCGGGTACATGCCGTCGGCGTACCACTGCAGGTGACCGCTGGTCATGAACAGGTCGCCCTTGGTGATGTGCGGGGTGTTCACGACCTCGTAGCCGCTGGCGAGCAGGCGCTCGCGCATGTAGCGCTCGATCTCGTAGCGGATGATGCCGCCCTTGGGGTGGAACACGCTGAGGCCGGGGCCGATCTCGTCGGGGAACGAGAAGAGGTCGAGTTCCTTGCCCAGCTTGCGGTGGTCGCGCTTGGCGGCCTCCTCGAGGCGCTGCTGGTAGGCGCGCAGCTCGTCCTTGGTGGGCCACGCGGTGCCGTAGATGCGCTGCAGCTGCGGGTTCTTCTCGCTGCCGCGCCAGTACGCGCCGGCCACTCGGGTGAGGTCCCATCCGTTCGCGACGTAGCGGGTGCCGGGAACGTGGGGCCCGCGGCAGAGGTCGCGCCAGACCACCTCGCCCTCGCGGTTCACGTTCTCGTAGACCGTGAGCTCGCCGGCGCCGATCTCTGCGGAGGCGCCCTCGGCGGCGTTGGCCCCCGAGCCCGGACCACCGGCGAGCGAGATGAGCTCGAGCTTGAACGGCTCGCCGGCCATGAGCTCGCGTGCCTCGGTCTCGTCGACGACGCGGCGGACGAAGCGCTGGTTCTCGCGGACGATGCGCTCCATCTCCTTCTTGATGGCCTTCAGGTCTTCGGGCGTGAACGGGTCGACGTTGCCGAAGTCGAAGTAGAAGCCGTCGGTGATCGGCGGGCCGATGCCCAGGTTCGACTGCGGCTTGATGCGCTGCACGGCCTGGGCCATGACGTGCGCGGTCGAGTGGCGCAGGATCGACAGACCGTCGGCGCTGTCGACCAGCACGGGCTCGACCGCGTCATCGGCCGTGACGACGGTGGAGAGGTCCTTCAGGTCGCCGTTGACGCGCAGAGCGACGACGGAACGGTCGGGGAACAGGGCGAAGCCGTCGGCGGGATAGGTCACGTCCGCCGCGGGTGAGACATCGGTCAAGGGAAGGTCTCCAGAAGAGGGATCGGATGGGATGCTCAGCTTCGGGCGCCGTGCGCCCCGCCCGCTCAGGCCCAGATCGTTCGTACGCCGGGCGTGCGCGCGCCGGTCGCGAAGGCGGTGATCCGGCTCAGTTCCATGTGTGCAGTCTATCGCCGCCCGGGACTGGTCGATGAGGGTCCATGATGGATGCCGTGATGCTTGCCGTGATCGGAGCGGTGCTGCTGCTCCTGGGCGGCGCAGCCGTCGTGTTCGGAGTTCTGCCGGTGGACGCGGCGCTGGAGATCGGCGACCGCGTGTGGCCGATCCTTCTGTTCGTCGTCGCCGTGACGATCGTCGCGGAGCTCGCGGCGCGCGCCGGTGTGTTCGACGCCGCCGCAGCGCGCCTGGCGCGCCTCTCGCGCGGCCGGGTGATCGTGCTGTGGCTCATGGTGGTCGCGTTCGCCGCCGTCGTGACCGCCTTCCTGTCGCTGGACACCACCGCCGTCCTGCTGACACCGGTGGTCGTCGCCGTCGCGCGCGCCAACGGCCTGTCGCCGATGCCCTTCGCGTTCGCGACGGTGTGGCTGGCCAACACCGCGTCGCTGTTCCTGCCGGTGTCCAACCTCACCAACCTGCTCGCCGCCCATCGTCTCGGCGACCTCGACGCGCTCGGCTTCCTCGGTCTGCTGGGACCGTCGGCGATCATCGCAACCGTCGTCACGGTGATCCTGCTGTGGCTTACGAACCGGCGCGATCTGCGGGGTCGTTTCACACCCGCCCGTCCGCCCCGGGTGTCCGACCCCGTGCTCCTGCGGATCTCGGCCGTCGTCCTCGTCGTCATGATGCCGCTGCTGGTCATCGGCATTGCACCGTGGATGCCGGCATTGGGCGCCGCCGTCGTGCTCACGATCGTCTTCGCGTGGCGCTCGCCGACCGCCCTGCGCTGGGAGCTCGTGCCGTGGCAGCTCGTCGTCTTCGCGTCCGGCCTTTTCCTCGCGGTCGGTGCGGCCGAGGCGCTCGGCTCGGGCGCGCTCCTGGCCGCCGCGACCGGTTCGGGCGAAGATCTCCTCTCGCTCTGGCAAGTCGCGGGCGTCGGCATGCTGGGGGCGAACGTCGTCAACAACCTGCCGGCCTATCTCGCCCTGGAGTCGGCGGCCGGCTCCCCCGTGCGCCTCGCCGCTCTGCTCATCGGCGTCAACGCGGGACCTTTGATCACCCCGTGGGCCTCGCTGGCCACACTCCTGTGGCACGAGCGTCTGCATGCCGTCGGCGTGGACGTCCCGTGGAAGCGCTACATCCTGTGGGGCCTCGTCGTCGCGCCGGTCACCGTCGCGCTCGCCGTCATCCCACTCGCGTTGCACTGACGACCGCTCACGGAGATACCCTCTCGGCTCAGGCGACGGTGAGATCGACCTGGATCTCCCCCGCGAGGGCTTCGAGTGCCGAGGTGAGCGTCTCGGCATCCGCTGCGGCCGGCAGGCTGACGGTGACGGTCGCCTCGAACAGTGTGCCCCCGGACATCGGCGCGTCGAGGGTGCGGCTGCGGAACGTGTCGATGCTGAGCGCGTGCGCGGCGATGGCGGCGGTGACGTCGCGGACGATGCCCGGGCGGTCGTTGCCCAGGACCGTGAACGAGACGGTGTGAGGCGCGTCGGCGGATGCCGCGGCCGGCGCGTCGTGCGTCGTCACACGCAGCAATCCGTCGAGGCCGCTGAGGGCGCTCGTGAGGGCCCGCTGCTGGTCGTCGGGCACCGCGACGAGCACGATGCCCGCGAAGGCGCCAGCCAGCTCGGCGAGTTCGCTCTGCTCCCAGTTGCCGCCGTGATCGGCGATGGTGCGGGCGAGAGCGCTGACGAGTCCGGCACGATCGTCGCCGACGACGGTGAGCACGAGGTGGGCCATGCGGCGAGCCTAACGCTCAGGCTGCGGCGGGTGCGAGGCTCGCCGCACGCCGCCCCATCATCGCCACGAGAACGACCATCAGAAGGGCCAGAGCAAGCGCCACCCAGCCGGATCCGATGCCCGCGCCGCCGTCGGCGGCCGGCTTCGCGAGGGCATCGGCGACGGAGGCGCCCCACGGTCGTGTGAGGACGTACGCGGCCCAGAACGCCGGCACCGCGGGCCAGCGGGCCCACCGGAAACCCGCGGCGATCGCTGCGATCGCCAGCGTGAACAGGGCGATGGAGCCGACGTACCCGATGCCGAGGCCCACCGCCGTCAGGTCTCCGACGGCGGTGCCGAGCGCAAAGGTTCCGACGACGGCGGCCCAGTAGAAGAACTCACGGCGTGTCGTTGTGATCGCGTGCACGGACACGGTCCCCTCCGTGCGGCGCCACGCGGCGAAGACGACCGCCAGGCCGGCCGCGCCGATCGCCGCGGTGAGGGTGTACGGCACGCCCAGGGCGACATGCATCACATCCGCGGCCATCGTGCCGAACACACCGACGGCGGCGACGGCCATCCAGTACGCGGTTGGGCCGTATCGACGGCGCGTGAGCTGGAAGCCCACGGTGCCGACGAAGAAGGCGAAGCCGAGAAGAACCGCGAGCTCGGGAGCCATGATGCGAATGGAGTAGTCGGAGACGGCTTCACCCAGAGCGGTCGACGTGGCCTTCGTGACCCAGAAGATCAGGGTCGGCTCGGGTACGCGCGACTGTGCAGCCGGCGGGGGAAGCTGATCGGGCAGGTCGCGCAGGTCAGGCACTCTCCGATGATGTCGGCATCGCTCCAAGACGGCGCCAAGAAAGCGCGCCGAGAAGGGGCACGGCACGCCGAGCGACCTGCGTCGCTGGGCGATGGCAGGTGGCTACGGTGAGAGGGTGAACGGTCTGGGGACCATCACATCGCAGAGCCGTCTCCCGAGACGACCTGCGCAAGGCGGGACGTCAGATGCAAACGTCCCGCCTTTTTCGTTGCCTCCCGGCCTCGGCACGCTCTATGGTGATCGTGATGGCCTGGGGGTCATCGAGTTCCACTTTCGATAGCTGATGCGAGCTATGGAGAGGCGGGTCGCAGTGCCGCGTCCCGCCTCTCTGCGTTTCCAGCGTCGAACCCGCATGTTGCACGGCCCGCATTCGGGCACAAAAAAACCCCGGCTGACCGGGGTTGTTCTTGTGCGCGATACTGGGATCGAACCAGTGACCTCTTCCGTGTCAGGGAAGCGCGCTACCGCTGCGCCAATCGCGCCTATACAGGCTTATTCAGTTATCAGGCGAGGTGGCGACGGGATTCGAACCCGTGTAAACGGCTTTGCAGGCCGGTGCCTAGCCGCTCGGCCACGCCACCGTGTGGATTAACCGTGTGGTTTGACCCCACGTGCCGTGATCGCTTCGAAAAACGATCCCTGCACTTGAGCGGATGACGAGACTCGAACTCGCGACCCTCACCTTGGCAAGGTGATGCGCTACCAACTGCGCTACATCCGCGTGCTCCCTGGTTGCCCCGGGAACTTGATCGACTTTAGCCGACTATTTCGCCATCGCAAAACTGAGCGCGCCCCGCGCGTGTCCCGGTGTGTCGGATGCCGGACGATTCGTGCCGGAGCCCGGCATCCGGTAACATCGAGTCTCGGCCCGCACGGGTCTTGGGCGATTGGCGCAGTTGGTAGCGCGCTTCCTTCACACGGAAGAGGTCATCAGTTCGAGTCTGGTATCGCCCACCATCGAACCCCCGGCTCAGCCGGGGGTTTTCTATTCACGGCGTACCGCCGGACGCCCGGCACCGTACGCCGCGTAGCGTCGCGGTCATGAGCGTCTCCCCCGGCATCCGCGTGACGCTGGTGGTCGTCGCCCTCTTCAACCTGGTCTCGGCTCTCGCCGGTTGTGTGCTCCTCATGGTCGCGGGCGGCGACGGTGTCGGAATGCCGAACGAATGGCTCGCGAGCACGCCTTTTCCCACCTGGGCGTGGCCGGGACTCATCCTGGGCGTCGTCGTCGGCGGCACTCAGCTGGTGGCGCTCATCGCGCAGCGACGACGGTACGTGCTCGCGTGGGGGCTGCACGCGGCATCCGGTCTCGTGATGATGATCTGGATCTTCGTCGAGATCGCCCTGTTGCTGGTCTGGTCGCCGCTGCACGGCGTGTACTTCCTCACCGGGCTGGTGCAGACGGTGCTCGCCGTGCTGGCGCTCGGCGCCTGGCCGCAGCCCTTCTTCGCGCGGATGCCGAGGCGATCGCGCACGGGAGTGGGAAACACGACCGACACGCCGTCCTGACACACTGGCCTGATGACCACCGCCCGGATCATCGTTCTGTTCGTCCTCGCGGCGATCGCCGAGATCGGCGGCGCCTGGCTCATCTGGCAATCGGTGCGCGAGAGTCGGGGCTGGCTCTTCGCCGTCCTCGGCGTGATCGCCCTCGGCGGCTACGGGTTCGTCGCGGCCTTCCAGCCCGACGCGCACTTCGGCCGTGTGCTGGCCGCGTACGGCGGTGTCTTCGTCGCGGGTTCGCTCGCATGGGGAATCGTGATCGACGGCTTCAAACCCACGCTGTGGGACTATGTGGGCTCGGCTGTGGCCCTGCTCGGCGCCGCGATCATCATCTTCGCCCCTGCGCTCCAGCGCGCTTCGGAGTAGCCCCCGAAGCCCCCGCCGCCTCAGACCTCGTTCAGCCAGCCGTAGCGCCCTTGCAGAGCCGCGGCGACGGCGCCGAACCGTCGGCGATCCAGTGCTGCGGCCTCGCGCCGCATCCCTCGCACGTGCACGCTGTAGAGCTGCTCGATGTCGACCCACGAGGGGCGGCCCTGCGAGTCCCACGGCCCGGTGCCGATGGAGAGGTAGTCGCGGTCGCCGTCGTGCGCCTTGCTGGTCAAACGCACCGCGAACACACGGTCGGCGCCGTCGTGGCCGATCACCAGTACGGGGCGGTCCTTGCCGCGCCCGTCGTTCTCCTCGTATGGCACCCAGGTCCACACGATCTCACCGGCATCGGGAGCGCCGTCGCGCTGCGGGGCGTATGTGATCGTCAGCCTGCCCCGCGCCGGTGGGGGGACCTCGCGGGTCGCCGTCTGCCCGCCCTGACCGGGACTGAGCGCGGGTGTGTTGGTGGGGCGCGACCGGGGATTCTTCGCCGGCGCCGAGGGGCGTGAGCGGCCACCGAGGAGGCCGAGGATCCCCCGAACGAGGGACGTCAGGGGGCCGCGGCCGTCGCGAGATGCCATGGCTTCACGCTACCAACCGCTGTCGCACGTCTTCGCACGGCGAAGGGGCGCCGGACCGTGAGATCCGACGCCCCTTCGATGGATGCGAGTCAGTCGACGAGCGCGTAGCCCTCTTCGCCGTGCACAACGGTGTCGATACCGGCGATCTCGTCCTCGTTTTTGACGCGGAAGCCGATCGTCTTCTCGATGATGAAACCGAGCACGTAGGCGACGACGAACGAGAAGACCAGCACGGTGACCGCGGCGATCGCCTGGAGGATCAGCTGCTCGGCGTTGCCGCCGAGGAACAGGCCCGTGCCCGTGGCGAAGAAGCCGAGGTAGAGCGTTCCGATCAGACCACCGACGAGGTGGACACCCACGACGTCGAGCGAGTCGTCGAAGCCGAGACGCCACTTGAGCTCGACCGCGAGGGCGCAGACCGCACCGGCGATGATGCCGAGCAGCAGCGACCAGCCCGGCGCCAGGTTGGCGCAGGAGGGCGTGATGGCGACGAGGCCGGCGACGGCCCCCGAGGCGGCGCCGACGGCGGTCGGCTTGCCGTCCTTGAGCTTCTCGACGATCGCCCAACCGAGGATGGCCGCCGCGGTGGCGCCCAGCGTGTTCAGCACGATGAGGCCGGCGGGCGAGCCGACGCCGGCGATGCCGGAGAGGATGTCACCGCTCGTGCCCTCGGGGGCGGCGTAGAAGGCCGCGGCGCCGGCGTTGAAGCCGAACCAGCCGAACCACAGGATCGCTGCTCCCAGCATCACCAGCGGCACGTTGTGCGGCTTGTGGATGCCCTTCTGGAAGCCGACGCGCTTGCCGAGCACCAGGGCGAGAGCGAGCGCGGCTGCACCGGCGTTGATGTGGACAGCGGTTCCACCGGCGTAGTCGATCACCTCGGTCGAGAAGCCCAGAGTGGTTCCGAGGTTGAAGATCCAGCCGTTGGTGTTCCACACCCAGCCGGCGACGGCGAAGTAGTCGATCGTCGCGAAGAAGAACGCGAAGATCATCCACGAGCCGAAGCGGGCGCGGTCGGCGATGGCGCCGGAGATGAGGGCCACGGTGATGATCGCGAAGGTGGCGCCGTAGGCGACGGCCGTGAGGTTCACGGTCGCGTTCTCACCGGTCGCCATCGCGCCGAGGCCGAAGTCGGAGAAGGGGTTGCCCAGGATGCCGCCCCACCAGTCGGCGGTCTGCATGTTGTATCCGTAGAGGATCCAGAGCACCGCGACGAGACCCATCGCGCCGAAGCTCATCATCATCATGCTGATGACGCTCTTCGCCTTGACGAGGCCGCCGTAAAAGAAAGCCACGCCCGGCGTCATAAAGAGCACGAGAGCCGTAGCGGCGATATACCAAGCGAGATTTCCGCTGTCCATGAAGGTCCTCACTGATGTGTTGTGTAACTCGGACCGGGTCGCCGCGGTTTCGGGGTCGGGACGTCCCAGCGCACTCAGTGTTGCGGTACGCGGTTACCGCCGGTATCCGCGTCGTGTTTCGCGTTGGTTACGCGCGCCGCGTCCAGGTAAACATCACGTTTCGGGGTGGCGGGCATCGCCGCTGAGGACGATCAGGAATGCGTGAGCGCGTTGAGGCGCGAGATCGCGCGCAGGTATTTCTTGCGATAGCCGCCCGCGAGCATCTCTTCGCCGAAGACCTCGTCGAGGGGGCGACCGGTCGCGCGCACCGGGATCTGCGCGTCGTATGCCCGGTCCACGAAGGCGACGAAGCGCAGCGCGGCGGACTGGTCCTGAAGAGTGATCACGTCACGCAGGCCGATCATCGACAGGTTCTCGATCAGGCGCACGTAGCGCGAAGGGTGCACGGTCGCGAGATGGCGGATCAGTTCGGCGAACGCGTCGTCCGAGACGACACCGGATGCCGCGGCGCCATCGATCGCCGCGCGGTAGGCGTCGTCGTCGCACACCTCGGCGTGCCCATCGAGGGCGCGCTGACGGTAGTCGGTGCCGTCGATGCGAATGGTCTCGAAGCTCGATGCCATGGCGTGGATCTCGCGGAGGAAGTCCTGCGCGGCGAATCGCCCTTCGCCGAGCGCATTGGGCGGGGTGTTCGATGTCGCCGCCAGCCGCGTGCCGGTGGGGACCAGCTCCCCCAGCAGCCGGGTCATCACCATGGTGTCACCCGGGTCGTCGAGCTCGAACTCGTCGATGCACAGCAGGTCCGCTCCGCGGAAGAGCTCGACCGTCTTCTGATACCCGAGTGCTCCGACCAACGCGGTGTACTCGATGAACGATCCGAAGTACTTCCGTCGCGCCGGCATCGCGTGATAGATGGCCGCGAGCAGATGGGTCTTGCCGACGCCGAACCCGCCGTCGAGATACACTCCCGGCTTCATCTCCGGCACCTTCTTCGCGCGGCGGAACAGTCCGCCGCGCTCAGCCGGGCCCCCGCCGAGGCTGAACGCGATGAGCCGTTCCTTGGCCTCCTGCTGCGAAGGAAAAGACGGATCGGCGCGATACGTGTCGAAGGTCGCACCGTCGAACTGCGGCGGCGGCACGAGTGCGGCGACCATCTCTGCGCCGGACACCGCCGGCTGACGATCGACGAGGCGAATCGTGCCGGAGTCGGTGGATGTCATCGTTCTCCCTCATCGACCGCCGGTGCGCTCACCAGGTCGTGTGCGCGCAGCCAATCGCCGATCGCGTCGGTCCAGCGCTGCTGGTCGTAGTTCCAGAGCTTGGTGTGTCTGGCGGTGCGGAACACCTGCAACTCGACGAGATCGGGTCGCGCATCGGCCAGACGATGCGATGCGCTCGACGGAACGAATCCGTCATCGTCGCTGTGCAGGATCAGGACGGGATGGCGCAGTTCGGCGGCGCGCGCCACGATGTCGAGCCGGTCGAGCGGAATGGGTCCGTCGGCGCCGATGGCGGGAGCCGCCCATCCGGTGCGGAGGGCCCCCATCGCCAGATCGGTCACCGGCGTGGGCACGTGCAGCGCCCGGGCCTGGTAGGTGAGGACGGTGCGCCAGTCGACGACGGGTGAATCGAGGATGACCCCTTCGATCTGCTCGCGATGCGCGGAGCCGAGCGACGTCTGCAGGGCGATCGCACCCCCCATCGACCAGCCCATCAGCACGATGCGGCGGGCACCATGGCGCAGGGCCCAGCTGACGGCGGCATCGACGTCGCGCCACTCGGTGGCGCCGAGCGCGTAGGCTCCGGCACGGCTGCGCGGAGCCTCACCGTCGTTGCGGTACGACACGACGAGCGACGTGATGCCCAGGGCGTGGAACACCGGCACTGCGCGCAGGCATTCGGCTCGCGTCGTGCCACGACCGTGAATCTGGATGACCCAGGTCTCGTGGTCCGCGTCGCTCCGCGGCTCGGCCGGGAACAGCCAGGCCGGACAGGCGCCGATCGCGGCAGGCACGTGCTCGTGCGTGAAAGGCAGATGGAGCTCTTCCGGCCGCTCGTAATACCAGCCGCTGAACGCCGCATCGGCGGCGAGGCTCGATTCGCCGCCGACCTGCGTGAGGAGCTTCCGCTTGACGGTCTCGCCGTCGCTGGCCAGCACAGAGCCCACTTTGAGATAGTCGGCCGAGCCGGTCGTGAACAGGCCGTAGCGCCCCGGCAGTACCGTGTCGGGCGTGCGCGCCAGCGTGATGGTCTGGGCGGGCACGTCGATGTCGACGATGCGCGTGTCGGGCACGCGCCGTGACGGCGTGACCACGCGTCGGGCCATGCGAAGGGCGACGGCGAATGCCATCGCGGCCGTTGCCAACAACGCCGCCGCAAGGGAGAGGGCAAGCATCCGCAGGGTGGCCGGAGCGCCGATTCGTGAGGCGCCGAGGGCGGCGCGCCTGGGTGCCTTCATCGTGGGCCCATCCTAGTCTGTGACCGTGGATGACACCCGTCCCGCCGCTGAGACACCGGCCTTCGCGCGCGCCGCAGAACAGCTGCGGTCCCTGACCTTCCGGTCCGACTTCTCCGTGCGCGAGATCGCCGCCCCGACGAGCCTCGCCCCGGAGGCGATCGCCTTCGCGGGAGACGTCCGTCCGGATGCGGACGGGCTGGACTCGCCGTATGGAACCGGGCGCTTCGTGCTCATGCACGACCCGGCCGAACCGGACTCCTGGGGCGGTCCGTGGCGTATCGTGTGTTTTGCGCAAGCTCCGCTCGAACCCGAGATCGGCGTCGACCCGTTGCTCGCGGACGTCGCCTGGTCATGGCTCGTCGATGCGCTTCAGACGCGCGGGGCGGCCTTCCATGCAGAGTCCGGAACGGCGACCAAGACCCTGTCGAAGGGGTTCGGCTCGCTCGCCGAGGAGGGTGACGGGGCGCAGATCGAGTTGCGGTCGTCCTGGACGCCCGCGGGCGACCTGAGCGCCCACGTGGAGGCGTGGGCGGAGCTCGTGTGCATGCTAGCGGGTCTGCCGCCGGGATCAGAGGGCATCGCCGTGTTCGGTTCGCAGCGGGGTGCATCAGGAAGGGGAACGCGTGGCTGAGTACGACGTCATCACGGATGCCGCCGGGCTCGCCGCCGCCGCCACCGCGCTCGCCGCGGGCACCGGCCCCGTCGCCGTCGATGTGGAGCGTGCATCCGGCTTCCGATACTCCCAGCGGGCGTACCTCATCCAGGTGTACCGGCGCGATGCCGGCGTCTTCCTCATCGACCCGCCGGCGGTGGGCGATCTGTCGCCGTTGCAGGATGCGATCGGTGGCATCACCTGGATCCTCCACGCCGCGAGCCAAGACCTCCCGTCGCTGCGCGAAGAGCACCTCGAGCCGCCGCAGATCTTCGACACCGAACTCGCTGCACGTCTGCTCGGGCATGAGCGGGTCGGCCTCGGCGCCGTCGTCGAAGACACCCTGGGGATCACCCTCGCGAAGGCGCATTCGGCGGCGGACTGGTCGACCCGTCCGCTCCCGCAGCCCTGGCTCGAGTACGCCGCGCTGGACGTGCTGCATCTGGTCGACGTCTTCGACGTGCTGCGCGACGAGCTCGAGGAGCAGGGAAAGACCGATATCGCGGCTCAGGAGTTCGAGACGGTGCGCACGCGGCCCGTCAAGCCCGCTCGCGAGGAGCCTTGGCGGCGCCTCAGCGGTCTGCACACCGTGCGCGGTCGTCGCGCCCTCGCCGTCGCCCGGGCCCTGTGGATCGCGCGCGAGGAGTACGCACGCGAGCAGGACACCTCGCCCGGTCGGCTCGTCCCCGATCGGGCGCTGGTGGCGGTCGTCATCGCCGATCCCAAGACCAAGCAGGACCTCGCTCGCGTCAAGGACTTCACCGGCCGTGCGAGCCGCAGTCAGCTCGATCGTTGGTGGGCCGCGATCGAGGCGGGCCGTGCCGATCCCGCACTGCCCGCCGAGCGCGCGTCCGGCGACGGGATGCCGCCCCCGCGCGCGTGGGCGGAGCGCAACCCGGCAGCCGACCTCCGACTGAAGGCGGCGCGCCCGCTCGTCGAACAGCTCGCTGTCGAGCTGCGGATGCCGACCGAGAATCTCCTGACCCCCGACACGTTGCGTCGTGTCGCATGGGCTCCCCCGGCCGAGATCGACCCGGCATCCATCGGTGACGCGCTCGCGGCCCACGGCGCCCGGCCCTGGCAGATCGAGGCCACGGCGGCGGTGATCGCCGGCGCCTTTGTCGAATCCGTGCAGACAGCCGAGGCTGCGTCCGACCTCGCGTCGTAGAATCGATCCAAGCGTTTCTGTGAGACTGAGTTTCATCGTACGCTGGACTCAATCTCAACCCTTGGAGGCAGTGTGGCCGAGCTCTCGGACGTCTACTTCGTCGATGGAATGCGCACCCCGTTCGGTCGCGCCGGCGAGAAGGGCATGTACTGGAACACCCGCGCGGATGACCTCGCGGTCAAGGCGACGATCGGACTCATGGCCCGGAACACCGCTGTTCCCGCCGCTCGCGTCGACGACGTCGCCATCGCCGCGACCAGCCAGACCGGAGAGCAGGGCCTGACGCTCGGGCGCTCGGTGGCCATCCTCGCCGGCCTGCCGCAGACCGTGCCCGGGTTCGCGATCGATCGGATGTGCGCCGGTGCCATGACGAGTGTCGCCATGATGGGAGCCTCGATCAGCGCCGGCATGTATGACGTCGCCCTCGCCGGCGGCGTCGAGCACATGGGCCACTACCCCATCGGCGGGAACGCCGACCCGAATCCCCGGTTCGTGGCGGAGAAGATGGTCGATCCGGGTGCGCTGAACATGGGCGTGACCGCCGAGCGCATCTTCGACCGGTTCCCGCAGCTGACCAAGGAGCGCTCCGACCGTTTCGGCATGCTCAGCCAGCACAAGGCGCAGGCCGCCTACGAGGCCGGCAAGTTTCAGCCCGATCTGGTTCCCGTCGCCGTGAAGGATGCCGAGGGAAGCTGGGGCCTGGCCACGGAGGACGAGGGCCGTCGCCCGCAGACGACGATGGAAGACCTTGCGGCGTTGAAGACGCCGTTCCGTCCGCACGGGCGGGTGACGGCAGGAACGTCCTCGCCGCTGACCGACGGCGCCACGATGTCGCTGCTCGCGGGCGGCGGTGCCGTCAAGGAGCTCGGGCTCACCCCCAAGATGCGCATGGTCTCCTTCGCCTTCGCCGGCGTGCAACCCGAGATCATGGGCATCGGCCCGATCCCGTCGACGGAGAAGGCGCTGAAGAAGGCCGGGCTCACGATCGACGACATCGGTCTGTTCGAGTTGAACGAGGCCTTCGCGGTGCAGGTGCTGTCCCTGCTCGATCACTTCGGCATCGCCGACGACGACCCGCGGGTCAATCAGTGGGGTGGGGCGATCGCTCTCGGCCACCCGCTCGCCGCGTCGGGTGTGCGTCTGATGATCCAGCTCGCCGCGCAGTTCGCCGAGCGACCGGATGTCCGCTACGGACTCACCGCGATGTGCGTGGGGCTCGGGCAGGGCGGATCGGTCATCTGGGAGAACCCGCACTACAACGGCCGCAAGCGCTGAGAGGACGACGGACATGACGAACTACGACGAGATCGACTTCTCCCCCCTCACTGCGCTCGCCGACGGCGAGGTCGTCACCCATTCGCGGGTGCGCGACATCACCCTGCCCTCCGGCAAGGTCCTCGCGCTCATCACGCTCGACAACGGTCGCGACCACACGCGTCCCAACACGCTCGGTCCGGCCACACTGACCGAGCTCGGGGCGACGCTGGCGAACCTCAAGGCCCGTGCGGAGGCCGGCGAGATCCAGGCCGTGGGCATCACGGGCAAGCAGTACATCCTCGCCGCCGGCGCGGACCTCTCCGACATCACGCGGGTCGGCTCCAAGGACAACGCCCGTCTGGTCGCGCAGCTCGGGCACAAGGTGCTCGGGTCGCTCGGCGAGCTCGGAGTGCCCTCCTTCGCCTTCGTCAACGGTCTCGCCCTCGGCGGGGGGCTGGAGATCGCGCTGAACTCGACGTACCGCACGGTCGACGCCTCCGCAGCCGCGATCGCCCTGCCCGAGGTGTTCCTGGGGATCATCCCCGGCTGGGGCGGCGCGTACCTGCTGCCGAACCTCATCGGCATCGAGAACGCCCTCGAGGTCGTCATCAGCAACCCCCTGAAGCAGAACCGCATGCTGAAGCCGCAGCAGGCGTACGACTACGGCATCTTCGACGCGATCTTCCCTGCTGCCACCTACCTCGAGAGCTCGCTCGCCTGGGCCGACGGGGTCCTGACGGGGGCCGTCAAGGTCGAGCGGAAGAACGAGCCGGGCAAGATCGAGCGGCTCACCAAGTGGCCCATCGCGATCAAGGTCGCGCGCGGCATGCTCGAATCCAAGATCGGCACCGTCCCACGCTCCCCCTACGCCGCACTCGAGCTGCTCGACAAGGCGAAGGGCGGAACGAAGGCCGAGGGCTTCGCGCGCGAAGACGAGGCCCTGGCCGATCTCGTCACGGGCGACCAGTTCGCGGCATCCATGTACGCGTTCGATCTCGTGCAGAAGCGGGCCAAGCGGCCCGTCGGCGCTCCCGACAAGACCCTCGCGAAGAAGGTCACGAAGGTCGGCATCATCGGCGCGGGACTCATGGCGAGCCAGTTCGCGCTGCTGTTCGTGCGCAAGCTCCAGGTGCCGGTGCTCATCACCGACCTCGACCAGGCCCGCGTCGACAAGGGCGTCGCCTACATCCACGACGAGATCGGCAAGCTCGAGGCGAAGGGTCGCCTCGACGCCGACGCCGCGAACAAGCTCCGCGCGCTCGTGACGGGCACGACCGACAAGAGCCTGTACGCCGACTGCGACTTCGTCATCGAGGCGGTCTTCGAGGAGGTGGGCGTCAAGCAGGCCGTCTTCGGCGAGATCGAGAAGATCGTCGCCGAGGACGCCATCCTCGCCACCAACACGTCGTCGCTGTCCGTGGAGGAGATCGGATCAAAGCTCGAGCACCCCGAACGGCTCGTCGGCTTCCACTTCTTCAACCCGGTCGCCGTCATGCCCTTGATCGAGGTCGTCAAGACGCCGACCACGACGGATGCCGCGCTGTCGACGGCCTTCGTCGTGGCGAGGGGCCTCGGCAAGAACGCCGTGCTGACGGCGGATGCTCCGGGTTTCGTCGTCAATCGCCTCCTCGCCAAGGTCATGGGCGAGGCAGCGCGTGCCGTCTACGAGGGCACCCCCGTCGCGGATGTCGAGAAGGCGTTCGCGCCGCTCGGACTGCCGATGGGACCCTTCCAGCTCATCGATCTGGTCGGGTGGAAGGTCGCGGCGCACGTCCAGGACACGATGGTCCACGCGTTCCCCGACCGTTTCTACGCGAACGAGAACTTCCACCAGCTCGCCGAGCTGCCGGAGGTCGTCGAGAAGGACAAGGGCGGGCGCGTCACCGGCTTCTCCAAGGCGGCGGAGAAGGCGCTGAAGGGGCATGTGGGCTCCGCGCCGGCATCCGCCGACACGATTCTTCGGCGCGTGCAGGACGGCTTGGCCACCGAGATCAAGCTGATGCTCGACGAGGGCGTCGTTCCCGAGGTCGAAGACATCGACCTGTGCCTGATCCTCGGCGCCGGCTGGCCGTTCATCGACGGCGGGGCTTCGCCGTACCTCGATCGCGAGGGTGCATCCGAGCGCGCGTTCGGCGACACCTTCCACCACCCGCCGATCCGCGGCATCGGCGCCTGACGCGCCGTCTCCCGCCCTTCGCCCGTCACCACGGATTCGGATGGTGGCAACGGAATCGGATGCCGCATTCGCGCGGCATCCGATTCCGTTTTCCGTCTCCGCTTCCGGTGTGCGCGAGCGCGCGATCAGCTTGACGGCTGTGCCGCCCGCACGCGCAGATCGCGTGCGAGGCCGTCGCGCTGCTCGATGACGAGGCGGCGCAGGGCTCCGGGTGCGTCGGGGTGGTCCCGCAGCCACGCGTCGGCGGCGTCGAGCGACGGGGATGCCGGAAAGAGGCCGACCACGAGGCGCCGGGCGATCTCGATCGACCGCGACCGCCACGCGGGCAGGATGCGCGCGAAGTACTCGTCGTCGAATCCGGCGATGAGGTCCCGCCGCCCACCGGCCCGCACGCCCGCGATCGTCGCGTCGAGGTGGTCGTTCGTCAGTGTCTCGTCCGACCACGCGTCGTGCCAGCCGCGGGCGCGGGTGTCGGCGTCGGGGCGGGCGGTTCGCGCCGTGCGTGCGGCGACACGACCGGACGCGGTGTCGTCGGCGCGGAGCTCGCGCTCGATGTCGGTGTCATCCGCGTGGGCCGTCGCGGCGAGGGCGACGAGCCACGCCCAGCGTAGATCGGGGTCCAGCCGCAGCCCCGCCGGGGCGGGCGCGGAGTCGGCGAGGATCGCGCCGAGGTCGGTCGCCCGGTCGTCGCAGACCGCCGCCGCCGCACCCACGGCGCGGGCCCAGATGAGCTGGGCGTCCGAACCGGGAACCGCGCGCTGCAGGGCGCTCCACGCCGTCTCCAGCCAGCCGGCCGCCAGCGCCGGCCGGTCGCGATCGGCGGCGAAGTGGGCGATCGTGAACGCGGCCCGCGTCGCGGCCTCGGTGAGCAGGGCTGCGTCGGTCTCCCGCGGCGCATGCCGCGCGACGATGTCGACGTAGTCCGTCGCGGGCAGGATGCCGTCGCGCACCGCGTTCCACAGCGACGCCCAGACGACCGCTCGCGCCAGCGTGTCGTTGATCGTGGACAGTCCGCGCGCGACGGCATCCGTCGACGCGGCATCCAACCGCACTTTCGCGTACGTGCGGTCGTCGTCGTTCGGGACCACCAGCACGACGTCCTCGAGCGGTGCGTCGGCGAGGAGGGTCCGTGCGTCGACGATGTCGGCGGAGGTCGAGCCACGGCGGACGAGACGGCCGTCGGCCTCCGCGTACAGTCCGACGTTCACACGGTCCGGGCGGACCTCCGACACCGCCAGAGCGAGGCCTTCCGCGGTGCGCTCGGCACGCACGTCGGCGACCCCGGTCGTCTGCAACCACGCGGCGCTCCAAGCCCGCAGGTCGCGTCCCGAAGCCTCTTCGAGAGCCTGCAGCAGATCGGGCAGCGTCGTGTTGCCGAAGGCGTGGCGGGCGAAGTAGCGCTGAGCACCCCGGAAGAAGGCGCCTTCGCCCACGAACCCGACGAGCTGTTTGAGCACCGAGGCGCCCTTCGCGTAGGTGATGCCGTCGAAGTTGAGCTTGGCCGCCTCCAGATCTGGGATGTCCGCGACGATCGGATGCGTCGTGGGCAGCTGGTCCTGCGTGTACGCCCATCCCTTGCGCCGGGTCGCGAAGCTGACCCAGGCGTCCGGAAACCCACCGACGGCCGCCGCGGCGTGCGTCCCCATGTAGTCTGCGAACGACTCCTTGAGCCACAGGTCGTCCCACCATCGCATCGTCGCGAGGTCGCCGAACCACATGTGCGCCATCTCGTGGAGGATCGTGTTCGCGCGCGCCTCGCGCTGTGCGGCCGTGGCGGCGCCGCGGAACACATACGCCTCGGTGAAGGTCACGAGCCCGGGGTTCTCCATGGCGCCCAGGTTGTACTCGGGCACGAAGATCTGGTCATACGTGCCCCAGGGGTAGGGGTAGTCGAAGGCCTTCTCGAAGAACGACAGTCCGCGGCGGGTGATGTCGAGGATCTCATCCGCGTCGAGGTGTGCGGCCAAGGATGCGCGGCAGAGCACGCCGAGGGGGATCTCGCCGTCGGCGCCGGCGTACGTGCCCTCGGCGCGATGGTAGGGACCTGCGGCGACCGCGGTGATGTAGCTGGACAGCGGCAACGTCTCCGCGAAGCGGACACTCACTCCCCCGTCGACCTCCTCCCGCGACGACTCGGCGCCGTTGGACAGCACCGCCCACCCGGTGGGCGCGGCGACGACGAAGCTCCAGCGCGCTTTCATGTCGGGCTGCTCGAAACACGGATAGACCCGCCGGCAGTCCGCCGGCTCGTACTGCGTGTAGAGGTAGGTCGCACCGTCCACGGGATCGCGGAACCGGTGGAGCCCTTCTCCGGAGGTGCTGTAGCGGGCCGAGGCCTCGATGCGGACGACGTTCGCCGTCGCTGCGTCGGAGTGGAGTCCGGAGATCTGGACGCGGGCCCCGTCCCACACCACCGGCTGGGACCGTCCGTTCACCGTGACGGCGTCGACGGCCGCGCCGATGAAGTCGACCCAGGTCCTGTCGGTGCTCGCGGTGAACTCCAGCGTGGACCGTGTCGGAAAGGTCGTGGCGGCGGCATCCGGAGCCGAACGCAGGTCGAGATCGACCTCGACGGCGTGCAGACGGATGCCGGCGGCGCGTGCCGCCGTCTCTTCGCGGGTGAGGTTGGCGGAACTCATCCATCCATGCTGTCACGGTACGGGCTGTGCTATTTTTCGAACATGTTCACTTCTGAGGAGCCGTCGTCCAAGAGCGAGCGGACGCGTGCGCGCCTTCGCGAGATCGCGCTGACGTCGTTCCGGGACCGCGGGTACGAGGCCACGACGATGCGCCTGATCGCGCAGGAGGCGGGCGTGTCCGTCGGCAACGCGTACTACCACTTCGCCACCAAGAACGATCTGGTCCAGGAGCTCTATCTCGAGGTGCAGCGCGGCCATCGCGCTGCGGCGGTTCCGGCTCTCGTCGATGCGGACGACCTCGTCGACCGCATCGCGATCGTGTACCGCACGGGGCTCGACCAGCTCACCGCGTACCACGAGCACGCCGCCGAGTTCCTCTCCGCCGCCGTCTCGCCGCGCTCGGAGATCAATCCTCTCGCCGAGGCGTCCGGCGAGGCCCGGGCCATCACGGAGGGCCTGTTCGCGGAGGCGGTGCACGGGGCGCGTTCGGGCACGGTCCCGAAGGACCTCGCTGAGGCGCTGCCGACGGTGCTCTTCCTCGCGCACCTGTTGCTGGCGCTCTTCTGGGTCTATGACCGCTCGGAAGGACAGCAGCGCACGCGCCGTCTGCTCGATCGGGGTCTCGCGTTGCTGCGGACGACGCTGCCGCTCGCGCGCCTGCCGATCGTGCGCGGGGTCGTGCGCGACCTGCTCGGGCTGATTGCGGAGGCGGGCCGGTGAGCGAGCCGAATCGGTCCCGCGTGTTCACGAGCGAGCAGCTCTGGCGTGGTGCGACGCACGCGTGGCTGGCGTTCATGGTGCTGCTCGCGGCGGCGACCGTCGCGTGGACGCTCGCCGCCGGCAGCGCGCCCTTCGATCCGTCGACCCTCACGATGGCGGCGTACGCGGCCGTCTGGGTCGCCTTCTTCGGCGGGCTCGTCTCGATGGTGGTGACGATCGTCGGACTTCCCGTTGCCGCCGCCGTCGGCTACGCGCTTCGTCGCGTGCGGCGCGGCTGGATCCACCTCGGTGTTTTCGCGGTTTTCGGTGCCGTCATCGGTGCGGCGGCGATCGCCGTCTTCGCCGCGCTGTCGAGCGCGGTGACCCTCGATCCGGCATTCGTCACGCTGACGCTCGGCGTCTGCGCGGCCGCGACGGTCTACGGCCGGTGGCAGGGCGCGCGGACGCCGCAGCGGCGAGCACCCGTGATGGAGGAAGAGGACCTCCGGCTCGACGGCTGATTGCGATCAGCCGCGGCCGTCGCCGTGGTCTGCGTGTTCGGAGCTGTCTGCGCCGCCCTGGACGGTCCAGATGGCACCCGTCTCGGTGGAGGGCCGCGCGATGGGGATACGCGTGCCGAGCACCTGCGCGACGACGTCCTGCGCGATCTTCGCGGCCGACAGGCCGGCGTCTTCGAGGATCTGCTCGCGTGTCGCGTGATCGATGAAGGCATCGGGAAGGCCGAGCTCGTCGACGGCCGTGTCGACGCCCGCTTCGCGCAGCACCTGGCGCACGCGCGTTCCGACGCCACCGACGCGGATGCCGTCCTCGATCGTGATCACCAGGCGATGGGCGGCCGCGAGCTTCACGATGGAGGGTTGCACGGGAACGACCCAGCGCGGATCGACGACGGTCGCTCCGATGCCCTGGGCGCGCAGACGCTCGGCGACTTCGACCGCGAGCTGCGTCATCGGGCCGATGCCGACGAGCAGAACGTCCTCGGCCCCGTTCTGCCACAGCACGTCGACACCGTCCGAGAGGCGCTTGAGGGCCGGCTGTTCGACCGCGACGGCGCCCTTGGGAAAGCGGATCACCGTGGGGGCGTCGTCGACAGCGATCGCCTCGTCGAACTCCTCCCGCAAGCGGGCTTCGTCGCGGGGTGCGGCGATGCGGATGCCGGGGACCAGCTGCAGCATCGCGAGATCCCACACACCATGGTGGCTGGGGCCGTCGGGCCCGGTCACACCCGAGCGATCGAGAACGAACGTCACTCCCGCGCGATGCAGGGCCACATCCATGAGCACTTGGTCGAAGGCGCGGTTCATGAACGTCGCATAGATCGCGACGACCGGGTGCAGCCCGCCGAACGCGAGTCCCGCCGCGGAAGCCACCGCATGCTGCTCGGCGATGCCGACATCGTAGACGCGGTCGGGGAAACGCTGCGCGAACGGCTGCAGGCCCGTCGGGCGCAGCATCGCCGCGGTGATCGCGATGACGTCGTCGCGACGCTCTCCGGCCGCGACGAGTGCATCGGCGAAGGCGTCGGTCCAGGCGACGGCATCCGAAGAGCCCAGCGGCTCGCCCGTCGCCGGGTCGATCTTGCCGACGGCGTGGAACTGATCGGCCTCGTCGTTGCGCGCGGGTTCGTAGCCGCGGCCCTTCTCGGTGATGACGTGCACGATCACGGGGGCGCTGTAGTCCTTGGCCAGCTGCAACGTCTCCTGCAGCGCGACGAGGTCGTGTCCGTCGATCGGCCCGAGGTACTTGATGTCCAGGTTCGAGTACAGCGCCTCGTTGTTGGAGAAGCGCGAGAGGAATCCATGCGTGCCGCCGCGGACACCGCGGTAGACGGCGCGCCCCATGGGCCCGAGGCGACGGAAGAAGGATGCCGAGCTCTTGCGCAGGCTCTCATAGCCCTCGGTGGTGCGCACCCGGTTCAGATAGCGAGCCATTCCCCCGATCGTCGGAGCGTAGGAGCGTCCGTTGTCATTGACGACGATCACCAGATTGCGATCGTTGTCGTCGGAGATGTTGTTCAGTGCCTCCCAGGTCATCCCGCCCGTCAGCGCGCCGTCACCGACGACAGCGACCACGTGGTGATCCTTGCGGCCGGTGCGGGTCAACGCCCGGGAGATGCCGTCCGCCCAGCTCAGCGAACTCGACGCGTGCGAGGACTCGACGACGTCGTGGACGCTCTCCGCGCGTTGCGGGTAGCCGGCGAGTCCGCCGCGCGAGCGCAGCCCGCGGAAGTCCTGGCGGCCGGTGAGCAGCTTGTGCACATACGACTGATGGCCGGTGTCGAAGACGAAGGGGTCGTCGGGAGAGTTGAAGACCCGGTGCAGCGCGATGGTGAGCTCCACGACACCGAGGTTCGGTCCGAGATGACCTCCCGTGCGCGCCACGTTCTCGACGAGGAAGTCACGGATCTCCTGCGCGAGCTGCTCGAGCTGCTCAGTGGACAGGGAGTCCAGGTCGCGCGGACCGGTGATCGAAGCGAGCAGACTCATCCTCCGAGTCTACGTCGCCCAAACGCCGACGCCCCGGCATCGGCGTCCCCTTGCAGGGACCGATGCCGGGGCGTTATAACCGGCGCTCAGACCAGCGAACGCAGCACGTACTGGAGGATGCCGCCGTTGCGGTAGTAGTCCGCCTCACCGGGGGTGTCGATGCGCACCTTGGCGTCGAAGACGATCGTCTCCTTGCCTTCCGGCGAGAACTCGCTGGGGGCCGCCGTGACCTTCACGGTCTTCGGGGTGACGCCCTCGTTGAGCTGCTCGAGGCCCTCGATCGAGACGATCTCGGTGCCGTCCAGGCCCAGCGACTTCCAGCTCTGGCCCTCGGGGAACTGCAGCGGCACGACGCCCATGCCGATGAGGTTGGAGCGGTGGATGCGCTCGAAGCTCTCGGTGATGACCGCCTTGACGCCCAGCAGCGACGTGCCCTTCGCGGCCCAGTCGCGCGACGAGCCCGAGCCGTACTCCTTGCCACCGAAGACGACCAGCGGGGTGCCTTCGGCGCGGTAGTTCTCGCACGCGTCGAAGATGTACGACTGCGGGCCGCCCTCCTGCGTGAAGTCACGGGTGAAGCCGCCCTCGACGATCTGACCGTCGTTGACCGCGGCGACCAGCTCGTTCTTGAGGCGGATGTTCGCGAACGTGCCGCGGATCATGACCTCGTGGTTGCCACGACGCGAGCCGTAGGAGTTGAAGTCCTTCTGCGCGACACCGTGCTCGGTGAGGTACTGCGCGGCGGGCGTGCCGGCCTTGATGTTCCCCGCGGGCGAGATGTGGTCGGTGGTGACCGAGTCGCCGAGGGTCGCCATCACCCGAGCGCCGTGGATGTCCGTGACCGGGGTCAGGTCCATGGACATGCCCTCGAAGTACGGCGCCTTGCGCACGTACGTCGAATCGGCATCCCACTCGAAGATCGGGCCCTCGGGCGTGGGCAGGCTCGTCCAGCGCTCGTCGCCGTCGAACACGGTGGCGTACTGCTTGATGAACTGGTCACGGGAGATCGACGAGTCGATGACCTCCTGCACCTCGTCCGGCGAGGGCCAGATGTCCTTGAGGAACACGTCGTTGCCCTCCGCGTCCTTCCCGAGCGGGTCGGTCTCGAAGTCGAAGTGCATCGAGCCGGCGAGGGCGTAGGCGACGACGAGGGGCGGCGAGGCGAGGTAGTTCATCTTCACGTCGGGGCTGATGCGGCCCTCGAAGTTGCGGTTGCCCGACAGCACGGCCGTGACGGCCAGGTCGTTCTCGTTGATCGCCGCCGAGACCTCCTCGATGAGAGGTCCGGAGTTGCCGATGCAGATGGTGCAGCCGTAGCCGACCGTGTAGAAGCCGAGGCCTTCGAGGTCCTTGTCGAGCCCCGACTTCTCGTAGTAATCGGTGACGACCTTGGAACCGGGGCCGAGCGTCGTCTTCACCCACGGCTTCTGCTTGAGGCCCTTGTTGCGCGCCTTGCGGGCGAGAAGGCCGGCGGCGATCATCACCGACGGGTTCGACGTGTTGGTGCACGACGTGATGGCGGCGAGCGTCACGGCACCGTTGTCGAGGAGGTACGAGTCTCCGGCGGGCGAGGTGACGGGCACGGGATTGGATGCCGCGGTGGGGGCGCCGCTGGAGATGTGCACCTCACGCGTCTGCGGCTCCTCGTCGCCGGGCGCCGCGCCCGGGTCGGATGCCGGGAACGAGTGCTTCGACTCGAGGTCGACGATGGAGTTCGAGACGCTGGGCGTCGTGTAGTTGACGATGTCCTTCTCGAACTGCGACTTGGCCTCGCTGAGCAGGATGCGGTCCTGCGGGCGCTTGGGGCCGGCGATGGAGGGGACGACCGTGGACAGGTCGAGCTCCATGTACTCGCTGAATACGGGCTCGCTGTCGGCGTCGTGCCAGAGCTTCTGCTCCTTCGCGTATGCCTCGACGAGAGCCACGGTCTGCTCGTCGCGACCGGTGAGGCGCAGGTAGTCGAGCGTGACGTCGTCGATCGGGAAGATCGCGGCCGTCGAGCCGAACTCCGGGCTCATGTTGCCGATGGTGGCGCGGTTGGCCAGCGGCACCGAAGCGACACCCGCGCCGTAGAACTCGACGAACTTGCCGACCACGCCGTGCTTGCGCAGCATGTCGGTGATGGTGAGGACCACGTCGGTGGCGGTGACGCCCGCCGGGATCTCCCCGGTCAGCTTGAAGCCGACGACGCGCGGGATGAGCATCGACACGGGCTGGCCGAGCATCGCGGCCTCGGCCTCGATGCCGCCGACGCCCCAGCCGAGCACGCCCAGGCCGTTGACCATGGTGGTGTGCGAGTCGGTGCCCACACAGGTGTCGGGGTAGGCGCGCAGTACGCCGTCGCGGCCGGTGCGGTCGTAGATGACCTTCGCGAGGTGCTCGATGTTCACCTGGTGGACGATGCCGGTTCCCGGCGGGACGACCTTGAAGTCGTCGAACGCGGTCTGGCCCCAGCGCAGGAACTGGTAACGCTCGCCGTTGCGCTCGTACTCGATCTCGACATTGCGTTCCAGCGCGTTGTCGGTGCCGAAAAGGTCGGCGATGACGGAGTGGTCGATGACCATCTCGGCCGGCGACAGCGGGTTGATCTTCGCCGGGTCGCCGCCGAGGGCCGTGACGGCCTCGCGCATGGTGGCGAGGTCGACGATGCAGGGCACGCCGGTGAAGTCCTGCATCACGACGCGCGCCGGGGTGAACTGGATCTCGGTATCGGGCTCCGCATCGGCATCCCAGTTGCCGAGGGCCTCGATCTGCGACTTCGTGACGTTGGCGCCGTCCTCGGTGCGAAGGAGGTTCTCGAGCAGCACCTTCAGGCTGAACGGGAGCTTCTCGTACCCGGCGACGGTGTCGATCCGGTAGATCTCGTAGTCGGTGCCACCGACCGTGAGGGTGCTCTTGGCTCCGAAGCTGTCAACAGTGGACACGTCTGCTCTCCTTCGTTGGGAGTTCCTGAGGCCGCGGGCTCAGTCGGTCGGCGGGGTCAGGGTCGGGCATGGACGGCCGTCGCCTGATTCTCCATCATCCCCGCCGCCGCGGCGGCGGGCTAGTGAGGTTGTCCTTACCCGTGGATAGCGCCTCTGGCGCATCACCGGCGAAGGAATTTATCTTGATGTCAAGATAAATCTATCACGCCTCGGATGCCGCGCTGGCGTCGTGCTGGCGCGGATAGACCGCCCGCACGGCCAGCCAGGTGACGGCGACGAGCGGGGCGAACAACGGCAGTCCCATCACGAGCTTCAGGGTGCCGAGCGTGGCGACATCGCCGGCGAAGTAGAAGGGAAGCTGCACCGCGAGGCGCAGGTAGAACAGCGCGGCCCAGGCGATCGCCAGCCAGAAGAACACCCGGCGCTTGCGCGGATCGCTGCGCCAGCGTGTGCTCTCGTTCATGAGGAAGCCGACGGCCAGTCCGATCAAGGACCACCCGACGAGAGCCGAGATCAGAAACGCCGTCCCGTAGGCCGCGTTGGTGATGAGGCCCGGGACGAAGTTGTCCTGTCCTCGGCCGGTCCACAGTGCGAGGGCGGCGGCGGCACCGGTGGCGATGAGTCCCCCCAGTGCCGCACTGGCGGGCGAGCGCTGAACGAGGCGGACGATCGTGAAGACGGCAGCAGCGCCCACCGAGAGCGCGAGCGAGAGTGTGAGATCGGCCGTGGTCGTGAACAGGATGACGAACGCCAGGCCGGGAAGCACGCTCTCCAGCACTCCCCGCCAGCCGCCCATGGCGGCCCAGACGACGTGTCCCGTGTGAGCCTGCCGCGACGGATCGAGACCGGCGCGTCGCGCGGCGTTGCCGAGCGCGCTTCCGAGGAGGTCCGATGCGGACGGCGGAGGTGGCGTGAGCGGAGCGGATGCCGCGTCCTCGGGCTCCTGCGCGGGCGAGCTCATGCGGTGCCGGGGGCGGCGGGCATCTTCAGCGGAATGAGGTCGCGCGGCGGCATGGGGCTGCCGCCTCGCACCACCACGATCGAGCGGAAGAGATCCTCGACGCGGGCGGCGGCCTCGACGTCGGTCGTGGCCGCTCCCCCGATCACACCGCGCAGGAACCAGCGCGGCCCGTCGACACCGATGAACCGCGCGAGGCGCTTTCCGGCGACCGCATCAGGCCCGCTCACGACGGGGACCTCGGCGAGCAGTTCGGCGCCGAGCGGGCCGTGGCGCTCCTCCACGCGCCCGCCCTGCTGGCGGATCTGCTGACGGATCTGGTCACGGGTCTCGTCCCACAATCCGCTCGAGCGGGGCGCGGCGAACGGCTGCACCTGCAGGGTCGAATCGGCGTAGTCGAGGCCGACCGCGACGATGCGCTTGGTCTGCTCCTCGACTTCGAGGCGAAGGTTCAGCCCCTCGCGCGGGAGCACCTTGATGCCACCCAGATCGATGTACGGACGAACGGGGTTCGCCTCTGCCTCGTCGAAGGGGCCGGTCGATGCGCGGTCGCCCGCGCCGGTGGGCTGCAGTTCATCGCTCATGCGGTGACTCCTGTCTGGTAGCCCGTCGAGCCGAACCCGCCCTCTCCGCGCGCGGTGTCGGGCAGGTCGTCGACGGGGAGGAAGCGGACGCGGGGAACGGGCATCACGATCAGCTGAGCGATGCGGTCGCCGGCGGTGATGTCGTACGCCTCATGGGCATCCGTGTTGAGGAGAGCGACCTTGATCTCACCGCGGTAGCCGGCGTCGATCGTCCCGGGTGCGTTCACGATCGTGATGCCGTGCTTGGCGGCCAGACCGCTGCGCGGCACGACGAAGGCCGCGTATCCATCGGGCAGGGCGATCCGCACCCCCGTGCCCACCAGCGCACGAGCGCCGGGTTCCAGTCGCAGGCTCTCCGACGAGACCAGATCGGCGCCGGCGTCGCCGGGATGTGCGTAGACGGGAACCTGCGGCGCGATAATGGGAACGTCCACGGATTCGATCACTCCACGAGGGTAATGCACATCGCCGCTCCAGCCGCTCCCGTTTCCGACGTCCGCTACCGCGAACGGCTCAGCCCGTCGCTGTGGACGCTGCTCAGCTCGGCGGTGGTCGCTCCGATGGTCGCACTGGTGTTCGTCCCGCTGGACGCGACCATCGCTCTCGCCGCGGGCATCGCCGTGGCAGCGGTGCTGATCGGCCTGCTCGTCTTCGCGTCTCCGGTCGTGGAGGTGCGAGCCGGGGAACTCCGGGTCGGTCGTGCGCATATCCCGGTGGATCAGCTCGGCCCCGCCGAGCCGCTGTGGGCAGATGACGCCCGTGCTGCGCGCGGTCCACAGCTGTCCGCGACCGCGTGGCACATGTTCCGCGGCGGGATCGACCCCGTGGTCCGCGTTTCCGTCATCGATCCCGGAGACCCCGTCACCGAGTGGGTGTTCTCGACGCGCACGCCTGATCGCGTCGTCGCCGCGATCAGGCGCGCCCAGTCGCGCTGAGGTCAGCGCGGGTGCGGGGCCGATCCCGCCGGGCGGTCGGTCTTCAGGCGCACTCGATGCAGACGGCGCCGGCGGTGGTCTCGTGGTCGATCTGCGTGCGATGCTTCACGAGGAAGCACTCGATGCAGGTGAACTCGTCTTCCTGCGGGGGCAGCACGACGACATCCAGCTCCAGGTCGGAGAGGTCGGCGCCGGGCAGCTCGAAGCCCGAGGGGTTGTCGGCATCCTCGACGTCGACGGCCCCGGACATCTTGTCGGGAACGCGCTCCTTCAGAGCCTCGATCGACTCGCTGTCGTCGTCGGTCTTACGGGGGGCGTCGTAATCGGTCGCCATGCTCTCAACTTCCAGGTGTGTTGCCAAAGTGCCGACTCGCGGCCGGGGGGACCGACGTGGGGCGGCGATAGTTTGCACGACGGGTTCGGATTTCGCAAATGATCGTCGTGCGCGTGCCCGCTTCCGGCGGGTGCGTCGCATGGAACTCGCGGCGCGCCCGCGATATTCCCGAGTGCGACGAACTGCTGTGACAGCATGGGCCCGGCAATCGAATCGTGCCCGAACAGGGAACGGGAGGGTGTTTCGCATGGAACAGCTCAAGGTGATCGGAACCGAGGAAGGCGTCCTCGTTCTCGCCACGGAGTCCGGCGAACGGTACGCGCTGCCGATCGACGAGACGCTGCGCAGCCAGCTGCGTCGCTCACAGCGCGACAGCGAGCCGCGTGCGGCGCGCCCGAGCCCCCGCGACATCCAGGCTCACATCCGTTCCGGGCTGTCGGCTCAGGAGGTCGCGGAGCTTCTGGGCGCTCGCCTGGAAGACGTGCAGCGCTTCGAACGTCCCGTCCTCGCCGAGCGTGAGCACATCGTGGGGCAGGCTCTGGCCGTCCCGGTGCTCATCGCGGGAGAACTCGATGCCGCGGCGCAGCCGACCTTCGGGGTCGCGGTGCGTGCGAAGCTCGCCGAGGCGGGTGCGAGCGGCGAACGCTGGACGAGCTGGAAGGACGAGGACGGCTGGGTCGTCAAGCTGGAGTTCACCGCGAACGACGTCGACCACGATGCACGCTGGAGCTTCGACCCGCGCCGGAGCAGTCTTGCTCCGCTCAACGCCGATGCGACCCAGCTCTCGCGTCAAGGATCGCTGCCCGAAGGACTGATCCCCCGCCTGCGCGCGCTCGACACCTCTCCGCTGAAGGACGCCTCGCGCTTCGACTCGGGGGCGTTCGGCCCGCGCCGTCTGGACGCCGACGCCGGCGTGCCCGACGCTGACATCGCGCGACCGGACGTGCGAGTGCCGGTCGCTCCCGCGGTTCAGGATGCCGCGATCAAGCGCGCCCCCGATCACGCGGTGACGTCCGCCGAGACAGCGGATCTGCTCGAGGCGCTGCGCCGCCGTCGCGGCCAGCGCGAGCCCATGCCCGAGGAGGAGTCCGCGACCGAGCGTCCGCACTCCCCCGTGGCTCTGTTCGACGCGCTCGAGCCCGGCTATGACGAAGCGGGGACGGATGCCGAAGACACGGCATCCGCGATCGAAGACACCGTCATCAGCGACTCGTCGCGCCGCAAGGGGCGCACCTCCATGCCGTCGTGGGACGAGATCGTCTTCGGAGCGCGCACCGAAGACGGGTGAGTCGACGGGGCGTCGCGGGGCCGGATGATCAGCCGTTCGCGAAGGCGCCGAGTCTGATCAGAGGAACGATGCGTTCCTGATCCGTCCAGGATCCGTGCTGGCCGATCATGCGCTGCGGCTTCTTGTCGGCGACGCGGTCGTCATAATAGGCCACCGCCGTCCGGGCCGCGACGAGCACATCGCCGATGCGATCGCGGACATCGGGGTGCACGTGGGGGCCGAACAAGCCGGCGTCGATCGCCTCCCCGCGTGTCATCACCCACGAGCGCGACTGCTCGGCTTCACGCCAGCGCGCGGCGACGGCCGCGGCGCTGCCGTCCGTCGTGTAGAGCTGCAGCATTCGAGGCTCGCCGGCCACCAGGGCCACATCATGCAACAGCGGATCCCCGTCGCGCAGCAGCACGTGCCGATGCGCCGGCACGTCGACCATTCCATGATCCGCCGTGACGAGCGCGCCGACGCCCGGCGAGAGCATCGCTTCGAACCGACGGAGGTCCGCGTCGAGTTCCTCCAGCCCCCGCAGCCATCGCTCGGATTCCCAGCCGTGCGCGTGACCGAGGGTGTCGAGTTCCGGTATGTAGACGTAGACGAGCGCGCCCGGGTTCGCCGACGCCCGTGCGGCGGCGGCGGTGAGGCGCTCGGCCGGGGTCGCGGCGCCGACGAACTCGGCCCCGCGCTGGATCGCCCGCGTGAAGCCGCTGTCGCGGTATAGGCCCTTGCTCACCACGAACGTGGGCCGACCGGCGTTCGCCTCCCGTTCCAGCAGAGGCTGCGCGCGCTGCCAAGTCATCGGGTCGAGCCCGTCGGTCTCCCACCCCTTGAGCTGGTTGGGGGCGACATCGGTTCCCGGGATGCGGGCGCGGTATCCGACGATGCCGTGGGTGCCGGCGTCGGTCGCGGTGAGAAGCCCGGTGAGGGCGGTGGCCGTCGTCGAGGGGAACGTGCTGCGCGCGGCATCCTTCTTCGTCATCGCCGCCGTCAGGAAACGTGCGTGTCCGGCACGAGCGGTGAGATTGCCGCGCCCGAGTCCGTCGACCAGGACCAGGATCGCCGACCGGGCCGAGACGAACCAGTCACCGGCGTCGGACAGTGACGCAAGCAATTGCGGCACGATGGCGGTGAGGCTCCGGGCTGTGGGCGGGTCCGCGGGTAGGCTGAACGACATCGGGGCCAGTCTCGCATATGGCGCGCGGCCCCACTTCCCGGCCCACCCGAGCACCGAGGGAACCGCAGATCCATGGCAGCTTCGCGCACCGCGTCCATCCCCGAAGATCACGGCCGCATCGAGGACGTCGACGTCTCCGCCGAGATGCAGGATTCGTTCCTGGAGTACGCGTATTCGGTCATCTACTCGCGCGCTCTTCCCGACGCTCGCGACGGCCTCAAGCCCGTGCAGCGGCGCATTCTGTTCCAGATGGCGGACATGGGTCTTCGGCCCGACCGGGGGCACGTCAAGAGTGCGCGCGTCGTCGGCGAAGTGATGGGAAAGCTGCACCCGCACGGCGACTCGGCGATCTACGACGCGCTCGTGCGCCTCGCTCAGCCGTTCGCGCTGCGGGTGCCGCTGGTCGACGGTCACGGCAACTTCGGTTCGCTCGACGACGGACCCGCGGCGGCGCGGTACACGGAAGCGCGCCTGGCTCCGGCCGCGCTCGCTCTCACGGAGAACCTCGACGAGGACGTGGTGGACTTCGTGCCCAACTACGACGGTCAGTTCCAGCAGCCGGCCGTCCTCCCCGCCGCCTTCCCCAACCTGCTCGTCAACGGAGCCTCCGGCATCGCGGTGGGCATGGCCACCAACATGGCTCCGCACAACCTCAACGAGGTCGTCGCCGCCGCGATCCATCTGCTCGAGAACCCCGACGCCACCACCGCCGAGCTCATGGAGTTCGTCCCCGGTCCGGATCTCCCCGGCGGCGGCATCATCGTCGGACTCGACGGCATCACCGAGGCCTACGAGAGCGGACGCGGTACCTTCCGCACGCGCGCGAAGGCATCCATCGAGTCGCTCGGCCCGCGTCGCACGGGCATCGTTGTCACCGAGTTGCCGTACATGGTGGGTGCCGAGCGCGTCATCGAGAAGATCAAGGACGCCGTCAACGCGAAGAAGCTCACGGGCATCGCGGACGTCAACGATCTCACCGACCGCAATCACGGTCTGCGCCTCGTCATCGGCATCAAGACGGGGTTTGACCCCGCGGCCGTGCTCGAGCAGCTCTACCGGCTCACTCCGCTCGAGGACTCCTTCGGCATCAACAACGTCGCCCTCGTCGACGGGCAGCCGCAGACGCTCGGCCTCAAGCCCCTCCTGCGGGTGTATCTCGACCACCGTATCCAGGTCGTCACGCGTCGCAGCCGCTACCGTCTCGCCCGCAAGCAGGAACGTCTCCACCTCGTCGAGGGCCTTCTGATCGCGATCCTCGACATCGACGAGGTCATCCAGGTCATCCGCGCCTCTGACGACAGCGAGCAGGCCCGCGGGAAGTTGATGAGCGTCTTCGACCTTTCCGAGGTGCAAGCCGAATACATCCTGGAGTTGCGTCTGCGGCGTCTCACCCGCTTTTCCCGCATCGAGCTGGAGTCCGAACAGGACACCCTCAAGAAGGACATCGCCGACCTCGAGGCGCTGCTGGCCAGCGATGTGCTCCTCCGCCAGCAGGTCGCCCGAGAGCTGGATGCCGCGGCCGAGACGTTCGGGACACCCCGCCGCACGCTTCTGCTCAACGGCGGACCCGTGGCGGCCCGCTCTCGCAGCGCCGCGGCGGCCGACCTGCAGATCGCCGACTCCCCGTGCCGGGTGCTCCTGTCCGCGACCGGGAGGATGGTGCGTGCCGAACTCGGTGACTCCGGCGAGATCGTCGCTCCGACACGGCGTGCGAAGCACGACGGCATCCTCTCCGCTGTCGACACGACCACGAGGGGTGAGCTCGGCGCGGTCACCACGCGCGGCCGCCTGGTGCGCTTCTCCCCTGTCGATCTGCCGTCGGTGCCGGCGAATGCGGTGCAGCTCGGGGCAGGTACCCGCGCCGACCAGTACCTCGGCCTGGCATCGGGCGAGCACGTCGTGGCCGTCGTGCCCCTCGGCGACATCGTCATCGCCCTCGGGACCGCCCAGGGTGTCGTCAAGCGTGTCGCAACCTCGGAGCTTGCGCCCGGCAAGCACGAGGCCGAGATCATCGCGCTGAAGGACGGAGACCTCGTCGTCGGCGCCGCCGTCGCCCCCGACGGCGCCGAGCTCGTCTTCGTGGCCTCCGACGCCCAGCTGCTGCGCTTCGACGCGGCGAGCGTGCGCCCGCAGGGGCGCGCGGCGGGCGGCATGGCCGGCATCCGTTTGAGCGCGGGAGCCTCCGTCGTGGCCTTCGACGTGGTGACCGAACCGGCGGACGCGGTGGTCGTCACCATCGCCGGGTCCTCCCAGGCGATCGCCGGGACAGACGCGGGAAGCGCGAAGGTGTCGATGTTCGACGAGTTCCCGCCGAAGGGTCGCGCGACCGGCGGCGTGCGCGCTCAGCGCTTTCTGAAGGGCGAGGACGTCCTCACTCTCGCCTGGATCGGAGCGCAACCGCGGGCATTGGCGGCGGACGGCGCCGTGCGTACTCTGCCGGAGCCGGGGGCGAAGCGGGATGCCTCCGGACAGCCACTGGATGCGGTCGTCGCGGCCGTCGGCACGGCGATCGCCTGACGGTCGTCAGCCCAGAGAGACGAGACCGTACTGGGTTGCGCGGATCAGCACTTGGATGCGATCGCGCACGCCCCACTTCGCCGTGATGCGGCCGAGGTGTGACTTGACCGTCGCTTCGGACACGAACATCGCCGCCGCGATCTCCGCGTTGGACATTCCCTGCGCGAGAAGCGTGACCACTTCCAGCTCGCGTTCGGTGAGTTCCTCGTCGCGGCCGAGCTGGCGCGGTGCGGGCGGTTCGTTCTGCTGCACCGAGCTGACGAGCTCCTTCGCGACGCGCGGCGAAAGTACGTACCCGCCCTCGTGAGCGAGGCGCGCCGCGTCGAGGATGCGGTCGGGCGACGTGTCCTTCACCAGGAAGCCCGCAGCGCCGGCGCTGAGCATCGGGACGATCACCCGTTCCGAGGAGAACGTGGTCAGTGCGACGATCTTGATACCGGGAAACTCACGCGTGAGGCGTTGAGTGGCCTCGATGCCGTCCATCTTGGGCATCTGCACGTCCATGAGCACGACATCGGGGTGAGTGCTGCGCACCAGCGCGATCGCGTCGATGCCGTTGTCGGCTTCGCCGACGAGATCGAACCCGTCCGAGGAGTCCAGGAAGACGCGCAGTGCGGCGCGCACCAGCGACTCGTCGTCGACGATGATCACGCGAATCGGTTCGGTCACAGCACCATCTTACGAAGCGCCCGTACTCGTTCTTTTCCGCGCGATGTCGACGAAAGTCGCTATCGATGTAGCCATCCGTCGGTCGTGCGAGATGACCTCTGTTTGAAGAATCGATTCGAGAGATTGCAGGAGGTGAAACACATGTGGTACTGGCTTGGACAGCTCATCGGCATCTGGAAGTAAGTGTTCTCGCGAGATAATCGCGTTGTGACCTCCTTCCGCTCGGACATCGCGCGCTACGCGCGAACGCCCTTCTGGGACTATCTTGCCCTGAGCCCTTTGGCGAAGCGGATTTTGATCATCCTGGTTGCGGTGACCCTTATCCTCGACTCCCTCTTCCGGGCGACCAACGGTGGCAGCACCAGCGTCGTTTCGGCAGTAGTCACCACGACGATGACTCTGTCGGTCGCGCTCTTTGTTTGGCGCCCGCCCATCGGAACAACGGTTCTGATCGTCACGGCCGCAGCTGCGAGTGTGACGGGGGTTGCTGACAGTCTTCTGACTGCGGCGGCCATCCTCGGTTTGGTTGCGTTCACGTGCAGCCCGTTGTTGACGACCACCTACCTGTTGGCGTGGGTCGTTTGGCTGGTCGCGATCGTGAGTAGACCCGGTTCAGGGTTTCAACCACTCGGCGCGGTCATCATCGCGTTCCTCAGCCTCGTCAGTTTGATGATTGGGCTCGCTATTCGGCAGCAGTACGAAAGGGCGCGAACTTTGGCATTACAGCTCGAGGTGAGCGAGCGCGAGGTCGCCGAGCAGCTCAAACACGAACGGGACCTCATCGCTGACGAGCTGCACGACATCGTCGCGCACGAGATCACCATCGTCGCCCTGCACGCCGCGGTCCTGGACCGCACCGAAGACGTGCAGACGCGGTCGCAGTCGCAGACGGCGATCCGCGAAGCCGCGGTGCAGGCGCTCACCGACATTCGTCGCGTGCTCGGGATGGTGCGCGGCGAAGAGAATCTCTCCCCCGAGCGCGTCTCGTCGCCTGATGGGATCACCGGCACGATCGCCGCGGTCACGAAAGAACTCGGACAGGCGGGTATCGCGGTCACCGCGGACGTGCCCGCCGACCTCCGACTGCCGAGTGCATCCCTTGTTGCGCTGACCCGTGTCATCCGCGAGAGCGCGACGAACGTGCTCAAGCACGCCACCGGCGCCCACACGGTCTCCATCGTTCTCCGCGTCGAGCGCGGTTGGGTGCACCTCACCTTCGCCGACGACTCACCGCCGGCGCGCACCGCCGGACTCCCGGCGTCGGGCTACGGCATCATGCGTCTTCGAGAGCGCTTCCGACTGTTCGGCGGCACCTTCGAATCGGAACGGAAATCCCAGGGGTGGGTCGTGAGCGCGTCACTGCCCCTTTCAGGCTGATCAGGAAAAAACTTACGCATACGCGTCGAAGTAGACGAAAGTCGCAGTCGGTTCCACCGATGGTTCACGTTGGCGCCGCCTATGCGCGCCTAACCTTTTCCTAGCCGAAGAACTGATCCCCAGTCGGTTCTTCACAGGGCACGGCGCGAGACGTCCGTGATTTCGGGGACGAAGAGACCGTTCGGGGCTCGACGTCATCCGGATGTCCCCCGTAGCCGCGGCGATGGCCCGAGACCGAATCCCCCCAGATCGGTCTCGGGCCCCGCGTCGTTGAGGGTCCGGACGAGCTCAGGCGTCGATGGCCTCACGGTCGAGTCGGTCACTGGAGGTGACGATGAAGTCGCGACGTGGTGCCACGTCGCTGCCCATCAGCAGTTCGAACACGCCCGAGACCGCCTCGGCATCCTGTACGCGCACGCGTCGCAGCAGCCGTCCGGAACGGTCCATCGTCGTCTCGGCCAGCTGGTCCGCGTCCATCTCGCCGAGCCCCTTGTAGCGCTGGACGGGTTCCTGCCAGCGCCGTCCCGACTTCTGCACCTTCGCGAGCAGCGTGTGCAGCTCCTGCTCCGAGTAGGTGTAGATCGTCTCATTCGGCTTCGAACCGGGATTGACCACGATGACGCGGTGCAGCGGCGGGACGGCGGCGTACACGCGACCCGCCTCGATCAGCGGACGCATGTAGCGGAAGAACAGCGTCAGCAGAAGCGTGCGGATGTGCGCGCCATCCACGTCCGCGTCGCTCATCAGGATGATCTTGCCGTAACGCGCCGCTTCGAGATCGAAGCTTCGGCCAGAGCCCGCGCCGATCGTCTGAATGATCGCCGCGCATTCCGCGTTCGAGAGCATGTCGCTGATCGACGCCTTCTGGACATTGAGGATCTTGCCGCGAATGGGCAACAGCGCCTGGTACTCACTGTTGCGCGCGAGCTTCGCCGTTCCCAGAGCGGAGTCACCCTCGACGATGAACAGTTCCGACTGCTCCACGTCGGAGGTGCGACAATCGGCGAGCTTCGCCGGCAACGATGACGACTCGAGGGCGTTCTTGCGACGCTGTGTCTCCTTGTGCGTGCGAGCCGAGATCCGCGCCTTCATCTCGGACACGACCTTGTCGAGCAGCAGCGCGGTCTGCGCCTTGTCGTCGCGCTTGCTCGAGGAGAATCGCTCGGCGAGTTCCTTGGCCACCACGTTCGCGACGATGGAGCGGACCGCGGGCGTGCCGAGGATCTCCTTCGTCTGGCCCTCGAACTGCGGTTCGGGCAGGCGAACGGTGAGCACGGCCGTCAGGCCGGCGGTGATGTCGTCCTTCTCGAGCTTCTCCCCCGCGCCGACCTTGAGCCGTCGGGCGTTCTGCTCGACCTGACTGCGGACGACCTTCATCAGGCCCTGCTCGAAGCCCGCCTGATGCGTTCCGCCCTTGGGTGTCGAGATGATGTTCACGAACGAGCGCGTGACCGTCTCGTAGCCCGTCCCCCAGCGCAGCGCGATGTCGACCTCGCATTCGCGCTCGACGTCGGTCGGTACCATCGCTCCGCCCGCCTGCAGCACGGGCACGGTCTCCGTGAACGTGCCCGACCCGGTCAGTCGCCAGGTGTCGGTGATCGCCGCATCGGGCGCGAGGAAGTCCGCGAACTCGGAGATGCCGCCGTCGTAGCGATGGGACGTTTCGACGATCTCCTCTCCGCGCTGATCGATGATCGCGATCTCCAGACCCGGGATGAGGAACGCCGTCTGACGCGCCCGCTGCTCCAGCTCCTCGGCGTGGAATGTCGCATCCTTGGTGAAGATCTGACGGTCGGCCCAGTAGCGGATGCGCGTTCCGGTGACGCCCTTGGCAGCCTTGCCGACGACCCGCAACTGCGAGGCCTTCTCGAACGGGGTGAACGGCGACTCGGGCCCGGGCCCCGCGAACTGGCCGGGCTCTCCACGACGGAACGACATCGCATAGGTCTTGCCGTCGCGATCGACTTCGACATCCAGGCGCTCGGACAGGGCATTGACGACGGAGGCGCCGACGCCGTGCAAGCCACCCGACGCCGCGTACGAGCCGCCGCCGAACTTCCCGCCGGCGTGCAGCTTCGTGAAGACGACCTCCACGCCGCTCAGCCCGGTTCGCGGCTCGACGTCGACCGGGATGCCGCGCGCACGGTCGCGGACCTCGACGCTGCCATCGGAGTGCAGGACGATGTCGATTCGCGAGCCGTAGCCCGCGAGGGCTTCGTCGACCGAGTTGTCGATGATCTCCCAGACGCAATGCATGAGCCCGCGCGAGTCCGTCGAGCCGATGTACATGCCGGGACGCTTGCGGACAGCCTCCAGGCCCTCGAGCACCTGGAGGTGGTGGGCGGAATACTCGGCGGTCACAATCCTCAAGCGTATCCAGCCCCGCGGACACCTCGGCTGCGACACACAGAGGCCCCGACTACCGCGGACGATGAGCGCAGGGGCGGGGTACGCGCACAGCGAAATGTGACCGGTTCGCGGCATTGCTGACCCCACGGCGTGGTTGTATGTCATGACATCGCACCGCATCTCATGTACCGAGGAGGAACCGAAATGAGCATGTCGACCACCGCTGAGCCTGACGTCCTCGAGTACCGACTGACCGCGACGGACCGTTGCGACTCGTGTGGCGCCCAGGCCTACATCGCGGCCGAGGTCAACGGCAGCGAACTGCTGTTCTGCGCGCACCACGGACGCAAGTACGAAGAGAAGCTGCGCGCTGTCGCGACCTCCTGGCACGACGAGACGGCTCGTCTCGCCGACGCGCGCTGAGGCCTCCCACGTAGACTGGCGGAGTTCCCCTTCTCCACTTGTCTCGGAAGGACTCTGTCATGACGCGTCGAGGCCTTCCTCTCTTGCACCGATTCGAGGTGCTGTTCGAGCGTGCGCGCGGTTTCGATCTCGCGTCGGTGCGTGAGAGGGCCCGTTTCACTGCTCGCGTACACGACAAGAGCTATCCGCTCGTGTTCGCCGACATGCTCTGGTCGGCCGCGCGACATCGCGTGGGATTCAACGACTACATGGAGTTCGACTTCGCCATCTTGACGCGCGCCGAACGGGCGACCTGGGTCACCAGTCCCCTCGCGCTGGAGCTCTCGAACCGCTACGACGATCCCGCCCAGGTGCATCGCTTCCACAACAAGGTCGACTTCAACCGCGACTTCGACCGTTTCCTGGGACGTCAGTGGCTGGAGCTCGTCGACGGCAACGCCGACGAGCTGGAGGCCTTCGCCCAGCGGCATCCCGTGTTCATCGCCAAAGTCCCGGTGAGCAAGTCCGGGCTCGGGGTTCGTCGTTACGATGCGAGCGCCGTCAGTGATTGGCCCGCGTTCCACGCCGAGCTGCTGGCGAAGGGTGAGGTGCTCATCGAAGAGCGCATCGTGCAGCACCCGGACCTGGAAGCCATCGCTCCCGGAACGGCGAACACGACCCGGGTCACGACATTCGTCAAGGACGACGGCTCGGTCGAGATCATCAACATGGCGCAGAAGTTCGGTCGCGGTCAGGTCAGCGACCAGGCGTCGTTCGGCGGCTTCTACACCGCGCTCCACGAGGACGGGCGAGCGATGGGCATGGGCTACTCGACCGCGGGCGAACTCTTCGAGACCCACCCGGACACCGGCTTCCGCATCGCCGACTACCGGCTTCCGATGATGGAAGAGGTGCGTGCACTCATCACCGACGTCGCACTCGTGATCCCCGAGGTGCGCTACGTCGGCTGGGACGTCGTCGTCACCCCCACCGGACCGGTCCTGGTCGAGGGCAACTGGGGCGCGGGTGTCTTCGAGAACAAGCCTTCCGCGACGGGGATCCGCCACGGTCACCTTCCTCGCTACCGCGCCGCGATGGGCTTCTGAGCGCCGAAGCGAAACGCCGGCGCTCTCACACGAGGTCGCCGGCGTTTCGCGTCTGTCGGCGCGGTCTCACGCCGCCCGGATGATTCCGAGGGGGGTGGATTCGCGGCCCTGGCCCAGAGGGTTGTCGGCAAGGATCCGCACGAGCTGACGCTCCCCTGCCCTGTCGAGTGTGGAGCCGAGAATGTTCCCGCCGATGTCATTGATGTCGACGACCGCGACCTGAACGTTCCGGCCGAGCAGCGACTTGACGCGTGCGGCCACTTCGGCCGGGCGCGTCGGGCCCAGAACGACCGCACGGTCGTAGGGCGGGATGGTGCCGTTGGTCGGACCATCGATCGCACGCGCCTTGTCGCCGGCGATGCGGTAGAAGTCGCCCCGGCGTCCGAACGCCTTCGTCACCGCGCTGATCGCCGCAGCGAAGAGGATGCGCGGGGTACCGCACTCCCGAAGGGCCATCTCCATCGTCTCCGGCATGCCGAGCCCGATGCCGTAAGAGGTCTTCGTCACGTACTTCGACAGGAATCGAGCCAGGCGACGCGGTCGGATCTCGTCCAGCGTATACGAACGGCCCTGCGTGATCGCGACGATCTTCTCGGTGATGAACAGCAGGTCGCCGTCCGTCACCTGGTCGGCCGCGTACTCCGCGATCACCTCATCGAGGCTGTCGCCGGGCATGACGACGCGCGTACGGATCGGAATCCGTGCGAACGTCGTCCCCTCGACGGTGACAGTGAGCGCCTTGCCGTCATTGGGGACCTCGGCGCTCATTCGAGATAGTCCCGCAGCGACTGCGACCGCGAGGGGTGACGGAGCTTCGCCATGGTCTTCGATTCGATCTGACGGATCCGCTCGCGTGTCACGCCGAAGGTGTCGCCGATCTGGTCGAGCGTCTTGGGCTGTCCGTCGCCCAGGCCGAAGCGCATGCGGATCACGCCTGCCTCGCGCTCGCTCAGCGAGTCCAGAAGGGACTCGAGCTGGCGTTGCAGCATGGTGAACCCGACGGCATCCGCCGGAACGACGGCCTCGGTGTCCTCGATGAGGTCACCGAACTCGCTGTCGCCGTCCTCGCCGAGCGGGGTGTGCAGCGAGATCGGCTCGCGGCCGTACTTCTGCACCTCGATGACCTTTTCGGGCGTCATGTCCAGCTCGCGCGAGAGCTCCTCGGGCGTGGGCTCGCGTCCGAGGTCCTGCAGCATCTGCCGCTGCACACGGGCGAGCTTGTTGATGACCTCGACCATGTGCACCGGGATACGGATGGTGCGTGCCTGATCGGCCATCGCGCGCGTGATCGCCTGACGGATCCACCACGTCGCGTACGTGGAGAACTTGAAGCCCTTGGTGTAGTCGAACTTCTCGACCGCGCGGATCAGACCGAGGTTTCCTTCCTGGATCAGGTCCAGGAACTGCATGCCGCGACCCGTGTAGCGCTTGGCGAGCGAGACGACCAGACGCAGGTTGGCCCCGAGCAGGTGGCTCTTGGCGCGCTGGCCGTCGCGTGCGACCCACTGCAGATCCAGGCCGAGCTGGCTGGACTTCTCCGACGCCGACATGTGCGAGAGCTTCTCTTCGGCGAACAGCCCCGCCTCGATCCGCATTGCGAGCTCGACCTCTTCGGCCGCGTTCAGCAGCGGCACCTTGCCGATCTGCTTCAGATAGTCCTTGACCGGATCGGCGGTCGCGCCGGTGATCTGCGTCGAGTAGACAGGGACATCGTCTTCGTCGCTCGAGGAGATGACGATGGCGCCGGTGGGAAGGGGCTCGGAGAAGGCCGGCTTCGTGGTGCCGTCCTCATCGTCCTCGTCGTCATCGCCCTTCTTGTCGGTCGCCCCGGTCGATGACTCGGCGGCGTCGTCGCCGGAATCGTCGTCCGATGCGTCCTCGATGTCGGTGTCGTCGAGCTCGACGTCGTCGTCGATCTCCTCGTCGTCATCGGACGCCGTCTTCTTGGACGCCTTCTTCGGGGCCGCCTTCGACTTGGCCGGAGTCTTCGACGCCGCCTTCTTGGCGGCGGTCGTGGTCGTCGCCTGTTCCGTGGCGGACTCCGTGGCTTCCTCCTCCTCGACCTTGCGGGAGCGGGTGGTCTTCGTGCCTGAGGTCACGTCTTGCCTTTCACCGACGCAGGCGTCGGGTTTTCGGACAGGAGTAAGACCCTTGTCAAGTCCGTGGTCGCCTCGTCACGAGCCGACCGCGATTCGACAACGGGTCAGGGATCCATTGTCGCATACATCATCGGACAGACCGTGCGCAACAGTCCATCAGGATCCCCACAGCATCCATAACGTCGCGGGGACGGTGGGCATTCCGCTCAGCGTCGACCGCGGCGGTCGTCGCCTCGCCACTCGTCGCCGCGGCGGTCGTCGTCCCGGCGGTGATCGTCGGTGCGACGGTCGGCCAGGAAGCGCTCCAGCTCTGCGGCGAGCTCGTCCGCGCTGGGCAGATCGCCGGGGTGGATGATCGGCTGGCCGAGGTTCGATCCGGCCATGTAGGCGTCGTACCGCTCTTCGAGAGCGTGCAGCATGGAGGTCAGTTCGGCGTTGCCCTCCACCTGGTCGTCCACCTTCGCGACATACTCCCGGTTCTCCTCGCGCACGTCGTCGACGTTGAAGACGAGGCCGCTGGCCACCGACAGGCTGTCCAATCCCGCGAGTGCGGCGGCCGGGTAGTCCGTGTCGGCGAGGTAGTGCGGCACGAGGAGCACGAATCCGGCGACGGAGGCGCCGCTCTGGGCGAAGCGGTGCTCCAACAGATGACCGACCGTCGCCGGCACCTGCGTGTGGGGCTGCCACACGGAGTGCGCCTGTGTGAGGTCGGCGCGCGTCCCGCTCACGGTCGTGCCGATCGGCCGTGTGTGCGGCACGGGCATGGGAATGGCGTGCACCCACGTCACCGTCGACACCTGCAGTCCTTCGGCGAGGCCCACGACGGTCTCGGTGAACGCCTCCCAGGCGAAGTCCGGCTCGTAGCCGGCCAGGAGAACGAACGGCTGCCCGAGGGCATCGTGCGCCAGTGAGAGTTCCAGCCGGGGCGGACGGTAGTCGGCGAGATGGTCGGCGTCGAAAGTGATCGTCGGACGCCGCGCACGATAGTCGAGCAGCACGTCGGCCGAGAACCTCACGATCGGAGCCGGCTCGAGGTCGTCGCGGAACATCTCCACCATCTGCGAGACGGCGCCACCGGCATCCGTGAAGCCCGTCAGCACGATCACCAGCGGAAGGCCGGCAGGGACCGGTGGGGCCGACACCACACGCTCGTAAAGGGGACCGCTCAGGGGCATGAGACAACTGTACGAGCCTTCCTCAGGCGGAGGCCCGCGTGCCGCTGACAGCGAACACGCCGCGCGCGGCTCGCCGCCATCGGGCGTCGCCGGTCCCGGACGGCGCAAACCTAGGATGGAGGTCATGGCGTTTCCCGAGCTGTCGTACACGACCGATCCGCTGCGTGAGACGAAGGCCGATGCCCTCGTGCTCGCCCTCCCACCGCTCGACCACGATCGCGGGGCGCTCGCGCAGTGGCCGGGCCTGGCCTCGGCCCTGGAAGCCGTCGGCTTCTCGGGTGCGCTCGGCAGCACGGTGCGCGCGTACGCCCCGGAAGCGACGTCACTGCCCCTGATCGTGGTCGGCACGGGGCCCTCGCCCGACACCGCCGCCCTGCGTGAGGCGGTCGGCGCCGCACTGCGGACCACCACCGGCTTCGACACCGTGGCCATCGAGGTCCCGGGAGTCGATGAGGACGGGTGGGGAGCAGTCGCGGAGGGTGCAGCGCTCGGCGCGTACCGCTTCGACGGATACAAGTCGGTTGCCTCGCCTGCGCGTGCGTCACACGTGATCATCCGCGGTGAAGGAACCACGGTCCCCTCGGCGCTGGTTCGTGCGCAGGTCGTCGGCGATGCGGCCGCACTCGTCAAGGACCTCGTGCACACCCCGGCCGAGTGGCTGGGCCCGCAGGATGTCGCGGACGCTGCTCGGGCCGCGCTGTCAGAACTCCCCGTGGACGTCGTCGTCCTGGACGAGAAGCAGCTCGCCGCCGACGGTTACGGGGGCATCCTCGGTGTCGGTCAGGGATCGGACCGCCCCCCGCGTCTCGTGCGACTCGATTACGCACCCGCGGATGCCGAGCGCCACGTCGCGATCGTGGGCAAGGGCATCACCTTCGATACCGGCGGCCTCTCGCTCAAGCCGGCCGCGGGAATGGTGGGCATGAAGTACGACATGGCCGGGGCCGCGACCGTGCTCGCCGTCGTCCGCGCGGCCGCACAGCTTCGTCTTCCGGTGCGCGTGTCGGGATGGCTCTGTTTGGCTGACAATATGCCCTCGGGACGAGCGACGCGGCCCGGGGACGTGTTGCGGATTCTGGGCGGGACCACCGTCGAGGTGTTGAACACCGACGCCGAAGGGCGGCTCGTCCTCGCCGACGGCCTCGTCGCTGCCAGTCGCACGCATCCGGACGTGATCGTCGACGTGGCCACGCTGACCGGAGCCATCTCGGTGGCGCTCGGTTCTCGCCACACGGGGGTCATGGGCTCAGAGGATGCCGTCGCCGAATATCTCGACGCGGCGGAGGCCGCAGACGAGCTGGCGTGGCCGCTGCCGCTGCCGGCTCACATGGAGGAGGAGCTGGACTCCCCTATCGCCGACCTGGTCAATGCGAAGATCGGGGACCCGTCGGGAGGCTCGCTTTTCGCCGGGCTGTTCCTCCAGCGGTTCGTCGGGCGCGTCTCCGACGACGCGGACGCACCTCGCATCCCCTGGGTGCACCTGGACATCGCCGGCAGCGGGAGCACGAAATCCGCGACCGGCGCGACGGACAAGGGGCCCACCGCGGCGACCGTCCGCTCGCTGCTCGCATTCGTCGAAGGAGACGCACGATGACCGCACACCACTCCGATCTCGTCGTTCTGGGCGGCGGGTCGGCCGGATACGCCGCGGCGATCCGTGCAGCCGAGCTCGGGCGCTCGGTCGTCATCGTCGAGAAAGACAAACTCGGCGGTACATGCCTGCATCGAGGCTGCATCCCGACCAAGGCGATCCTGCACGCGGCGGAGATCGCCGACGCTGTCCGTGATGCGGCGAGCGTCGGCGTGGCGGCGACGTTCGAGGGCATCGATGTGGCGGGGGTCACCGCCTTCCGCGAGGGCATCGTCGCCAAGAAGTTCGCGGGGCTCGCCGGCCTCATCAAAGCACGCGGGATCACGGTTGTCGCCGGTGAGGGGCGGCTGGTCGTCGATGGCGATGGACCCGGTGTCGCGGTGGGCGAGGTCACCTATCGCGGAACCGACGTGCTCCTCGCGACGGGCTCGCACACGCGTACGCTTCCGGGCATCGAGATCGGGGGCCGGATCCTCTCCAGTGAAGAGGCACTCGCGCTCGCTGAGGTTCCCGCTTCCGTCATCGTGCTCGGTGGCGGCGTCATCGGCGTCGAGTTCGCCAGCGCGTGGCGATCGATGGGGGCGGATGTCACGATCGTCGAGGCGCTCGACCACCTCGTGCCGGCAGAGGACGTCGCCTCGAGTAAGGCTCTGGAGCGCGCCTTCCGCAAACGCGGAATCGTCGCTCGACTCGGTTCTCGCTTCGCCTCCGTTTCGCAGACGGATGCCGAGGTCTCGATCGTCCTGTCCGACGGCAGCGAACTGACCGCGGACTATCTCCTCGTGGCGGTCGGACGCGGGCCGTCAACGGCCGGGATGGGGTTCGATGAGGCCGGCGTGGTTCTCGAGCGCGGCTTCGTGAGCGTGGACGAGCGCCTCCACACATCTGTCCCGCACGTCTGGGCGGCCGGCGACATCGTCCCCGGCTTACAGCTGGCCCACCGTGGCTTTCAGCAGGGGATCTTCGTGGCCGAGGAGATCGCCGGCCTCCGACCCGTCGTGGTCGCGGAGCAGAGCATCCCGCGGGTCACCTACTCGCACCCCGAAGTGGCGTCCGTCGGGATCACGGAGGCAGCCGCGCGAACCGCACACGGCGACAGGGTTGCGGTCTCTGAGTACAACCTGGCCGGCAACGGCAGAAGCGAGATCATCGGCACCGGGGGCATCGTCAAGATCGTCCGACTGGTTGACGGGCCCGTGATCGGCGTCCATCTGGTCGGCGATCGCGTCGGCGAGCTGATCAGCGAAGGCCAGCTGGCCGTCGCCTGGGAAGCCCACCCTGAAGACATCGCGCCCTACGTGCACGCGCACCCGACGCAGAGCGAGGCGCTCGGCGAGGCATTCCTCGCGCTTGCCGGCAAGCCTCTGCACGCACTCTGACACCCACTTTTCCCGCCCCGTCCGACACGTCACCGCTTGGCCCTCGCGAGGGTCACTAAGCTAGTTGTCGGACATCGAACTTCTGAAGGAGACACAGTCATGAGCACATCCGTGGTCCTCCCCGCGCTCGGAGAGAGCGTCACCGAGGGAACGGTCACCCGTTGGCTCAAGAAGGTCGGTGACACGATCCAGGCCGACGAAGGGCTGCTCGAGATCTCGACCGACAAGGTCGACACCGAGATCCCCTCCCCCGTCAGCGGCGTCATCGAGGAGATCCTGGTCGCCGAGGACGAGACCGTCGAGGTCGGCGCTGTTCTCGCCAAGATCGGAGACGGCTCCGCTGCGGCTCCGTCCGACGACGCTCCGGCGGCCGAGCAGCCCGCCGCTGAGGCGGCACCGGCAGAAGCGGCGCCCGCTGCTGAGGAGGCTTCCCCGGCCCCGGCCGCTGCCTCCGCTCCCGCACCGTCGGGCGATGCGAAGGATGTCGTTCTCCCCGAGCTGGGCGAGAGCGTCACCGAAGGAACAGTGACGCGCTGGCTGAAGCAGATCGGTGACGAGGTCGCGGTCGACGAGCCGCTTCTCGAGATCTCGACCGACAAGGTCGACACCGAGATCCCTTCGCCGGTTGCGGGGACGTTGCAGGAGATCCTCGTCGCGGAGGATGAGACGGTTGCCGTCGGTGCGGTGCTCGCCCGCATCGGCTCGGGCGCCCCCGCGCCCGCTGCTCCGGCACCGGCCGCGCCCGCTCCCGCCGCTCCCGCTCCGGCTGCGGCGCCCGCTCCGGCTGCTGCGCCCGCTCCGGCCGCGGCGCCCGCTCCGGCTGCTGCGCCCGCTCCGGCCGCGGCGCCCGCTCCGGCCGCCGCGCCTGCTCCGGCCACGGCATCCGCCGACGACGCGACGACCTACGTCACCCCTCTGGTGCGCCGACTCGCGCAGCAGCAGGGTGTCGATCTCGCCTCCGTGACGGGGACCGGGGTCGGTGGCCGCATCCGCAAGGAAGATGTGCTCAAGGCGGCCGAGGCCGCTCAGGCCGCACCCGCGGCCGTCGCGCCCGCTCCGGCGGCTCCGGCGCCGCTCGAGGTCTCGCCGCTGCGCGGGACGACTCAGCCCATGTCCCGTCTTCGCAAGGTTCTCGCGGAGCGCGCGGTCGCCTCGATGCAGCAGACGGCTCAGCTCACCACCGTCGTGAAGGTCGACGTCACGAAGGTCGCCTCGTACCGCACGGCGGTGCAGAAGGACTTCGTCGCGAAGACGGGCGGCAAGCTGTCGTTCCTTCCGTTCTTCGTGCTCGCGGCCGCCGAGGCGCTGCAGGCGTTCCCCGTGATCAACGCCACGGTGGACGGCACCGACATCGTCTACCCCGCCACCGAGAACATCTCGATCGCGGTCGACACCGAGCGCGGGCTGCTGACTCCCGTTCTCCGTGACGCGGGCACCAAGACGCTGGCGGGGATCTCGTCGGAGATCGCTGACCTCGCCGCCCGTACGCGCGACAACAAGCTGAAGCCCGACGAGCTCGCCGGCGGCACGTTCACCGTGACCAACACCGGTTCTCGTGGCGCGCTCTTCGACACCCCGGTCGTGTTCCTCCCCCAGTCCGCGATTCTCGGGACCGGCGCGGTCGTCAAGGAACCCGGTGTGGTGAAGGTCGACGGCGTCGAGGCGATCGCAGTGCGCTCCTATGTGTACCTGGCCCTGTCGTACGATCACCGCATCGTCGACGGCGCGGACGCGGCCCGCTTCCTCGGCGCGGTCAAGACTCGCCTCGAGACGGCCGACTTCGAGGCCAACCTCGGGATCTGAGCGGACGCCCCGCCGGCGGGCACACTTCATGGCTGATCCGCGACGTCGTACACGTCGCGGATCAGCCATTTCCCGTCCATCTGCACGAGAACGAGCACCTGGTCCGGCTGCTCTCCGCCGGTAACACGGTATGCGGCGACTCCGCCGTACTCGTCGACGAGGGTGACCTCGCGCTCACCGATGTTTCCCACGACGCCTGCGTCAGGGATCCCGACTCCGGGGTCTTCCAGAAAGACGGAGCAATCCGCCTTCTGCGCCCGGACGCACGACGCGAGATCGGAAAGCAGGCGTCGCGCGGTGCCGCTGTCGTCGATGCCGTCCGACGGTGCGGGTGTCCCGGCATCCGTTGCTGGGGGATCGGACATCGCTGCCGGCGTGGAAAGCGTCGGTTGATCCGGGGACGGTGGGGAGACGGCGGACTCCGGCGGCGCCGAAGAGGCCATCTCGCCGTCAGGCCAGGCGAGCCCGGCCACGATGATGACGGCAGCGATGGCGGCCGCGAGCAGGAGCGGCGATCGCCGGTGGGTGCGCGGCACACCATCCTTGCGCGTTGCCGCTTTCCTCGCTGACGTGGTGAGGGCTCCCGCCCGGTGTCGTGCCGTCGCGAGGCCGCGCCCACGACGCGCCGTCACTGTCCGTCGCAGCGCGGAGCGGACATCGCCGAGCACGCCCAGAGCACGAGCGGCGAGGTCATGATCCATGAGCGGCGCGACCCATCTCGCCGCATCGGGCGGAAGGTCGTCGTCGGCGCCATCGAGACGTGCCGGGAGACGTGCCGCGAGACGTGCCGCGTGACGTGGGGCGGGCACGCCCGCGGCGCCTTCGGCAGTGCCCGCGGTGGGCAGCGGCGTCGGTTCGGCGGCGGCGAACAGCTCATCCTCCACACGCTCGCGCCGAGCCGGCGTCGTGTGGCCCACGCCGATCAGTGCGGCGGCCTCCCGCACGGCGTGCCGCAGACCCGGTGCGGCCGCCTCGGCGAGTTCGTTGAGCAGTGCGACCGTATCGGCCTGCCAGGGTGCTCCGGTCGGAGCGAGAAGTGGACACCCCTCGGTGTCCACCCACCAGGAGCCGACGGTGAATCCGCACCTCTCGGCTTCTGCCGCGCCGCGCAGCACACTGACGGCAGCCGTGACGATGGCTCCCGCCTCCCACGCCCGTCCGGCAACGAGCGCGATCAGTCGGTGCGGGCAGTGCGGCAGGAGCGCGGCGTGGCCGTCGGGTGTGCGCGCCAGATCAGCGGGGGTCAGCACATGCTCGCCGCCGCGCACGCGCCAGATCTCGCTCGGAAGATCCTGCACGGGCACCCACACGGTCGGTGGAGTGCCCGCGCGGAGATCTCCGGGGAAGGGCGCGTCGGCGGCCGCCAGCGTCCGCAGCAGCGGTGGGGGCGCGAGCAGACCGGAATCGAAGCTCATATCGCGAGTGTCGCCGCTCGTCGGCGGGGCTCGGCGACGAACGGGGCAACTGTGTAGACGCCGACGCTCTGGGCCGATGGGGAGGAGCTCTCGTCGCACCGCATGCGCATGCGCCGTGTCGGCGCGACGGTAGGCTGTGGGAATGGCATCCCGCAGTTCCGCACCCGACAAGGGCCCCGGCTTCTTCTCTCAGATCCGCTCGCTCTACACCTTCACGAAGGCCGAGTTCTCGTGGCTGCCGTGGGTGCTGGTGGCTGTCGTGGTCGTCGGAATCGGCATCGGCATCCTCGTCGGATTCCTCATCCCGCCGGCGGCTGTCTGGAGCGTCATCCTGTGGGGTGTCACCGGTCTTCTGTTCGGTCTGTTGGGCGCCATGATCGTGCTCACGCGACTGTCGACGCGCGCGATGTACATCAAGCTCGACGGGATGCCGGGAGCCGCCGGGCACGTGCTGTCTACCTCGCTCGGTCGCAGCTGGGTCGCCTCCGAGATGCCCGTGGGCGTCAACCCCAAGACGCAGGACGCTGTCTACCGCGTGATCGGCCGCGGCGGTGTCGTCATCGTGGGTGAGGGTGCGCGCGGGCGGCTGACCCGACTCGTCAACGACGAGAAGATGAAGGTCCAGCGCGTCGCGTCGGGAGTCCCGATCAACGTGCTCTACATCGGTCACGGCGAGGGGGATGTCCCCATCTCGAAGCTCTCGGCGACCATCAAGTCGTTCCCCAAGAAGGTCGACCGCACGACGATGGCTGCCGTCGTCAAGCGCGTGGACTCGGTATCGCAATCCGTCACCTCGCTGCCGATCCCGAAGGGCATCGACCCGATGCGTGCGCGCGCGCCGCGCCCGCGCTGAGCCTCAGCCGCGAACGAGGACCGTCCCCGCGATCTTGTCGTGAAGGCCGCGGTGATCGCCGTCCCAGATCACGGCGGGGATGATCAGGGCGAGCAGGAGGGTGCGCACCAGCGGACGCCAGACGCCGCTCCAGCCTCCGTCGACACGGACGATCCGCATGCCGAACAGCCGATGCCCCGGGCTTGCTCCCAGCGTCGGGATGAACAGTACCTGGACGGCGAGGAAGATCAGGTTCGACGCGACCGGATTGGCGTATCGGAACCCCGTGACCTCGTCCAGTGTCGGGAAGAACGCGTAGGCGATCAGTGTCGCCGTGGCCAGGTCGACGGCGAGAGCGCCGATGCGGCGACCGATCCGCGCAATGCTCCCCGCGCCCGACCGTGGCAGCCCGAGCCGCTCGCCGGGATAGGTGCTGTCGTGTTGTCCCGTATTGTCGGAGGTACCTGCCGTCACCGGGTCAGCTTATCCGCGTCGCTGTAACATCCCCGAAACACGGGGGATACTGCCGGGCAACCGGTCATCGATAGCGTCGAGGCGGGCCTGATCCCGTTCAGGCGTGTTCCACACCCGATCTTGGAGACTCCATGTTCAAAGATTCATCCGAGGTTCTGAAGTTCATCAAGGACGAGGACGTCAAGTTCCTCGACATCCGGTTCACGGATCTGCCTGGTGTGCAGCAGCACTTCAACATCCCGGCCTCGACCGTCGACGAGGAGTTCTTCACGGTCGGCCAGCTGTTCGATGGCTCGTCGATCCGCGGTTTCGCGAACATCCACGAGTCGGACATGCAGCTCATCCCCGACGTGTCCACCGCCTACATCGACCCGTTCCGCGAGGCGAAGACGCTCATCATGCTCTTCGACATCTACAACCCGCGCAACGGCGAGATCTACAGCAAGGACCCGCGTCAGGTCGCCAAGAAGGCCGAGAAGTACCTCGCCTCGACCGGCATCGCCGACACCGCGTTCTTCGCTCCCGAGGCCGAGTTCTACATCTTCGACGACGTCCGCTACGAGGTGAAGCAGAACGCCAGCTTCTACAGCGTCGACTCCGAAGAGGGCGCCTGGAACACGGGTCGCGCGGAGGAGGGCGGAAACCTCGCCAACAAGACGGCCTACAAGGGCGGCTACTTCCCCGTCTCCCCCGTCGACAAGACGGCCGACCTCCGCGATGACATCAGCCTGCACCTCATCGACGCGGGCCTGATCCTCGAGCGTGCGCACCACGAGGTCGGCACCGGTGGTCAGCAGGAGATCAACTACCGCTTCGACACGATGGTGCACGCGGCCGACGACATCCTGAAGTTCAAGTACATCGTCAAGAACGTCGCCGAGCAGTGGGGCAAGGTCGCGACCTTCATGCCCAAGCCCCTCTTCGGAGACAACGGCTCGGGGATGCACACCCACCAGTCGCTGTGGCTCGAGGGCAAGCCGCTCTTCTACGACGAGAAGGGCTACGGCGGCCTGTCCGACGTCGCTCGTTGGTACATCGGCGGTCTGCTGGCGCACGCGCCGGCTGTCCTCGCCTTCACCAACCCGACGCTGAACTCCTACAAGCGTCTGGTCAAGGGCTACGAGGCTCCGGTCAACCTGGTCTACTCGGCCGGTAACCGCTCGGCCGCGATCCGCATCCCGATCACGGGCAGCAACCCGAAGGCCAAGCGCATCGAGTTCCGCGCGCCCGACGCCTCCGGCAACCCGTACCTCGCCTTCGCCGCCCAGATGATGGCGGGCCTGGACGGCATCAAGAACCGCATCGAGCCGCACGAGCCGGTCGACAAGGACCTGTACGAGCTGCCGCCCGAGGAGGCCAAGAACATCCCTCAGGTTCCGAACTCGCTGCTCGACTCGCTGGAGGCGCTGCGTGCAGACCACGAGTTCCTCCTGGCCGGTGGTGTGTTCACGCCCGAGCTGATCGAGACCTGGATCGAGTACAAGATCGAGAACGAGATCAAGCCGCTCGCCGCTCGTCCGCACCCGTTCGAGTACGAGCTGTACTTCGGAGTATGAGCCAAACGAGGCGAATGCGTAGGAATGCGTAGCTACACGTAGCGGTACGTACCTCGTTTCACCCCGGAGGTCACCTCCACGTCCCGAGCCCCGGTTCCAACTGGATTCTCTTGATTGAGACCAGTTGGCCCGGGGCTCAGACGTTCCCACCCGCAGCCGCGCGCACTCCCCCCGCACCAAGGCGCGGGCGGCGCACGCCGGGCCATGACGGCTACAGAAACTCCACATCGACGCGGAGACCGTCACTTCGGCTCGTTCTCGCGCATAGAAGGAGCATGACTGCACAGAGCAAGCTGCCCCGACTCCTCTCCACCGTCGAGCTCTCCGACTACTTGGACGTGGCGGCCCGAACGCTCGAAGCCTGGCGTGCTCGCGCCGGCGGACCGCCGTTCGTTCAGTTCGGCCGGCAGGTCTGGTACCCCGACGACGCCCTGATCGACTGGATGAACGAGCGCAAGGTCACCCCGACCGAGAGATAGTTGCGCCTCTTACTCCACGGCCGCGGGGCCAACTACCCAGGATTTCCGGGTAGTTGGCCTCGCGGCCAGTTGGGCGTCTCTCGGGAGGACCCATCAGCTCTTACTACTGCTGGCGAGCTCCCTGCTTGCCTCCAACATGGACGGCGCGCAACTCGCAAGGATCTCTTGCTCGTTCGACATCTGATGCGGACGCGTTGCCCCTCATCTGTGTGAGTGGCTGAGCGAACCTACGCCGACCCCGGTCAAGCGGTAGCTGCCCATCAGAGTCCACGGCAGCGGGCCCAACTGCCCGAGAGTTCCAGGCAGTTGGGCTCGCAGTGTGTGTGGGGGCCTTCGCGGGAATCCCGCCATGTTGGCCCGTGCCGGCACGGTTGCCTGCGCACCCACCGAGAGTGGCGCTCAACGCACAAGGATCACTTGTTCGTTCGAGCAACTACGGGAGGTCTCCGCCGTTGCTCTTTGCTGGACGCTAAGGATGCCTCACTGCTAGTGGTCTTGGGCTCAACTTCTCGCCGCGCATAGAAGGGATGTGAACAACGACAACGAGGCCCTCCACGGTCAGACCAACGTCCACCCGTCCAGCAACACCAACGACGCGCGTCGCGCCGACTCAGGCCGGCCGAAGCTCTCGGTCGGCCAAGTCGGCACCATAAACCTGAAGCAGATCGGCACACGAGTCCATGCGCAGGGAAGCACTCGCGACGCCGCCGGGAACTCGCGTCGCATTCGAGCATCGGGATCGACGCCCGAGGAAGCAATGGCCACACTCCGAGCACGCGCAGCCCGACTAGGGCTAGTGCCCGGTGAACTCTCGGGAGCCTCGACGCTCGGCGAGTTGCTCGATGTCTGGCTCAGGGACATCGTCGAGAGCCGGAACATCCGCCCGCAGACCGTTTCCGCCTACCGCACCAAGGCGAACCGCCTCAAGCGCGAGTTCGGCGCACTCGAGATCGCCGAGCTCCCTCCTCGACGCATGCAGATCGTGATGAATGACCTCGCCAAGTGCAAGACGGCATCCGAGTTCCAGGCTCTGAAGACAGTCCTGAAACAGGCCTTCCGATACGCCGTCCGTGCCGAGCTCCTGAGCGCGAATCCTCTCGACTCACTCGAGCCGGTGCGTCCGGCAGAGCAAGGCCCGCCCGTCGCACTCAATGTCGAGCAGGTGCAGTCCTTCCGCCGCGCGTTCGCCGAGTATGTGGAGGAGGGTGTGCGCGACTCCAACCGCCGCAAAGCGCAGCTCGCCGTCGACATCATCCTCGGACTCGGCGGGCTGCGGATCTCGGAGGCGCTTCCGCTCCGGCACCGCGACGTCGACTTCGAGAACTGCACGGCGAGTATCAACGGCACCCTCGTGTATCTCCCCCACGAGCCGCTGCAGCGGCAGGACAAGCTCAAGCGGGACGGACAGGCGCGCATTGTCAGGTGGTGTCGGGATGTGCGCGCTTCGGGCAGCACTCGAGCAATGCGGTCCGAACGAGCGCGGGCCAGAGCAGCCGCTGCTGCGCCGGGTCGAAACCAGGGGCGTCGACGAGCCGTGGATCAATCCGGCGGTTATCAGCTTCCACTTCGACATCGTCACGAAACGTGCGTCCGTCGTCGAAGCTCTCGCCACCACCGACCTCAGCTCAAAGCAGCTCACGCCACACACGCTCCGCCGGTCGGTAGTGTCACGCGGCCTCGGGCTTGAGCAGGCTTCGGTGCTCCTCGGACACTCCGATACACGTATCACGAAGAGCGCCTACGTCGCCCCGGAGACGAAGTACGTGTCGTCCGACTCCGTGGACCGACTATTCGGCTTTGAAGAGCCTCTCGAGTCCTGATCGGCGGCTGTGCGGCCCGGCTCTAATAGCCGGGCCGCACCATGCTCCCATTCCGCGCCATGAATCCGTGTGGTGTTGAGACTAAGCAGCCGTCGCTCGATGAGCCGTCAAAGACGAAGCTCTGCAACGTGTCATCGCGACGTCACCTGAACGCGTCACTCGCTCAGCCATGCCGGACCTCGCGACTAATACCGGGGATCTTCTTCTTCGCGTTGGAGAACCTCTCGACGGCGTGCCGCAAGATTCTGGGCAAGGCGACGAGCCCAGGACTTTACCGCCACGGACTGACCCGGTTCGTCCACCCATGACTGAACTTCGGAGATCTGGCTGGCAATCCGATCCGATTCATTGCCGCTCCACATCCCGCTGTAAAACTGGCCGACGAGGTGTGAGAGGACGCGGTCATCCGTGCCGAACGACTCGATGAGGAATCGTGCTGCGGGCGTCAAGGTCGACCCACCTGGCTTCGTGACACCAGCGAGGACGCGCGCACGGTCAACTCCTTCGCCAACCCAGTTACTTGCCACCTCCAACGGTACGGCGTCCCCAAGCCAATCGCGCACTGAGAACGAGAGGCGCCACTCGCCTCGTTCGAGACGGTTCATCAGGTCCACCCACACCGGTTCGCCGCCCAGCTCGACAACGTCCTGCAACAGCTTCGCCTCTTCTGAGGACGAGTAGGCGGTGAGCGCGTCGGCCTCGATCAGGTCGGCGAGGAGCGCGCCAAGCCCGACCGCGTTTTTTGCGAGCTGCCTACGAGCAAGCACGGTCCAGTCCCATTCCTCGTGCCCTACGGCAGGGAACTCGCGACGTCTTGAGACCAACTCCGCAACGACGGGGTCGAGTTCCTCGAGGGGCTCATTCTCGCGAAACACTTGCATTGCTGCGTAGTCCACGAGTGCGTTGTAGTCGGCCTGGTCTCGCAGCCGAGTGGACCACTCTCGCACGTACCGTGCACGCTCTGCCTCCGTCGCGTCACGCGTCCACGCAAACAGCAGGCGTGCTCCCTCAGCCACGGGCACTTCCTGGACTAGCCGCTGAACACGCTCCTCGGCTTGCGAAGTCCTTGGCCCCCTCACCGACGCGCGCAGCACCGACAGCGCCGGAAGATCCGCGCCATCGAGGAACGTGTCGAAGGCCGCGTCGTCTCCAGCCAGGACTAGACCGTGCAGGAATCCATAGAGCGCCTCGGAGTGAATGCTGTCCGCGAGCGGGCCGACGATTTCAATCCCCGCCTCGTACTCAATCCCGAGCGATACGAGCGCTCGACCAATCGCGTAGGCGGCGGGGATCTCCGAGTCTTGGTCCAAAAGGGCTCGAAGTGGTTCGGCAGGCTCGAGTGCGTTCGTCCTCCGCGCCAGAGCCGCAATTTCGGATGCAAGTTCTTCGACCTGGCGATCCCACGAGTGAGTGTTGCAGATCACCTTCAGGCGTGCAGCGGGCGTCTCCACCGGCAGTTGCGCTTCGAGGGACTTAAGTGCTGCCGGACGACCATCCCTCACGTCGGCCCGATCGAAGAGCGACTTGAGGCCCTCGATTTCAACACGAACACGCGAGATCGCGGTCTCTGGCAGACCGGCGAGCATGCTTGCAAGATGTTCCCTGTTCGAACGAATCTCAAGCAGACCATGGATGGAGCCGACAAGCTCCTTCTGGGCCGCGTCGGCCACCCCGGCATCTCCGTCGCGAGCGAGTTCAGCAAGGATGTCAATCGCCGAATTTCGATACGCCCAGGCGTCACCGTAGGTCGCGGGGCGTCCACGTGGCTCGACGACCACTCCACCCTGCACCTCTCCTGAGACCATGATCGTCTCGTGGATCTCGAGGGCGCGCCCGGCCGCTTTTGCAGCCAACAGGCGAACACGCGAGCTAGGCGAAGTCGCTATAGAGGAGAGGTAGGCAATCCGCGAATCTGGTGACGCGGCAGTTCCGGGGAGCATAGTCCCGAAGAACTCAATCCAGGTCCCGGTCGCGTTGTTGCTGTAGGTCTCGTTTTCTTCAACCGCGAGGGCGAGGAGCGAGTCAGCTGCCTGGGCGAACGTCCGGGAGTGCCACGCCAGCTTTTCCAAGGCCCAGACGAGGTCGCGCCGTATTGCTCTCCCGCCGCGCAACTCCTCACCGGAGGCCCGACTGATGATCTCAGACAATCGCTCCGTGACAGCTTCCGGCGCGAGAATTGCGAAGTGAATCAGCAACGCTGAGTTCCGGTCCGCGGCGAGCGACTCCAGAGAAGCCAATGGCCCACCCGCTGCAAGGACGGCGGTGATCGCCGGGCTGTCGCTCTCAAGTTCTCCGATCTCCGCCGCGCGGCGAAACAGCCGTTCGGAGAGTTCGGGGTCCAGCGTCGGCAGGAGAACCGCGACAATCTCGTGCCCAAACTGTGCCCATGCCTGCCCGGCGAGGTAGAGCGCCAACGGGTGTGGCGAGACGGCTCTGAATCGCCCCTGTTTGGAGAGAAGACCCTGTCGCTGCAGTGCCGCAGCGGCACCCCTCAAGTCAGCAGGCGCGAGACCCAGTCCGGTAGCGATCGTGTCAATCTCATTCGTGACTTCCCCGTCGTGGCCAAAGCGAGTGAAGAGCGCCAGCGCGCAACTAGCTAAAAAAAGGTGCCCGTCCGGGAGCTGCGCTCGGAAAAATGCCCGAAGGTCGTCGTCGGTGACGAGAGTCCCGGCCGACCCTGGTCCGCGCTCGAGTAGAGCCTGTGCAAGCTTCAACGCGTAGTCGATGTTGCCGGAGGCGACTTCGACTACCACGCGTTCCGCTTCTGGCCAGAGCTGCGGCCGGTTCGCCCGCAGAAGTTCCTTCATCGCTTCGTCGCCGAACGCGCCGAGTTTGATCATCGGCGTTCGGGTTGCGATCCCTCCGGGTTCTCCAACCGTAATCAGTCGAATAGATGACCCCGTTACCAAGGCGGAGGCGTAGATCTCATGTTGCTTGCCATCGCACTCATCAACCACAACGATCGCTGTCCGACCTTGGGCCTGGAGCTGGCTCAGCACGGTGACAGGGAAGCTATCTGCCGCGAGGGAATACACGACGAGTGGTTCGCAGTCTTGGCCACGCAACGCCTCGAGTACTAATCGCGTCTTTCCGAGGCCGCTCACTCCGTCAAGGTGCAAGTCCAGCGGATCCGAGCCAGAAACCAGGTTGCGGATCGCTTCGATCTTGTTGTCGCGATCGTTGGACGACACCCACGAGGTCGCGTGGCGGTTGGAGCGGCTCCACTCGTCGAGGGTCTGTCCGATCACGCCGGTGCCTCGCAGGAGCGGGCTCACGGCAAGCGCAGGATACTCCTCGATCCAAGCTGCGAGTCGGTCCGCGGCGACAATCTCGATCTTGGACTCAGGGTCGGTGATACCGAGATCAGTGGCGGCCTCAATCAACTTGGCACGTCGAAGTGCCAGCTTCGCGGAGGTCAGGCTCGCGCCGAGCACAAGGCGATACTTCCCGCCATTGCGGAGAATCTCGGCTGCCCACGTAGCACCTTTCAGCTCGGTTTTGCACTTCGCGGGAGTCAAGTCACCCGCTTTGAACTGCCAGGCGCTCTCGCCTGCGGGGATCCATCGCGTCGCGATCGCGTGTCGAACACCCGCATCGACTCCGCCATCTCCGACGTTCTCGAGGTACGTCGTTTCGAGAGTCTCGCCGGTCATGCCGTGCGCAGCCGTCTCAGTCGCGAGTAATCGGCTCACGAACTGGCCGAAGTTTGCTCCACCGAGTGCCGCTACTTGCGCTGGCTCAACGGAAAAGGGGCCGAAGTCGGGCATCTACGAATCCGCCTCTCCGATCGCAACATCTCGACCCAAAGTACTCACTCGGCTCCTGCCCGCGCAGACGCTCGTCGGCGGCAACCAAGTGGGTCGGTTCACGCGTCACCTTCTGCTTGGGTATGGGAACTCGGGCCATGACGGTCGGTTACCTCCTACGCATCAAAAAAGTGCTGATTGGTGGTCACTGAGCGGACTTTCAGGCTATCTGCGAAAGGCGACATGCGGGTGCCCATTTGAAGCAGAGTTGCTGCCGTTACCTCGACCTCGTTACCGGTCGGCTGGACTACCGAACTGTCCGAGGACCTGGGCTGCGTCTCGACAAGTCGAATCATTTCGCCCATTCTCCCGGTATTGCCGAACGCGATAATGAATCGTGCCTTCACCTCGCGACATCGACTTCGCCCGCATCCGACCGCACGGCAAGCCGGCGTCTCGCCCGAGCGGATTCGAGGAGCTCGCCTCAATCCTGATCCGCGATGACATCATCAAGTGGCCGACGGGCACACGCTTTCACAAGTTCGGGAATCCGGACGGTGGACGAGAAGGACGAGGGGTCCTCCCGAACGGTGACGTGTGGGCGTGGCAAGCGAAGTACGTGAATTCATTCGACTCCTCGGCCGCTAGTCAGGTCAAGAAGTCGTTCCTGCGCACTCTGGACACCGAGCCGGCGCTCCGGCGCTACTTCGTCACGATGCCCATCGATCTCCCCGCTGGTGACACTGAGAAGTCGAAGTCAGCCTTCACTCTCTGGGAAGAGGAGAAGCAGAAATGGGAGCAGATCGCGGACGAGCAGGAGCGCGCAGTCACGGTCGAGTTCCTCGGAGCGCATGAACTGATTGCCGCGCTTACCAAGTCCAGCAACGCCGGGCGAGTCCATTACTGGTTCGACGAACGCGTCCTAACTCAGGCGCAGCAGCAGGAACGCATCCAGGATGTCGCAGCAAAGCTGGGGCGGCGCTACAGCCCGCAACTTCATGTAGAGGTCGATGCAGTTCAAGTCCTTGACGGCGCGGGCCGGACATCGGTGTACATCTCGCGGTGGCAGCGAATCCTGGCGGACTTGAGGTCCGCCCGCCGGTGGTCGTGGAGAGCTCCCGAAGGCGACGAGGATGCCTTCCGAGATGCTCTCGAATCCTGCGAGACCGCCCTGAACACGGCAGACGCGCGGATTGACCGGATCATCGGGCAGGTGCGAACGTTCGGCGAGTTGGAGGTCCCAACCGCGGAGGTGCTCGCTGCACTCGCCGCGCTCGAAGAAGTGAGCACGCTGCTGCGCCACCGGTCTCGCACCGAGGGTGGCTACTACGTTGGCGATGCTGGGTCGCTGCACAGCAACGTCCACGATTCGCTCAGCGCTCTGGGCGCGGCGCGCAGCCTCTGTGCATCGCCGGCGACTGCTGCGGCCGTGCAAGGCGAGCTGCTGCTGACGGGTCGGGCAGGCGCTGGAAAGACGCATCTCCTTTGCGACGTGGCGATGAACCGGATCGCCGCGGGGCTCCCGACTGTTATGTTGCTCGGCCAGGACTTTGACGCGCGGAACCTCCTCGTGCAGCTTCCGGAGCTCGCTGAACTGCCAGGCAACGTGGACGAGATTCTCGCGCTATTGAGCGCGGCCGCAGAAGCGTCGGGGAATAGGGCCCTGTTGGTCGTAGACGCTGTGAACGAGAGCGAGAAGCCCGAGCGGTGGTCCGCAGTAGTGCAGGCGCTGAGGTCGAAATCGTCCCGCCACCCCTCGGTGGGGCTCGTGATCTCATGCCGGACTGAGTTTGTGATGCCGGTAGTTGGCGAGTCCGATCTCCCCGCTGCGGAGCACTTTGGCTTCGAGGAGTCGACCGAGGCCGCGGTGCGGCGCTTCGCCTCCGAGTATGGCCTCGACGTCCCGACGTTCCCCGTCTTCGATCCTGAGTTTTCCAACCCGTTGTTCCTGCGGCTGACCTGTGAAGCGTTGACCACCCTGGGCTCTGGCAGGTTCATGCTGGGCTCGGCGGGGCTCACTACGGTGTGCGGGGCATTCATCGAGGCAGCGAACGTTCGCTTGGCCGCCGCCGACCGCTGCGACTACGACTCGAAGACCGACTTGGTCGCCGCAGCTGTGCGTCAACTCGCGGCGCTGAAGGGAAGGCGGGTTACCCGCGTCATCGCGAATGACATCTGCACAGCTCTCCTGCCCGGCCGGTCGTGGTCAAAGGGTCTGCTGAAGGGGCTACTCGACGAGGGTGTGCTCATCGAGGTCGGAACCGAAGACGTCAGCTTCGGTTACCAGCGTCTGGGTGACGTCGCTCGGGCCCAGATCATCGCTGCTAGAACGCCTGCGGCTATCACCGGGTGGGTGCAATCCCTAGGGACCGCGAGTTGGGTCGAGCGAGGCGTCCTAGGCGCGCTCGCGGTGCTTCTGCCGGAAGTGCACGGCCTGGAGCTCATCGACTGTTTCGACCACTCTGCAGGTATCCCCTACGACGTGGTCGACGCGTTCATGGAAAGTCTCTCGCTTCGTGAGCCCGCAGCCTCAGGCGCCCGGGCGGAGCACATCGTGCGGGCACTACTGAAGACGCCTCGGCACCAAACTGAGGCGTGGGCTCAGCTCGTGCGCGTGGCCTGTATCCCAGGTCATCCTTTGAACGCGCGCTGGCTTCACGAATACTTGACTTCTCTCAACCTGCCCGAGCGCGACGCAACGTGGTCGCTGTGGCTCATCGGAGCGCTCGACCCTGACGAGCGTTCACCCGTACGCACCGTGATCGAATGGGCTTGGCCCAAGAGCGCCACTGCGCTTGCGCGCACGGACGGCAACACCTCAGAACTTGCCCTGCTTCTGCTGGGCTGGTGCACAAGCGCCACCGACCGCCGAGTCCGGGACAGCGCCACGAAGGCGCTCGTTTCACTCGGCGAGCACGAGGTCGACGCTTTGGCGTCTGCACTGTCGCAGCTGGTTCGGGTCAACGACCCCTACGTGGTGGAGCGGGCTGTTGCTGCTGCCTGCGGGATAGCGCTCCGCGACGAAGCTCGGGCGACTCGCCTCGCAGTGCCGCTGGCAGAGTGGGTAGCCGGGGGATGGCCACGACATCTCCTTACACGCGACTATGTTCGGCGGGTGTTCGAAACCGCAGGGCGATCCGGGTGGGTAGGACCGAAAGGGCAACCTCCGTACGGGGCGTCGTGGCCCATCGAGACTACTGCTCGCGACGAGATCGAGGAGTTGACTGCACGTCCGGACTACAAGTACGGATCGATCTGGCGTTCGCTCACAGGAATGGGCGATTTCGGGCGCTACAAGATCGAGCCGGCGGTGCGGAACTTCGTGACACCGGATCGACGCGCTCTACAAGCGTCGGTCGAGGAGGCCGTCTTCGACCGCGTGCGCGACCTCGGGTGGACGCCGGAGCTGCTAGACGAGATCGATAGGGGGCTGTCGCGTGGCCGCTCGGATGGGCCGGTCGAACGAATAGGCAAGAAGTATCAGTGGATCGGCTTCTACGAAGTTCTCGGAGCGGTATCTGACCAACTGGAGGTAGACGACAGGTGGTCGACTTCTTCCCCGCATGCGTACTCATACGCCGAACAGCTCATCTGGCGAGACATCGATGTGACCGTGCTGGTCCGAGAACCTGAGCGCGCGTTGGACGAGGGTCCCCAGTGGTTCTCGCCTCAGCTGGTCGAGTTCCCCCGTGGCGTGGTGAACGAGTACCCGGACGATCTCAGCGGAGTGCCGGATCCTCTGGATCTGCTCGCAGTGACCGACCCTGACGGTCAAGGGTGGCTGACACTGTTGAGCTTCCCGGGATGGAAGCAACAGCACCCACCCGAGATCCTCGCGCTACGCCCGCCGACGCGAGACTCATGGATGCAGCTGCACGCCTACCTTGTCCCAAGCGAAGACGCGGAAGCGCTCTTCGCTTGGGCGCAGGACCGAGATTGGTATGGCCGGTGGATGCCTGACTCGGCTGACGTCGCCAATGCTCTATTGGGCGCACATCCCCATGCCCCCGAATGGAAGTGGGCCAGCGGAGTGATCGAAGACTGGAACTCGCATTCGGGGGGTGAACAACCGGCCGAGCTTCTGCAGTGCGGTGCGTGGTACGGCGGCACGGGAACTGACCGGGACTCGTCGGCCGATGAAGAGACGCGTGCTTTCGTTCCATCTCGCCGGCTGTTTGAGATCCTCCACCTCACCAGCGGAGTAGATTTCGTATGGCGAGATGACTTGGGCGTGGCCATCTTCGATCCAGCGGCGTCCTCAGGAGGCCCGAACGCTCTCCTCCTACGCCGGGACCTGCTGCCGACGATTAGGGACGCCGGGTACGAACTGTTTTGGACCGTGCTCGTTGGGCATGAGCACTCCGCCAGTGACCACGGAATTCCTGGGGGCGATTACCGCTGGATCACTGCGAGTGCCTCTTACCGACTGGCAGAGGACCGGATTGAGCTTGTTCACTCACTCGCTGGCCAATTCGCAGTCGGTCCCAGGAAAGTGTCGAAGATCGACTGGCCGACCCGGCGCCGCGAAGGCTGAAGTCCGGTGTGAACCCAAGCGGCCTATCGCAAAGCGTGCACCGCTATTCGGCGTCTCAGCGTCGTTGAAACGTTCGTTGCGGAGCGCAGCGTCTCGCGACTCTAGCGCGACACAAACTCCACATGATCTGGCATGCGCCGGTCAACTCGAGTTCGTTCGCGAGTGTCGGAATCTGCGTGAATCCGCGGCTACACGTTCCCGATTCCCGCACGAGCTGTACTTCGGCGTCTGAGCGACGCCCACCCGAAGAGCCCGTCGGCATCGCGCCGGCGGGCTCTTCGCCGTCATCCCCTCGCGAAGGATGCCGCCGCATCCGTAGGATCGTGGCGTCGCTCTCCCCCGCGCACCACCCACGGCCGCGGGCATACGACGACAGAGACGAGGATCGATGTTCGCCGTCACCACCAATGACGTCCCCGGTTACCGCATCACGAAAGTGCTCGGCGAGGTGATGGGACTGACCGTTCGTTCGGCGAACTTCGGCCAGAACTTCACCGCCGGCTTCCGCTCGCTCGCCGGCGGCGAGATGCCCGAATACACGAAGGTGATCTACGAGTCGCGCTTCGAGGTGATGCAGCGAATGTGGGCGGAGGCGCAGCAGCGCGGGGGGAATGCGGTCGTCGCCATGCGGTTCGACTCCGGCTCGATCGGAAACTTCACCGAGTTCTGCGCGTACGGAACCGCTGTGGTCGTCGAGCCGATCGACCCGCCGCAGGCCTGATCGCGACACTGCCGCGACGCGGGCTTGCCGTTGTGGTCGTCGAGACGCTCTGCCCGCTAGATTGAGCGCACCCGATAGCGTCACGCACCAACCCGGAGGTGCCCGTGGGCGTGCTCTCCCGCCGCCAGTTCCTCGCCGTCGTCGGTGGCCTCGCCGCCGCCGGCGCGCTCCCGCGCGATCAGCTGGCGCAGGCTCTGGCGACAGCACCGCCCCGTGCGGCGGTCGCCGAGGCTCCCTCGACGCTGACTCGCACGATCCTGCAGGGCGCGGTGCAGAAGGGCTCCTACCGCGGGCTGGTGGCAGGTCCGGGCGAGCCGCACCTGCCGCGACTCGATGTGCTGCGCCGCGCCGCGGTGGCGGGACGCGCGGCATCCCGTCGATCATTGCTGTACCTCGCCCACCTGTCGGACATGCACGTGATCGACGCGCAGTCACCGGGGCGCATCGAGCCGATGATCGTCCAGGACCATTCCGCGTGGGGCTCGGCCTTCCATCCGCAGGATCCGCTCAGTCCCCACGTCATCGCCGCGATGACGAAGTCGATCTCGGATCTGCGCTACAGCCCCGTCACCGGTGCGCCCATGGATGCCGCCGTGGTCACCGGCGACAGCGCCGACATGCACTCTCACCGGGAGCTGCGGTGGTACATCGACCTTTTGGACGGCCTCAGCGTGGATCCGCGGACCAGCGACACGTTCGAGGGGGTGCAGGCGTGGGCCGAGGCCGTGTGGGCCTACCGCCCCGCCGATCCCACGGGCGGCGCGTTCGGCGCGTACGGGTTCCCGACGCTGCCGACGCTGCTCGACGAGGCCATCGCCCGCCCCGTCGCCTCGGTGGGCCTTCCCGCACCCTGGTACACCGTGTACGGCAACCACGAGACGCTCCTGCTGGGCACCTTCGATCTGGACACCCAACTGCGTGCCCTGGCAGTGGGCGGTCGCAAGTCCTACACGCTGGAAGCGACCGCCGCGATGGCTTTGGGCGGGTACGCCGCGCGCACCAGCGCCGTCCAACAGACGCTCGACGCGTGGGGGCTCGAGCTCGGGCTGCGTCCGGGTTTCAAGGCTGTGCCCGCCAACCGCGACCGTGCACTCTTCACCCAGCAGGAGTTCATGCAGGAGCATTTCCGCACGGCCGATCGCCCCGGTCCCGTGGGGCACGGTTTCACCGACCACAACCTCAGCACCGGCGAGACGTGGTGGAAAGCGGACCTGTCCGCGAATGTGCGCGCGTTCGGGCTGGACACGTGCAATCAGGTCGCCGGGCCCGACGGGGCGGTCCCGAAGAACCAGTTCGACTGGCTGGAGGCCGAGCTCGCCGTGGCGACGAAGGAGAACCGCCTCGCCATTGTTCTCAGCCACCACAACAGCGACACCCTCGAGAACCGCGCCCAACGCCCCGGACAGGACGAGGTGCTGATCGGAGCGGACGAGTTCGTGGCCATGCTCGCCCGCTATCCCGTCGTCGTGGCGTGGCTGAACGGGCACACGCACCTGAACCAGATTCTCGCGCATCCCGCGTCGACGGGCGGCGGCTTCTGGGAGATCACGACGGCATCCTGCATCGACTTCCCGCAGCAGCAGCAGACCGTCGAGCTCGTCGACAATCGGGACGGCACACTCTCCATCTTCACGACGGTCGTCGACCACGCGGCTGATCCGGTGCCGGGGAGTGGCGGTGACTACCTCGCCCTCGCGTCGCGCAGCCGTGAACTGGCATCCAACGACTGGGCCGAGACGCCTCTGATGCGACGCGGTTCGCCGCTCGACCGCAACACCGAGCTGCTGCTTCCGGCGCCGTTCGATCTCGCCACGATCAGCGACGCGGCGCTGGAGACGCAGCATCTCACCGCGCGCGCCCGCATCCTCGCGCACGAGGGAGCCCTGTCATGACGTCGGGTCGTTCTCGCGCCGCCGCGTCCTTCGCGGCTGTGCTCGCGGTCCTGGCCTTGACGGGCTGTTCTCAGATCGCCGCTCTCGCTCCGGTCGGCGGCAACGGGCTCGCCGAGGTGCGCTTCGCTGCGATCGACGTCCTTCAGCAGAAGAACGTCGCCCTGCTGACGGCGCCGGTGTGCGCACAGGCGGACACCGGGCCGCTCGTCACCTGTGTGGGAACCAGCGCCGATGGTCGCGAGATCACGGTCACCTCGAGCGTCGCATCCGGTGCGCAACTGGTGGTCGCCGTCGGCGGCGAGACGATCTACTCCGGTGCGCTCACCGAGGTGCTGGACGAGGCGGCGCGCGGATGAACGTGTTGCGCTCCCCCGCCCGTCGCCGTGTCACGGCCGCGCTCGTGGTCGCGGTGCACGCGGGTGCGCAGGCGGCGTTCGTCGCCGTGGCACCGCGACTGCCGTTGGATGCCGGGGCGATCGCCCTTGCCGTCGCTTCTGGTCTCGTGATGCTCGTCGCCGCGGCTGCGCTCTGGGCACTCGCCCTGCGCGCGGTTTCCGCTCGCGCCCTGCTGACGCTTCTCCTCGCGGGGGTTGCCCTCGCAGCCTCCGCTGTGGCGGCGCCGATCGCGATTCCGATCGTCGCGGCGATCGCAAGCCCGCTCATCGCGGCGGGGTCCCCACCCGCTGCGGCCACAGCCATGCGCCGGCATCCGTGGCGCACGGCGGCCGGTCTGGTCGTGACCGCCGCCGCCGTGATACTCGCGACGATCGTCGCGATGCTGCTCGGTCTGCTCGTGACCGGTGCGCTCGGGGCTGCGGTGGCCTGGGTGCTGATCGGTGTCGGGGCCATCGCACTCATCGGAGCTTGGGCTCGATGGGCACGTGCCGGGACGTCGGTGGGCGCGGCTCAGCCGTAGAAGAGCTTCTCGAAGTCACGGCGCGCTCGTCGCGCCGTACGCAGCCATTCCTCTTCGACCAGCGTCGCCGACCGTGCCGGATACTCCAGGAGTCGACCGATGCCGTCCAGCTTGCCGCGGTCGGTCGGCAGGACGTCGCTCGTCTGCCCCGAAAGGAGCGTGTTCGCCGACCTCAGCCGACTGGCGAGACGCCACGCATCGTGCAGACGCTGCGCGGCGCCGTCAGGCACCAGTCCGGCGGCGCGCGCGGCCTCGAGAGCCTCGAGGGTGGACGTCGTACGGAGGGCGGGGACATCGTGCGCGTGTTCGTGCTGCAACACCTGCACGAGCCATTCGACGTCGCTCAGGCCGCCGGGCCCGAGCTTGAGGTGGCGTGCGCGATCGACGCCCTGAGGGAGACGCTCGTTCTCGACACGGGCCTTGATCCGCTTGATCTCCCGCAGATCCTGCACTGCAGGCCGCGCGGGGTAGCGCACCTCGTCGGCGAGGGCCATGAAACGGTTGATGAGTTTCACGCTGCCGGCGACGCCGCGGGCCCGCAGCAGCGCCTGCGCTTCCCAGGACAGCGACCAGCGGCGGTAGTACTCGGTATACGAGTCGAGCGAACGCACCAGCGGCCCGTTGCGCCCCTCGGGCCGCAGATCGGCGTCGAGATCGAACGGAACGCGGTGGTCTTCGGAGTACGAGCGCAGGCCGCTGACGAGTCGCAGGGCCAGGTCGTGCGCACGCTGCGGATCGATGCCGTTGGCTTCGTAGACGTAGAGAACATCGGCATCCGACCCGAATCCGAGCTCCGCGCCGCCGAAGCGCCCCATCGCGATGACCGAGAAATCGAGAGCGGCATCTTCCGGCGCGACGATCTCGCGCCGAACCGCACGGAGGGTGGCCTGGATCGTCACCTCGCTGACCGTGGTGAGTCCCTGCGCCAGCTCGTCGATGGTGAGGGTCCCGAGGATGGCGCCGAAGGCCAGACGCAGCAGCTCTCGTCGACGCAGCGCCCGGACGGCGCGCATGGCGTCGCCGACCGTCTCATGGCGGGTCTGAATCGCCCGCGCCTCCTCCTGCAGTGCGTGCCCGCCGCGCGGACGCAGCTGCTCGTCGGAGTCGAGCCACGCCACCGACTCCGGGATCCACTCCATCAGTTCGCCGATGTAACGCGACCCGGACAGCACGCGGGTGAGACGCTCCGCCGCGCCGGAGGAGTCGCGCAGCATGCGCAAGAACCACGGCGTGTCGCCGAGGCGCTCGCTGATACGTCGGAAGGCGAGCAGACCGTAGTCGGGGTCGACGCCGTCGGCGAACCAACGGATCATCACCGGCATGAGATGACGCTGAATCGTCGCCTTGCGGCTCAAACCGCCCGTGAGGGCACCGATGTGACGGAGGGCACCGGCCGGGTCATGGAAACCGATCGCGGCGAGCCGATCGTGCGCCTGGTCGGGCGACAACTGGTGCTCGTCCGAACTGAGCGCCGCCACCGCCGACAGCAGCGGACGGTAGAACAGACGGACGTGGATCTCGCGCACCTCGCGTTTGATCCCTTCCCACAGCGCCCACACGGCGGGTCCGGTCTCGGCCAGCCCGGACGAGCGCGCCAGCAGACGAAGCCCCTCGGGTTGCTGCGGCATCAGGTGCGTTCGTCGCAGATCCCTCAGCTGCATGCGGTGCTCGAGCACGCGCAGCATCCGGTAGTCGCGGGAGAAGGTCGCGGCATCCTCGCGGCCGATATACCCGGCGCCCACGAGGGCCTCCAGTGCGTCGAGCGTGCCGCGCTGACGAATGCTGTCGTCGGTCAATCCGTGGACGAGCTGCAGCAGCTGGACCGTGAACTCGATGTCGCGAATGCCACCCGGCCCCAGCTTCAGTTGGTAGGCCACGTCCCCCGGGGGGATGTGATCGGTGACACGTTCGCGCATGCGCTGCACGCTGTCGACGAAGTTCTCCCGCGCTGCGCTCGTCCAGATCTTCGGCTGGACCGCAGCGACGTAGGCCTCGCCGAGCATGCGATCGCCCGCGAGTGGGCGTGCCTTCAGAAGGGCCTGGAACTCCCAGCTCTTGGCCCAGCGGTCGTAGTAGGAGAGGTGCGAGTCGAGGGTGCGGACGAGGGCGCCCTGTTTTCCTTCGGGGCGTAGGTTCGCGTCGACCTCCCACAACGGCGGCTCGACCTCCATGCCCGAGATGCCCCGCATGGTCTGCACGGCGAGTCGCGTGGCGATGTCGATGACGCGGCTCTCCCCCACCCGCTCGACGAGTTCATCCGAGCCACCGCCGACGAAGATCACGTCGACATCGCTGACGTAGTTGAGCTCTCGAGCGCCCGTCTTGCCCATCCCGATGATCGCGAGCCGGGTGGCAGAGACCTGCTCGTGGGGGAACAATCCGGAGCCGGGGGCACCGCCGGCGACTCGTGTACGTGCCACGCACAGCGATGCCTCCAGAGCTGCCCCCGCCGCGTCCGCGAGGCTGGCGGCCACGGGCGCCAAGACCTCGACTGCATCGTGGGCGCCGAGGTCATAGGTCGCGATGCGCGCCAGCATCCGGCGATAGCGCACACGCAGCGCCACCCACGCGCTCTCGTCGCCGCTGGCGGCGAAGCCCTCGGCATCCGCTCCGACCGCGCTCGTGAGCTCTGCTCGAAGTTCGTCGGCCGTTGGCAGCGGTGTGCCCGCGCCCGTGAGGTGAGCCAGCTCGTCGGGATGGCGCAGGTAGAAGTCCGCGAAGCCGTTGGAGGCGCCCAGCAGCCGCCACACGGTCGAGGAGACGCGACGCAGCGCCTCCGCGACGGCGGGCCCGTCACGTCGGGCGATGCGCGCCAGCGCGGACAGAGCCGCGTCGGGGTCGCCCGCCTCTGCGGCTCCGCGCAGGATCTCCTGCCGTCCCATTCCGAGCGCATCCACGAGCTCGGTCAGCAGCGCATCGGCGTCGCCGAGCTCACCGAATCCGTCGCGCGCCAGTTGTGTGAGAACCGACGTGCGCTCGTTCGACGACACGGCTCAGAGCATCTCCAGGTTGCTCTTCAACTCGAACGGCGTCACCTGCGCGCGGTATTCCTGCCACTCGCGACGCTTGTTGAGCAGCACGTAGTTGAAGACCTGCTCGCCGAGAGTCTCGGCGACCAGCTCCGACTCCTCCATGTACTCGAGGGCGTGGTCCAGACTCGCGGGCAGCTGTGCGTATCCGAGCGCACGCCGCTCGGAATCCGTCAGCGACCACACGTTGTCCTCGGCCTCGGGGGGAAGCTCGTATCCTTCCTCGATCCCCTTGAGGCCGGCGGCCAGCATGAGCGCGAAGGCAAGGTAGGGGTTCGCGGCAGAATCCAGCGCACGGTACTCGACGCGCGTGGACTGCCCCTTGTTCGGCTTGTACATGGGCACGCGCACGAGGGCGGAGCGGTTGTTGTGGCCCCAGCAGATGAAGCTGGGGGCCTCATCGCCGCCCCAGAGGCGCTTGTACGAGTTGACGAACTGGTTGGTCACGGCCGCGATCTCGTTCGCGTGGGTCAGCAGGCCGGCGATGAACTGTCGGCCCGTCTTGGAGAGCTGGTACTGCGCGCCCTCCTCGTAGAAGGCGTTCTGGTCGCCCTCGAACAGCGACATGTGGGTGTGCATGCCGCTGCCGGGCTTGCCGGAGAGGGGCTTCGGCATGAACGTCGCGTAGACGCCCTGCTCGATCGCGACCTCTTTGACCACGGTCCGGAAGGTCATGATGTTGTCGGCGGTGGCGAGGGCGTCGGCGTAGCGCAGGTCGATCTCGTTCTGACCGGGACCGCCCTCGTGGTGGCTGTACTCGACGGAGATGCCGAGGTCCTCCAGCATGCGGACGCTGCGACGGCGGAAGTCGTGCGCGGTGCCGCCGGGAACGTTGTCGAAGTACCCGGCCGAATCGACCGGCTCGGGGCCTTCCGCCCCGAAAGATGACGACTTGAGCAGGTAGAACTCGATCTCGGGGTGCGTGTAGAACGTGAACCCGGCATCCGCCGCTTTCGCGAGCGTGCGCTTGAGCACGTGGCGGGGATCTGCGACCGCCGGCTGCCCGTCGGGAGTCGTGATGTCGCAGAACATGCGACCCGTGGGGTCGATCTCCCCGCGCCACGGAAGAGTCTGGAACGTCGTCGGGTCGGGGTGCGCCAGAAGGTCCGACTCGTAGGAGCGCGTGAGTCCTTCGATCGCCGAGCCGTCGAAGCCGAGTCCCTCGGTGAACGCCCCTTCGACTTCGGCCGGAGCGATCGCGACCGACTTCAGGGTGCCGATCACATCGGTGAACCAGAGGCGGACGAACTTCACGCCCCGCTCTTCGATCGTGCGCAGTACGAAGTCCCGCTGCTTGTCCATCGCGTCCTCTCAGATGCCGCTTCTCAGATGCCGCTTCGAAGGGAAGCCGGGCCCACGCCCAGACTATCGGTCCCGGCTCGTGTCCGACGTGTCGCCGGGCGCGCGTCAGTCGTTCTCGCGCTCGTCGTCCTCGGCCCATTCGCGAGAGCGCTGGGCGAGCAGCTGCGGAGCGTTGGCCGCCTCCTCGGCGGTGTCGAACGGGCCGGCGCGGTCGATCGCCGGCGACTCGAAGCCGCGCTCCACGGCGCCGGTGGAGAAGTTGTACCAGTACTTGTCTTCGCCTGACGTCATGGCGCGTCCTTCCTGTCGGGGCGTACGCCCACCGGTCCCGATCTGCGGGCTCTGGCTCGATCCTAACGAGCGGCACCGACGACCTGGATAGGCTGGACGCCATGACGACGAAGGCGACCCGCGCGGTCGGTGTGGACATCGGCGGAACCGGCATCAAGGGTGCCCTCGTGGATCTGGAGGGGGGAAACCTGCTCAGCGACCGTGTCAAGGTTCCGACACCGGCCGGCGCAGAGCCGGACGACGTGCTGGGCGCGGTGAAGACCGTTCTCGAGACGCTCGGCGTCAGCGATGCCGACATTCCCCTGGGCGTCGCCTTCCCGGCGATCGTCAAGAACGGCAAGACCCTGTCCGCGGCGAACGTCGCCGAGACCTGGGTCGGGTTCGAAGCCGAGAAGTTCTTCGAGGACGGACTGGGGCGCGAGATCCACTTCGCCAACGATGCTGACGTCGCCGGTGTCGCCGAGGCGCGCTACGGTGCCGCGCGCGATGTTCCCGGGCTGGTGCTGCTGACGACCCTGGGCACGGGCATCGGCACGGCGATGCTCTACAACGGCGCGCTCATCCCGAACGCCGAGCTCGGTCACCTGCAGCGGGCGAACCACGGCAAGGATGCCGAGGCCTGGGCCGCCTACTCGGCGATGGAGCGCGACGAGCTCACCTGGAAGAAGTGGGCGAAGCGCCTGCAGTGGTACTACAGCTACCTCGAGTTCCTGCTCAGCCCCGACCTCTTCATCGTCGGCGGCGGCGTCTCCAAGCACGCCGACGAATTTCTGCCGATGCTGACGCTGACGACACCGATCGTGCCCGCCACGCATCGCAACAACGCCGGGATCATCGGCGCGGCTGCGCTGGCCGTCTGACCGACGGGGCGAATGGGCCGGCCTGTACGCCGGGTTCTGTCCGGGAGCTGATGCTCCGTGGACGGTCATCTCTCTCGGCGACACGTTGCCGTGCCGCTCCAGCGGCCTACCCGGGGACTCGGCGAGCCGCGTCGGCATCCCCTGTCTGGCCTTGCTCCGGGCGAGGTTTACCGTGCGGATCGTGTCACCACGATCCCGGTGGTCTCTTACACCACCCTTTCACCCTTACCCCGGTGCTCCGACCGGCGGAGTCCGGGGCGGTCTGCTCTCTGTGGCACTGTCTCGCGGATTGCTCCGGGTGGGTGTTACCCACCGCCCTGCCCTGTGGAGCCCGGACGTTCCTCGGTGCGGGATGACCCCGCCACGCGACCGTCCAGCCGACCCATTCGCGCTCTCGATCCTACTGGTCGGCAACGGTCGATCGTGATACGGTGTCGCCACGAGACCCGGCTGGGGGGTTTGGGCTCGCATCGCCTGGGGGAGGCATTCATCATGCGCAAGTACACACTGTCCGCTGTTCTCGCCGTCCTGTTGCTGTCGGGGGGTGCGACGGCCGCGGTCGCCGCCGATTCCGACGGGTACGGGCCCGACACGCCACCGGCGCCGACCTTGGTCGGCACGATGGTCGCACCGTCGTGCGAATCCGACGTTCCATGGATCAACTACTCGGTCGTCATGACCGATCCGAGCGGACTTGCCACGAGCCACACGGCCCGCATCGTGCTGAGCGACGGCAACCAGTCGACCACGATCCCGCTCGGGGAGCTGGTCAACGGGCGACTGTCGGGGCGCGTCCTGTGGCCCGGCGCGTCCGTCGACGCGAACGGCGTCGGCAACGGATGGCCCGGATGGGCGTTCGAGAACGGTCAGTGGGTTGCATCGTCGGGCAACTTCGCGTGGACCCGGGGCGACATCTCCGCTGTTGTGGAGGTCAACCCGTCGCTGCGCGTCGCCCTGTCGTACCCGCCGTCCACGTCGGCGTGCCTGACCGATCCGGCGGGTGTCGGAATGTCGGGTGCCGTCGCGGCGGCCGGCATGTCGCTGCCGGCGACGGGAGGCGACGTCGCCGCGGTGCTTCCGCTCCTCGGCGGGGCGGTCGTCCTGCTCGTCGGTGGAGGTGTGCTGCTGTACGTGCGCCGCACCCGTCGCGCCCGTGACTGAGGCCACCACCGGCTCAGCGCAGCACCGCGACCGCGACCGCCGGCGTTCCCGCCGGCGTCGCATCGGGGCCGTCGTCCTGGTCGCCGTCGGCGTCGTCGTGCTGGGCTTGGCGTGGCTCGGCATCCGCGGGTGGATGGCCAAAGGCGAGCTGGACGACGTCGCCGCCCTCCAGCCGCGGCTGAGCTCGGCGATGGCGGCGGGCGACGTCGACGCACTCGCCGCCGTGGTGACCGACGCCGAACAGCACGCGCGTCGCGCGGCGGAGTTGACGACCGATCCGATCTGGCGGGCCACAGAAGCCGTCCCGATCATCGGAGCCAACACCGCGGCGGTGCGCATCGTCGCGGAGAGCGTGCGCGACCTCGCCGTCGCCGCGCAACCGGTGCTGCACGTTTCGACGCCGTCGCGCAGCGGCGAGGGAGGGTTCGACCTGACGGCGGTGTCGGCGGCCGCGCAGCCGGTGGACGACTTCGCCGCGGTCTTCTCGCGTGTCGACGGGTCGTTGGGCGGCATGTCGACCGCGGGTCTGGTCGGGCCTGTCGAGGCAGCGACTGCGCGTCTGCGTGCTGCGGTCGCCGCGGCGGCTCCGACCATGGCGGAGGCAGCCTCGGTCGCCCAGATCCTGCCGGCGATGCTGGGAGCGCACGGGGCCCGATCGATCCTGGTCATGGTGCAGAACTCGGCTGAAGTGCGCACGGGTGGGGGTATCACCGGATCGTTCATCCTGCTGCGCGCCGACGGTGACCGGCTCGCGGTGGTCGACCAGGTCGACTCGAGCATGTTCCCTCATCGCGAGACGCCGATCGCAGAACTGCCCGCTGATCTCGTGACTCTCTACGGACAGTCCCCCGGACGATTCGTCATGAACGCGACCATGACGACTGACTTCGCGCTGAGCGCCCGATTGGCCTCGGCCTGGTGGCAGTCGATCGGCCGTCCGGCTCCAGACGCGGTGATTGCGATCGATCCTGCGGTGCTCACCGCGATGCTCACGATCACGGGACCGATCACCCTCGGCGACGGCACGATCGTCGATCCTGCCGATGTCGTGGGTGACGTGCTCGTCACGCCGTATCTCGACAAGACGCCCGTCGAGCAGACGGCGGTGCAGCGCGACCTGTTCGACCGCCTTTTCGCTCAGATCACGTCTGCGCCCATCGACCCCCTGCGCTGGGTGCGAGCGCTCGCCAAGCCGGTCGCCGACGGGCGGATCTCGATCTTCAGCACGCACAGTGACGAACAGGTCGCGGTGACCGACGGGGCGTTCTCCGGAACGCTGGGGAGGTTCCGAGCTGCCGGGCCCGATGCCGTGGGCGTGTACTTCAACGACGCGACGACCGGAAAGATGGACACGTTCCTCCACGTCGATCTCGCGGCGTCCGTGCGGACGTGCCGCGCGGACGGCGCCGCCGACGTGACGGTCGCCGTGACTCTCAGAAGCGCTGCGCCGGCCGGCGCGCGCACGTTCGCGGAATCGATGACGGGAGCAGCGAATCCCGCCGCGCCCGGCGATATCACGACCGATGTGACGGTGATGGTCCCCCGCGAGTGGTTCGTCGGCGGTGTGACGCTCGACGGCGTGGACGTGTCCGCGACCGCGGCCGACGGCAGTGACTCCTCCGCCTCGTTGGCGCGGGTGACGCTGCGGCCCGGCGAGCAGAAGACGCTCGCGTTCGGGTTCGTCGCGAAGAACGGCGCGCAGCTGCGACCGGTGCTCGTGCACACGCCGATGATGAACGACGTCAGCGTCGCCGAGGTGGCGTCGACGGCGTGCGGCTGAGGGCGAGCGGGTGCGGACGGTGCTGCCGCGGTCAGCTCTTGGCGGCGTCCTGCGCGATGCGGAGGTCGAGGGGGAAGTCGACCGGAAACCGTCCGAAGAGCAGGCGCGCTGCGCCGTCGGCGGCCTGACCCACGGCGTCGGCCACGGCGTCGGCGTGCACGACAGGTGTATGGACGATGATCTCGTCGTGCAGGAAGAAGGCCAGGTGCGGACGCCGCTCGAATACGGCCCCGGAGTTCCGTGCCGCATCCCTCTCGTCGACCGGCGGGAGCGCCGCCAGTCGACCACGGAGGTCGGCGAGCCACGCGAGCGCCCACTCGGCTGCCGTGCCCTGCACGACGAAGTTGCGGGTGAAACGCCCGCGATCGCGTGCGGCGCGCCGTGCCCGCGTCCGATCGCTCTCCGTCGCCTCCGGCAGCGCGGCGGCGGACTGGATGTCGCGCCAGTGCGTCGATGCGCCGGGACTGGTCCGTCCGAGCCAGGTCGAGACCACGCCGCCCTGCTCCCCCGTCGCCGCGGCGGCATCCACGAGACCCATCGCGCGAGGGTAAGCGCGTCGCAGGGCAGGCACCAGCCGTCCGCTGTCACCCGTCGTCGCGCCGTACATCGCCCCCAAGACGGCGATCTTCGCCTCTTGCCGCGTGTGGACGACACCGCTGCTGACGATGCCCTCGTACAGGTCCTGTCCGCGCGCCGCGGCGGCGAGGGCCTCGTCTGAGGACATCGCCGCCAGGACCCGCGGTTCCAGCTGAGCCACGTCCGCGACGATGAGACACCAGCCGGGGTCTGCGCGCACCGCGGGGCGCAGCTGGCGCGGGATCTGCAGCGCTCCGCCCCCGGACGATGCCCACCGTCCGGTGACGACGCCGCCGGGAACGTACACGGGACGGAATCGACCGTGGGGCGCCCACTCGTCGAGCCACCCCCAGCCATTGGCGCTCATCAACCGCGTGAGCTTCTTGTAGACGAGCAGTGGGGCGATCGCGGGATGGTCGTACTCGGCGAGCTCCCATCGATTCGTGGAGTCCGCGGCGATGCCGACGCGATGAAGGCTGCGTAGCAGCTTGGGCTGGGAGTCGAGATTCGCCGTCGGATCCTGGAGCGCCTCGCGGACCCGCGCCGCGGCCTCGCGCACGCGTTCGGGCTGTTCTCCCGGGGGCGGACGTGTGCCGAGCGTCTCCTCCAGGATGTGCTCGTGGGTCCCCCGATCCCAGGGCAGTCCGGCGCTGTGCATCTCGACGGCCAGGAGCGCTCCGGCTGACTCCGCCGCCACGAGCAGGCGCAACCGCGCGGCCTCGGATGAGCTGCGAACAGCCTGCTGCTGCCGGCGGAACTCCGCGAGCACCTCGTCCGGATCATCCGGGACGCCGGCGGGGACAGTGGCCTCGACGTCGAAAAGGGTGGGCACCGTCACGGGCGGCACCTCCTCTGTGGCAGCAACATCCCACTGCGTCGCTGTCCGAAGGGCATCCGGGTCGGTGACGAGCGCACTGCGGCGGAGGATCGCGTGGGTCAGGCGAAGATCGTGACACCGCGCGACCACCGATCGCGCGTCCAGGATGCCGGGATACCAACGATTCGTATCCGACCACACCCATCGTGTGCCGGCCTCGTCCGCGTCCCACCAGTTCTCCCGTGAGCGGCGCTGCACGTCCGTGACGTCGAGGTCGGCGTCGACCGTCGTGATGACGACGGTGTCGCCCTCGCTCGCCACGAGTCGCCAGCGCGGCGCGATCGCCGCCGCGCTGCTGGTCGTCACAGCCCCGATTCGTTGGTGCGTACCAGAATCGCCCCGCACTCCGGGCAGGTCACGACGTCATCGTCGGAGGCCTGTCGAATCGTCTGCAGATCGGTTCCGGACAGCACCATGCGGCACGCCTCGCACGTCTTACGGTGCAACAGGCCGGCTCCGACGCCGCGGGCAGCGAGACGCTCGTACATCGCCAGCAGATCGGCGGGTACGCGCGCGGCGACCGCGGCGCGGTCGCGGGTCGCCGCCTCCCCCCGGGCGGCGGCCGCCGCCACCGCGTCCTTCGCCGCCGCGCTGAGACGAGCGCCCTCCTCGTTCACCGCGGCGATCGTCTCTTCCTTTGCGGAAACGGCGGTCTGGGCGGCATCGAGCTGCTCCATCAGTTCGAGCTCGGCGTCTTCGAGGTCGCTCTTGCGATTGGCGAGCGAGGCCAGTTCGTGCTCGAGGCCCTGAGCTTCCTTGGCGTTCGCCGACGACGCGAGTCGTTCGGCATCTCGGGCGGCCCGCGCCTCGACCACGGCGACGTCCGACTCCACCCGCGCCAGTTCGGCGGTGATGTCGTCGCGGCGCCCCAACAGCGTCGTCAGTTCCGCGGACAGGCTCTGCCGGCGAGCGAGCAGCTCTTGGACGCGACCGGCCTGCTCGGGGGTGCGGCGGGCGTGCTCGGCGGCCCGGATCACGCCGTCGAGGTTGGCGAGTTCGAGCAGGAGCTGCTGGTCTGCGGGTCGGGACTTCACGGTCCCAACCTACCGCGACACGTGGACAGTGCATCCCCGGTGAGGTCGCGCCCCACTAGCATGACCACACCAACCGCGGCGCTGCGAGGGTGCCGTTCGTTCTCGCAGGGAGACGCCATGAGCCTGATGCGCACGAAGTCGATCGAACGGTCCATCGCCGACACCGAAGCGCCGGAGTTCCGGCTCCGCAAGTCGCTGTCAGCCCTCGATCTCACGGTCTTCGGCGTCGGTGTCGTGATCGGCGCCGGCATCTTCACGCTCACGGGTCGCGCCGCCCATGAGGTCGCCGGCCCCGCCGTCGTCGTCAGCTTCGTCATCGCGGCGATCGCGTGCGCCTTGGCGGCGATGTGCTACGCCGAGTTCGCCTCCACGGTGCCCGTCTCGGGATCCGCGTACACGTTCTCCTACGCGTCGCTCGGCGAGCTGTTCGCCTGGATCATCGGGTGGGATCTCATCCTCGAGATGTTCCTCGGTGCGAGCGTCGTGGCTCAGGGCTGGAGCGCTTACCTCGGCGTTCTCCTCGGGCAGCTCGGCATCCCGCTGCCCGCCGTGATCGGCTACGGGGGTGCGGTCGATGTGATGGCGATCGTCCTCGTCGTCGTGCTCGGTGCCCTCATGACACTCGGCATCCGCGAATCGATGCGCGTGAACCTCGTGCTGGTCGGGGTGAAGCTCTTCATCGTCTTGTTCGTGATCGTCGCGGGGATCATGTTCGTCAACCCCGCGAACTACTCGCCGTTCATCCCGGATGCCGCGCCGCGCGAGGCCGCGACGGGCCTCATGCAGCCGCTGCTGCAGTTCATCTCCGGCTCGGCGCCCATGGCGTTCGGTGTCGGCGGCATCTTCGCCGGAGCCGCGCTCGTGTTCTTCGCGTACATCGGGTTCGATGTGGTCGCCACCACGGCGGAGGAGACCAAGAACCCGCAGCGGGACCTTCCCATCGGCATCATCGCGTCTCTTGCGATCTGCACGCTGCTGTACTGCGCGGTGGCGCTCGTCGTGACGGGCATGGTGCGCTTCGACGAGCTCGACCCGGCCGCGGCGCTCGCGAACGCCTTCGCTTTCCATGGGCAGACCTGGATGGCGACGGTGATCTCCGCGGGAGCCGTCGCCGGTCTGACGACCGTCGTGCTCACGTTGCTCATCGGTGCGACCCGCATCATCTTCGCAATGTCGCGCGACGGCCTGCTCCCCCAGCAGCTCGCGAAGGTGCACCCGACGCGGCGCACACCATGGGTCATCTCGATCATCGTCACCGTGGTCGTCGCACTTGTGGCCGGGCTCACCCCCGTCGGAGTCCTCGAGGAGATGGTCAACATCGGAACGCTGTCGGCGTTCGTGCTCGTCTCGGTCGGAGTGGTCGTGCTGCGCCGCACCCGGCCGGATCTGAAGCGGGGCTTCCGCGTGCCCTGGAGCCCCGTCCTGCCGCTTCTGGCCGCGCTGATCTGTCTCTATCTGATGCTCAACCTGACGGTGGAGACGTGGCTGCGATTCCTCGTGTGGCTGGTCATCGGCGTCGTGGTCTACGTCGCCTACTCGCGTGGGCACTCCCGGCTCGGCCGTGACGGCGATCCGTATCTCAATCCCGCGGAGCCGACGGTGGTCGGACGCGACGAGTGAGCACCGCGAACTCGTAGACTGTCGACGTCAGGGCCTTTAGCTCAGCTGGTAGAGCGCCACGTTTACACCGTGGATGTCGTCGGTTCGATCCCGGCAGGGCCCACTCATGATTCGATGTCGTGGCCGACGAGGTTCTCGAGAATGGCGGCCAGGCTCTCCCGTGCGGCCTCATCGAGAGGAGCGAACAGTGCCTCTCGTACTGCGTCGGCGATGCGATTCCCCTCGGCCAGGGCTGCTCGACCGGCCGCGGTGAGGGTGTGCTCGATGCGCCGACCCCGCCCCGCCGTCCGCTCGATCAACCCACGGCCGAGCAGGCGATTGGCGAGGGTGCCGAAGGCCTGATCGCTCTGGAAAGTGGCTGACGCCAGCGTGTGCCCGGTTGCTCCCGGCATCCGATCGATCGCGCGCAGCGCGTCCCATTGCACGAGCGTCACACCGGCGTCGCGCAGTGCAGCGTCCAGTGCCCGATGGTTGCGATACTGCGCGCGCTTGATCGCCTGGCCCAGCAGTTCGAGATTCGTTGCCACGGTGCTAGCGTATCAACATTCGTAGATAAACATATTGATAAGGAAATGATCGTGACACCCAGACATCTCACCCGCACCGCACTCGTTCTGCACGGCGGCGGTGGTCCCGCAACCGTGGCGCCGATCGTCGCTCACCTGGGCACATCGATGCGTGTGATCGCGCCCACACATCCGGGTTGGGACGGGACGGCCCGCACCGACGACATCGCATCGATCGCCGATCTTGCGAAGGTCTACCTCGCACGCCTGCGCGCCGACGACGAGCGCGACGTCGTCGTCGTCGGTTCGTCGATCGGCGGGTGGATCGCGCTCGAGATGGGTGTGCAGGCAGCCGGCGACCCACAGGATGGTGGCACGATGGGCGCGATCGTCAGTATCGACGGGACCGGCCTCGTGATCGAGGGCGAGCCGGGCGCAGACTTCTTCGCGCTCGACGCGCGCGGCCTCGCGGAAGCGGCGTGGCACGACGCCGAGCGCGGATACCGAAACCCGGCAACGATGTCGGAAGCGGAGCGTGCCGTCCTGCAGTCCAACCGGCAGGCGATGGCGGCGCTGACCGGCCCCACGATGAGCGACGCGACCCTGCTCGAGCGCGTGGGCGCGATCGAGGTCCCGACCCTGCTCCTGTATGGCGCGAGCGATCGGATCGTCACACCGGCCTACGGTCGCGCAGTCGCGGCGGCGATCGGCGAGGCATCGTTCGCGGAGATCCCGGACGCAGGGCACCTCCCCCACCTCGAGGAACCTGCGGCGACGTGGGCGATCATCGACGCCTTCCTCGCAGCACCGAGGAGTTTGCCCTGACGACTCCGTGCGTGACGCGCACCGCGCGGGGGCCACTCGCTGCCGGCGCGATCCACTCCAGCGAGATGTGACTAGGCTGATCCAGGATGCGTTGTCGACGCTGCACAAAGCCGCGCGTATCAGAAGCCCCGTCCCTGGCATGATCTGCCAGACGAAGAAAGGTGTCTCGTGACGGTCAACGATCAGGATCCGTACTCCCAGGGCCCGCAGGACAGCGACCCCGAAGAGACGCACGAGTGGCAGGAATCGCTCCAGCAGCTCGTCGACAGCAAGGGCGCCGGGCGTGGCCGCGAGATCATGCTCAGCCTGCTCAACAAGTCGCACGAGCTGCAGCTGAACGTTCCCCAGGTGCCGACGACCGACTACATCAACACGATCGCTCCGGAGAACGAGCCCGAGTTCCCCGGTGATGAGGAGCTCGAGCGCCGGTATCGCCGGTGGATCCGCTGGAACGCTGCACTGACCGTGCATCGCGCGCAGCGTCCGGGCATCGGCGTCGGAGGTCACATCTCCACCTACGCGTCGTCCGCCTCGCTGTACGAAGTCGGCTTCAACCACTTCTTCCGTGGTCTCGACGACCCCAACGGTGGAGACCAGATCTTCATCCAGGGTCACGCCTCCCCCGGCATCTACGCCCGTTCGTTCCTCGAGGGACGTCTGTCGGCCGATCAGCTCGACGGCTTCCGGCAGGAGAAGTCGAAGGCACCGGACGGCATCCCCTCCTATCCGCACCCGCGTCTCATGCCGGAGTACTGGCAGTTCCCGACCGTGTCGATGGGCCTCGGCCCCATCAACGCCATCTACCAGGCGATGACCAACAAGTACCTGACCAACCGAGGGATCAAGGACCTCTCCAACTCCCGCGTCTGGGCGTTCCTCGGCGATGGAGAGATGGACGAGGTCGAGAGCCGCGGACAGCTCCAGGTCGCCGCCAACGAGGGCCTGGACAATCTCACGTTCGTCGTGAACTGCAACCTGCAGCGCCTCGACGGCCCCGTGCGTGGCAACGGCAAGATCATCCAGGAACTCGAAGCGTTCTTCCGCGGTGCGGGCTGGAACGTCATCAAGGTCGTCTGGGGCCGCGGCTGGGACGAGCTGCTGCAGGTCGACACCGACGGCGCCCTCGTGCGCCTGATGAACACCACCCCGGACGGTGACTTCCAGACGTATCGCGCCGAGGACGGAAAGTTCATCCGCGACCACTTCTTCGGTCGTGACGAGCGCACCGCAGCCATGGTCAAGGACTGGTCCGACGAGGACATCTGGGGAAAGCTCCGCCGCGGCGGTCTGGACTACCAGAAGCTCTACGCTGCCTACAAGGCGGCGACCGAGCACAAGGGTCAGCCGACGGTCATCCTCGCCAAGACGATCAAGGGTTACGGCCTGGGTCATCACTTCGAGGGGCGCAACGCGACGCACCAGATGAAGAAGATGACGCTCGACGACCTCAAGCACTTCCGCGACTCGATGCGCATCCCCGTCTCCGACGCTCAGCTGGAGGAGAACCCGTACGCGCCGCCGTACTTCCACCCCGGTATGGAAGACGAGACGATCCAGTACATGGTGGAGAAGCGTCGCGCCCTCGGCGGGTTCCTCCCGGAGCGCCGTACCCACCACGTTCCGATCAGCCTCCCCGACGACAGTGCGTACGCGCTGCCGAAGAAGGGATCCGGAACGCAGGAGGTCGCGACCACCATGGCGTTCGTCCGCCTGCTGAAGGACCTCCTGCGCTCGAAGGACTTCGGCAACCGCATCGTGCCGATCATCCCCGACGAGGCGCGCACGTTCGGTCTGGACGCCTTCTTCCCGACCGCCAAGATCTACAACCCGAACGGCCAGAACTACACGTCGGTCGACCGGGAACTGCTGCTCGCCTACAAGGAGAGCCCGCAGGGACAGATCATGCACGTCGGCATCAACGAGGCCGGAGCGGTGGCGGCGTTCACCGGCACGGGAACCTCGTACGCGACGCATGGTGAGCCGCTGATCCCGGTCTACATCTTCTACTCGATGTTCGGCTTCCAGCGCACCGGCGACGCGCAGTGGGCCGCCGCCGACCAGATGGCGCGTGGTTTCATCATGGGTGCCACCGCGGGCCGCACGACGCTGACCGGTGAGGGACTCCAGCACGCCGACGGCCACTCCCACCTGCTGGCCTCGACGAACCCGGCCACCGTGTCGTACGACCCCGCGTACGGGTACGAGATCGCCCACATCGTCCGCTCCGGCCTGGAGCGGATGTACGGCGGCAACCACCCCGATCCGAACGTCATGTACTACATCACGCTCTACAACGAGCCGCTGGTGCAGCCCGCCGAGCCCGAGGGCGTCGACGTCGAGGGCATCGTCCGCGGCATCCACCGCATCTCGGAGGGGGCCGGTGACGGACATCGCGTGCAGCTGCTCGCGTCCGGTGTGGGTGTGCCGTGGGTGCTCGAGGCCCAGCAGCTGCTGCGCGAGGACTGGGGTGTGGCCGCCGATGTGTGGTCGGTCACGAGCTGGACGGAGTTGCGCCGCGACGGACTCGCCGCCGACGAGCACAACTTCCTGAACCCGCTGGCCGAGCCGCGCACCGCGTACCTCACCGAGAAGCTTCGCGACACCGCGGGCCCCGTCCTGGGCGTCAGCGACTACATGCACGCGGTGCAGGACCAGATCCGCGAGTGGGTTCCCCGTCGCTACGTCACCCTCGGCGCGGACGGCTTCGGCTTCTCCGACACCCGGGCCGCGGCGCGTCGGTTCTTCAAGATCGACGGACCGTCCATCGTCGTCCGTGCCCTGCAGGCGCTGGCCGACGAAGGGCTCGTCGACCGGTCGCTGTCGGCACAGGCGATCGAGAAGTACCGCCTGCACGATGTGACCGCCGGAACGAGCGGAAACGCCGGCGGCGAAAGCTGATCGATTCGATGCCCGCCCGCCCCACCCCTCAGGAGAAGGCGGAGACACTCGCGTGGCTCCGCCGGGTCTCCGGAGACCTGGCCACGGCGACCATCAAGCGGCTCGAAGAGTCGCTGCCCTGGTACGCCGACATGCCTCCGGCCCGTCGCTCGGCGGTGGGCCTGGTGGCGCAGGCGGGCATCGCGTCGTTCATCCAGTGGTACGAGGATCCCGGCTCGACGCCGTGGATCGCTGCCGACATCTTCGCCGCTGCTCCCCGTGAGCTGCTGCGCAGCGTCAGCCTGACACAGACTCTCCAGCTGATCCGCGTCACCGTCGCCGTCACGGAGGAACGCGTCGCGGGAAAGGCGGAGGATCTCCGCGAGAGCATCCTGCTGTTCTCCCGCGAGGTCGCCTTCGCCTCCGCGGACGTGTACGCGCGGGCGGCGGAGGCGCGCGGGCTGTGGGATGCGCGCCTGGAAGCGCTGGTCGTCGACTCCATCCTCACCGGCGAAGCAGACGAGGAGCTGCCCAGCCGCATCGCCGCCCTCGGCTGGCACGGCCACGGCGAGGTCGCGGTTCTCGTCGGCACGACTCCGCCGCAACTGGACGTCGATCATCTGCGCCGAGTGGCACGCAAGCTGGGTGTCGATGTCCTCATCGGCGTGCAGGGATCTCGTCTCGTGCTCGTGATCGGCCGCGCCGTGCTGCCCGGGCGTGAGCCCGTCGCCGAAGAGCTGCCGTTCACGGAGATCGCCCTCCGTCTGGAGCCGGGCTTCGGGCCGGGGCATCTCGTGCTGGGGCCGACGGTGCCCGCACTCGTGGATGCCGGGCTCAGCGCCCGTGCCGCGTTGGCGGGCTTCGCCGTCGCCGGTGCCTGGCGCCACGCGCCGCGCCCCGTCGAAGCCGACGACCTGCTGCCCGAGCGTGCCCTCGCCGGCGACGCCATGGCGAAGGCGACGCTCGTCGAGCGGATCTACCGTCCTCTGCAGGCGCACTCGGCCGATCTGGTCGCGACCCTGTGGAGCTATCTCGACAATGGCCGCTCCCTCGAGGCGACCGCCCGCGAGCTGTTCGTCCATCCCAACACCGTGCGCTACCGACTCAAGCGGGTCTCCGATGTCATCGGCTGGGATGCGACCGGCCCGCGTGAGGCCCTCATCCTGCAGACGGCGCTCATCATCGGATCGATCGGCACGGAGGCGACGCGACGGCGCGGAAGCGCAGCGCGACGGTCCGCGCGCGCGGACTGAGCCTCGTGCCGTTGTCGCTCTGACACAAAGCATCTCGCTTTTGTTGTGACGTCGTCGCCAGCGCGGCGGCGCAGAACTTGGAAGGATAGGCACGTGATCATCACCGTCTTCCCCGGTCAGGGGTCGCAGACCCCCGGGTTCCTGACACCGTGGCTCGAACTCGCGGGATCCCGCGAGCGTCTCGAACGCTATGCAGAAGCGGCGCAGGTGGACCTCGTGTCCGCCGGCACCGAGTGGGACGCCGACCGCATTCGTGACACGGCGGTCGCGCAACCCTTGATCGTCGCGGCGAGCCTGCTGTCGTACGCCGCTCTCCAGGATGCCGCGGGCGTCTCGCCTGCCGGCGTCGCCGGACATTCGGTCGGTGAGGTGGCGGCCCTCGTCGCCGCTGGCGTCCTCAGCGACGACGACGGCATGCGTCTGGTCGGGCTTCGCGGACGGGCCATGGCCGATGCCGCCGCGCAAGAGCAGACGGGCATGAGCGCGATCCTCGGCGGCGACCGCGACGCCGTGCTCGCTCTGCTCGACGAGTTGGAGCTCACCGCGGCCAACCACAACGGCGCCGGACAGATCGTCGCCGCAGGCGCGCTGGACGCCCTCTCGGAGCTTGCGGCCCACCCCGCCGCCGGCAGCCGCGTCATCCCCTTGCAGGTGGCCGGCGCCTTCCACACGTCTTACATGGCGTCGGCCGTCGACACCCTGCGCGCCGCGGCCGCCGAGGTCTCGGCATCCGACCCCCGTCTCACGCTCTGGACCAACCGCGACGGCGCCCGGGTGGACGGCGGCCGCGAGGCGCTCGACCTACTCGTCGCGCAGGTCTCCTCCCCCGTCCGCTGGGATCTGTGCATGGAATCGTTCGCGGATGCGGGGGTCACCGGCATCATCGAGCTCGCGCCGGCCGGAACGCTGACGGGCCTTGCGAAGCGCGCCCTCCGCGGCGTGCCCACCGTGGCCGTGAAGACACCCGACGACCTCGCGGCTGCGGCCGCCCTGCTGACAGGAGGCGACGCGTGACCGACGCGCCCACCCGACCGACCCTCGTCCAGGCGACGGGACCGGCACACACCCGCATCTACGCCTACGGCGCTGCCCGTGGCGAGAACGCCGTGCCCAACGATGACCTCGTGGGCCCCATCGACTCCAGCGATGAGTGGATCCGCCAGCGCACCGGCATCATCACGCGTGTGCGCGCGAATGCCGCAACGACGGCGATCGAACTCGCTGCCGACGCCGCGGCCGAGGCCATCGCCGGCGCCGGTATCGACCCGTCGCTGGTGGACGCCGTGATCGTCGCGACGATCTCGAACCCGAAGCAGACTCCCTCGGTGTCGGCGATCGTCGCCGATCGCATCGGCGCCAACCCCGCGGCCGCGTACGACCTGAACGCCGCCTGCGCGGGCTTCGCGTACGGCGTCGCCCAGGCGGATGCCCTCATCCGGGCCGGCGCCGCGCACTACGCCGTCGTCGTGGGCGCAGAGAAGCTCAGCGACGTCGTCGACCCCACGGACCGCTCGATCTCGTTCCTGCTCGGTGACGGCGCCGGCGCCGTGGTCGTCGGACCGAGCGACTTTCCGGGCATCGGTCCCACTGTCTGGGGATCGGACGGCTCGAAGGCCGACGCGGTCGGGATGAACCACACGCTCACCGAGTTCCGCGACGGCACGGCACCCTGGCCGACGCTGCGTCAGGAGGGTCCGACGGTCTTCCGCTGGGCCGTGTGGGAGATGGTCAAGGTCGCCCGCCAGGCGCTGGAAGAGGCCGGTGTGCAGCCCTCCGACCTCGCTGCCTTCGTGCCCCACCAGGCGAACATGCGCATCATCGACGAGTTCGCCAAGCAGCTGAAGCTCCCTGACACGGTCGTGATCGGCCGCGACATCGAGACCACCGGCAACACGTCGGCGGCATCCATCCCCCTCGCCACCCACCGCCTGCTCTCCGAGCACCCGGAACTGTCCGGCGGGCTGGCGCTGCAGATCGGATTCGGCGCCGGATTGGTCTTCGGCGCGCAGGTCGTCGTCCTTCCCTGACGGCCCGAGATACCCGGTCGCGACAGCCGTCGCACCTAGACTGAACGTCGGCCCCGCAGGGCCGGTGAAACCCCGATAAACAAGGAGAATCCCATGGCATTCAGCAACGACGAGGTCCTCGCAGGGCTCGCCGAGCTCATCACGGACGAGACCGGCATCTCGGCGGACGAGGTCGCGCTGGAGAAGTCGTTCACCGACGACCTCGACATCGACTCGATCTCGATGATGACGATCGTCGTCAACGCCGAGGAGAAGTTCGGCGTCACGATCCCCGACGAAGAGGTCAAGAACCTCAAGACCGTCGGCGACGCCGTCACCTTCATCACCACCAACCAGGCCTGACCTCAGGCCTCGCCACCTGCACCCCGGTGGGGGCCGTCGTGCCCCCACCGGAGCATCCGAGGAGACCATGAGCATTCCCCGAATCGTCGTCACCGGCATCGGCGCATCGAGCCCCATCGGGGGCACCGCGCCGGAGAGCTGGGCCGCGCTGCTGGGTGGCGCCTCCGGCGCTCGCACCCTCGAGTACGACTGGGTCGAGCAGTACAACCTGCCCGTCACCTTCGCGGCGCAGGCCGCCGTGCGCCCGGACACCGTGCTCGAGCGCCCGATCGCCAAGCGTCTCGACCCGTCCTCGCAGTTCGCGCTCGTCGCCGCGATGGAGGCGTGGGCGGATGCCGGGAGCCCGGAGGTGGACCCGGAACGGTTGGGGGTCGATTTCGCGACCGGCATCGGGGGTCTCTGGACCCTCCTGGATGCGTGGGACACGCTTCGCGAGAAGGGCCCGCGTCGGGTGCTGCCGATGACCGTTCCGATGCTCATGCCCAATGCGGCGGCGGGCAACCTGTCGCTGCATTTCGGTGCCCGCGCGTATGCGCGGACGGTCGCCAGCGCCTGTGCGTCCAGCACGGAGTCGATCGTCAACGCCATCGAGCACCTGCGTGACGGCCTCGCCGACGTGGTGATCGCGGGAGGCACCGAGTCGGTGATCCACCCCGTCACGATCGCCTCGTTCTCGTCGATGCAGGCGCTCTCCAAGCGCAACGACTCCCCCGAGACGGCGTCGCGTCCGGGCAGCATCGACCGCGACGGATTCGTCATGGGCGAGGGTGCCGGCGTGCTGATCCTCGAGACGGAGGAGCACGCCAAGGCCCGCGGCGCGAAGATCTACGCGGTCGTCGTGGGCGGAGGGGTCACGGCGGACTCGTACCACATCACGGCGAACGATCCCGAGGGCACGGGCGCCGCGCGCGCCGTCAACATGGCTCTGGCCATGGCCGATGCCTCCCCCGACGACGTGACCCACGTCAACGCCCACGCGACCTCGACGCCGGTCGGCGACCCGAACGAGTACGTCGCGCTGAAGAGTGTGTTCGGTGACCGCATCGACGAAATCCCGGTGTCGGCGACGAAGGCCTCGACCGGTCATCTGCTCGGTGGTACCGGCGCGCTCGAGGCGATCTTCACGATCCTGGCCATCCGCGACCGGGTGGCCCCTCCGACGATCAACATCACGGAGCAGGATCCCGCAGTCCCGTTCCGTCTGTCGGGCGCGCCGACGCCGCTGGGCGACGGTCCGCAGCTCGCGATCAGCAACTCGTTCGGCTTCGGCGGCCACAACGCCGTCGCCGCCTTCGCTTCGGTCTGAGCATTCGCGCGTGAAGACGCCCCCGCATCCGTGAGGATGGCGGGGGCGTCTTTCGTGTCAGACGGGGATGCGCGGTCTCGGTCTCCGGGAAGCCGTCCGAAGCCGGTACTGGCGCCTCCACCCGTCTGAGGTCGGTGGCGGGTCTCTCAGCCCACCTTGTGCAGCCAGACGACCGGTGCGTCGTCGCTGGCGTGACGGAACGGCTCGAGCTCCTCGTCCCAGGTCGACCCGAGCGCGACCTGGAGCTCGCGCTGCAAGTCGTACGGGTCGCCGGCGGCGATCTCCATCGCGTAGCGGATGCGATCCTCACCGATCACGACGTTGCCCGCGGTGTCGGTCTGCGCATAGTGGATGCCGAGATCCGGAGTGTGCATCCACCGCCCGCCATCGGAGCGCGGGGTCGGGTCTTCGCTGACCTCGAAGCGCAGGTGCTCCCACCCGCGGATCGCGGTCGCGAGGGCGGCGCCGGTGCCGGCGGGACCCTCCCAATAGAACTCAGCGCGGCGACTGCCCGTGAGAACGGGTTGGTCCGCCCACTCGAAGCTCACCGCGCGCCCGAGGGCGCGACCGACAGCCCACTCCAAGTGGGGGCACAGCGCACGTGGCGCGGAGTGGATGTAGATCACTCCGCGCGCCTGTGGGGTCGACGTGGTCGCCATCGCGATTCTCCGTTTCTTCAGGTACGTCTTCCCCTACGACCTGAGTGTCGGATGCGTGGCGCCTATGTGGTTGTGGGCCCATTATGGCCGATAACGACGCGGAATCACAACCGTGTCATTGGTAGGGCGGGTGGGACTTGAACCCACGATCGTCGGGTTATGAGCCCGCTGCCTTGACCAGCTTGGCCACCGCCCCCTGTCCCCGGAAGTCTAGCGGGGGCGCGGGTCGTCTCGATCGCGCACGGGTGGCTCGGGCCACACCTTCGCCACGGCATCCGTGAGGCGCTGCGATCCGGGCGAGACCTGTTCGCCGCTCCCGCGCGTGATGGGGATCTCCTGGCTGTCGCTGATCACCTGCGGGTGGTGGCGAGCCAGTTGGAAGACGCCGGTGACGGCCAGCGCGCCGGCGACGACGAAGCCGCCGTAGGCCCAGAGGGGGGCGCCGTCGGCTTCGCGCAGCACGGCCAGGCCGATCACGATGGCGACGATCGGATCGATGACGGTGAGACCGGCGATGACGAGGTCGGGCGGGCCGGACGCGTAGGCAGTCTGCACGAAGTAGGCGCCGATCGCAGTGCCGGTGAGCAGGGCGACGATGCACACGATCGTGAGCCACTCGAAGTCGCCCGTGCGGATCCGGCTGAGTACGACCTTCGCGAGTGTCGCGACGAAGCCGTACATGATGCCGGCGGCGACGATGTAGAACAGTGCTCCCATGCGAGCGCGCAGCCACAGCCAGAGTGCGGTGAGCACGATGGCGACACCGGCGAGGATCAGCAGCACGGTGATCAGCTGTCCGTCGCTGATCGGGGTCTCGGTGGCGTACAGGGCGGCGATCGTGACGAACACGAAGATGCCGGCGACGCAGAGGCCGATGGCGGTGAGGGAGCGCTTCGTGGGCTTGAGACCGCTGATCCGCGCGTTCAACAGCGTCGTGATGACCAACGAGACGGCGCCGAGCGGCTGCACCAGGATGAGGGGTGCGAACGACAGGGCGGACAGCTGGCAGACGATCGCCAGGCCCAGCATCACGGTGCCGGCCACCCACGATGGCCGGCGCAGCAGATTCCAGATCTGGCCGCCGGTGAGACCGGTCCCCCCGGCGGTCGCCGTGAGACGTTCGACCTTCTGCACCCCGCGGTGCTGATACTGCGCGCCGAAGGACATGAACACGGCGCCGAGCAGGGCGAGCGGAATGCCGATGAGGATGCCGGGGTCCGCGAAGACGCCGACGAGCTTGTCGGTCACATCTCCGAGGTCGTTGAGGGCGGCATGCACCCCTCGACACTAACGGCCAGGTGCGCTCGATAGGCTCAGGACGTGGCTGTTCTTCCGATTCGCATCATGGGCGATCCCGTCCTGCACTCCCCCGCCGATCCCGTCGCCGAGATCACCGATGACATCCGCACCCTCGTCGCCGACATGTTCGAGACGATGGATGCCGCGCCCGGTGTCGGCCTCGCCGCCCCGCAAGTGGGCGTGGGTCTGCGCATCTACACCTACAGCTACCAAGACGATGAGGGGCAGCCTTGGCGCGGTGTGATCCTCAACCCGGAGCTGTGGATGCGGCCTCCCGTACCCGGCGCGCCGGACCCGGACGACGAGTCCGAGGGGTGCCTGTCGTTCCCCGGTGAGCGCTTCGCCCTGCGCCGCTCGGATGAAGTCCTGGTCACCGGTATCGACCTGGACGGCGAGGCCGTACGCATCCAGGTGGACGGCTGGCGTGCGCGCATCATGCAGCACGAGTTCGACCACCTCGACGGCATCCTCTACGTGGACCGTCTGGACGACGGCGATTGGAGGACCGTCCAGAAGATCGCGCGCAAGCGCGGTTGGGGTCGCGCCGGCGCGTCCTGGACGCCGGGAGTCGACGATCTGGAGGGGTGAGCGAGCCCGGTCGGGTATCGCTAGGCGTCGGGTGCGCCGTTTTCGATCAGGGTGAGCTGGGTTCCGTCTGCGTCGACGAGGAATCCGGCTCGCTGTCCCCAGGACTGCGTCTGAACGGGTCGCAGCCGCGGAAGGCCCGCGTCGTGCTCGGGGACGCCGGATCGCTTGATGTCCTCGTACAGCTCGTCCACGTCGTCGACGCGGACGCTGCACATGAAGGAGCTCGCTTCGGGCACCAGGTCGTCGAATCGGAAGAACTCGAGCACCAGCTCGCCCCGACGAAGGATCAGCCACGCGTCGTCACGGTAGCTCGGAGTGAATCCGAAACCCCCGTAGAAGCGGACCGTGCCGCCGAAATCACGCGATGGCAGGTTCGGGACAGCACGGTCTGGCATGTCCGAAGCCTAGCGGTGGAAACGAAAACGGCCCCAGAGTGGAGTCTGGGGCCGTTCGCTCCCCGGCTTGGACTCGAACCAAGAACCTGCCGGTTAACAGCCGGCTGCTCTGCCAATTGAGCTACCGAGGATCAATCACCCGCGAGCGGGCAACCCGTCCATATTAGCAAACGTCGGGGTGTGCTCGTGACACGATACGCGTCTTCACGACACGAGGCGGGCACCGCCGTCCGGAGTCCAGAGCAGATCCGCGATGCCATGCCCGTAGGCGACGGGCAGACCTGCTCGGAGCACCAGCACATCGGCATCGAGCTCTCGCACGGCTTCGGCGTCGTTGGTCACCATGAGAATCGCCATGCCGTTCTCGTCGCGCCGGCGCAGCAGCGCGTCGCGCGCGGCATGTCTCACCTCGACGTCGAGGTTCGCGTACGGATCGTCGCCGATGAAGACCTTCGGGCCGAGCACGAGGGCGCGAGCGATCGCGACACGCTGGCGCATCCCCGAACTCAGCTCATAGGGATACCGGGTGGCTGCGCCGAGCGGGAGTTCGAACTCGTCCAGCAACCCCGCGACGCGGACGGCCAGCGCGCGCTGATTGACACGTCGATCTCGGCTCGTGATCGGCTCGCCGATGACGTCTCCGACGGTCAGTCGAGCCGGAAGGCCGGCTCCCGCGCGCTGCGGGACATACCCGGTGTAGTACGCGCGCACACGCGCAGCGCGCCCCCTGCGCCGAACGGCCGTGCCATCGACCCAGGCGTCGCCTCCCACCACCGACAGCGAGTCGTCGCTCGTGCCAGCGAGCAGTGTCGCGAGGGTCGATTTGCCCGATCCGGTCGTGCCCATGACCGCCAGCGCGCGGCCCGGGTCGACCCGGAAACTGACGCCTTCGACGACGCGCACTCCCGCGCGCGCAATCGAGAGGTCGTCGCAACGAAGCGCGGCAGGATTGTCGGTGGGGGCACGACGCGGCATGCGCTCATCCTGCCCGCTCTGACCCGTGGGCGCCACCGTGCGACCGGGCGTGCGACCGCGCCACGGGGTCAGAGCGACGCCTCGGTGAGAGCGCGCCGGCGCGCGTCCAGCTCGCGCAGCGCCAGACGGACCGCCCGCCCTTGTTCCGAATCGGCGGGAAGCCGCTGGATCGTGCCGAGCAACTCGTTCTTCTCCCGGTCGACCGCGCGCACCCGCAGCTTGCGCGCGAGCCCGCGTGTGTAGGCCGCGGCCTCCGCCTCCGTCAATGCAGGGAAATCGGCCGTCAGCAACTCCACCGCCAGCGACCGGTAGGGCTCGCGCACCGACTCCACCGCCCTCGACGCCCAGCCGATGCGTTTGCGGTCTCCCTGCGCGACGAGGGACTGGCGCACCGCGTCGAGAGCGGGGATCTGCATGGGTAGCGCGAGCGCGGCATCCACCTCCTCGCCGTCGACGAGGTGACCGTACTGCAGCACTCCCATGAGGGCGTCACGCTCCAGTGTTGCATCGGCGGTGCGCGGCAGCGTTCGCAGACTCATCCGGAGTGCGGGCTCGCCGACCGACGGCGTGGGAGCGGGGCCGTCGACCCCGGCCGTTGCGCTCACGGTCGACGAGGAGCGCGGGATGTCGCCCTCGCGGCGCACGCTCTCGCGAGCGGCGCGGTCGACCTCGCGCCGCACATCCTCGGTGTCCATCCCGAGGCGGCGGGCCAGCACGCGGGTGTACTCCGGCTGCAGCAGCGGGTCGCGCAGCTCACCCACGACCGGTGCGGCGGCTCGCAGGGCCCCGACGCGGCCCTCGACGCTCGCGAGATCGAACCCCGAGAGGCGCTGATCGATGACGAACTCGAACATCGGAACCTTCGTGTCGAGCATCGCACGCACCGCCGCGTCGCCGCGCTCGAGTCGCAGATCGCAGGGATCCAGTCCCTGCGGGCCGGTCGCCACATAGGTCTGCGCGTTGAAGCGCTTCGCGTCGGCGAAGGCGCGCAGGGCCGCTTTCTGCCCCGCGGCATCGGGGTCGAACGTGAACACGACGTCGCCGGCGGCGCTGTCATCGCCCATGACCCGTCGCAGGACCGTGATGTGGTCGGAGCCGAACGCCGTCCCGCAGGTGGCCACCGCCGTCGTGACGCCCGCCAGATGGCAGGCCATCACGTCGGTGTATCCCTCGACGACGACGACGCGGTGCGAACGTGAGACATCCTTCTTCGCGAGGTCCAGGCCGTAGAGCACCTGCGCCTTCTTGTAGATCGTGGTCTCGGGCGTGTTGAGGTATTTCGGACCCTGGTCGTCGTCGTAGAGACGGCGCGCCCCGAAACCGATCGTCTGGCCGGTCAGATCGCGAATCGGCCACACGACACGGCCACGGAAGCGGTCGTACACGCCGCGCTGGCCTTGGGAGACGAGCCCCGCGGCCGACAGCTCCTCGTCCGTGAAGCCCTGGCTGTGCAGCGCGTCGCGAAGGTTGTTCCAACCCTTCGGCGCGTAGCCGACACCGAAGTGGGCCGCGGCTCCTGCGTCGAAGCCGCGTTCACCGAGAAAGCGGCGGCCGGCGTCGGCCTCCGGAGACGACAGCTGCGTGCGGAACCACTCCGCAGCGGCCGAGTTGGCCTGATAGAGACGCGTGCGGCCGCTGGTCTCCGGCGCCGCGCCGCCGTCTTCGTAGTGGAGCGTATAGCCGATGCGCGCGGCCAGGCGTTCGACCGCCTCGGTGAAGGACAGGTGGTCCATGGCGCGCAGGAAGGAGTAGACATCGCCCGACTCGCCGCACCCGAAGCAGTGGTAGTAGCCGACCTGCGGGCGCACGTGGAAGCTCGGGCTTCGTTCGTCGTGGAAGGGGCACAGGCCCTTCAGCGACCCGACGCCGGCTGACTTGAGGGCGACCCGCTCGCCGACGATGTCACCGATGTTGGTGCGGGCCTTGACCTCGTCGACGTCGGATTGCCGGATCCGTGCCATCAGTGACCCTCCGCCGGCCACAGCCCGGCGAGCGGCTCGGGAAGAGCGAAACCGCTGGGGGCGATCGTGCGGTCGTCGCCGGAGCGCAGGCCGAGCTCGCGCAGATCGACCGGGCCGATCAGTCGGGCATGCCACTCGATGGCGAAGCGATCGGTGAGGCTCGCGACCTGGTCGACGACCACGCGCTTGCGGGCGGCATCGGTGGATGCCGCGGCGAAGTCCTCCGCGTGCAGCCGGTCGAGGTGCTCGGGACGCTCCCACAGTGCGGTGGCGAGGCGCTTGAGCACGCGACGCTGTTCCTTGTACAGCCCGCGGCGACCGTCGATCGTGACCACGAAGGCGCCGATGATGCCCTTGAGCACGGCCATCTCGGCCTCGATCACCCGCGGCACGATGACGCGGCCGCGGTAGCGCGTGAGCACCGGCACCGAGTAGTGCTCGCGCGTCGCCGTCGTGGCTGCGCGCGCGAAGCGGCCGATGAGATCGGACGTGAGATTCTTCAGGCCGGCCAGTGCGGCGCGAGAGCCGTCGAATCCGGTGAGCCACTCCGGCATGCGTGTGAGCCGGTACAGCGCGTCCGCCAGCTCGTCGCGGGTGAAGCCGAAGCCCACCCACGCCTGGATCGCCGTCAGCAGAGCGTCATGCTCGCGCGCGTCGGCGAGGCGCGCCGGGTCGAGGTAGCCGTTGAGCACCGCGTCCTCGAAATCGTGCACGGAGTACGCGATGTCGTCGGAGAGGTCCATGACCTCTGCTTCGATGCAGCGCACGCGACCGGGCGCGCCGATGCGCATCCAGCGGAAGACATCCTCGTCCTCGGGGTAGACGCCGAACTTCTCTCGTCCACCGGGGTCGGGAACACCGTGCTCGACCGTCCACGGGTACTTGCACGTCGCGTCGAGGCTCGCGCGGGTCAGGTTGAGCCCCACGCTGCGCCCCCCGGCATCCAGCACCTTCGGCTCGAGACGCGAGAGGATCCGCAGCGTCTGTGCGTTGCCCTCGAACCCTCCGATGTCCTCGGCCCAGTCGTTCAGAGCGCGCTCCCCGTTGTGGCCGAAGGGCGGATGGCCGATGTCGTGGCTGAGGCAGGCCGTGTCGACCACGTCGGGTGACAGCTCCAGGGCGATCGCCAGCTCGCGGCCCACCTGAGCGACTTCGAGGGAGTGCGTCAGTCGGTTTCGCGCGAAGTCCGCAGGGCTCGCGGGGCTGAGCACCTGGGTCTTCGAGGCGAGGCGGCGCAGGGCCGCCGAGTGGAGCACTCGAGCGCGATCGCGGGCGAACCCGTCTCGCTGGGATCGATGCTGTTCGGGGACGAAACGGTCGGCATCGTGGTCGTCGTAGCCAGCGGGTCGGCCCGAGGCGATGCCGACGCTGCTGCCGTCAGCCGCCACTGGTGTCGACCTCCGCGTCAGCCAGCGCGCGCGCGGCGTCGCCGCTCATATCGCGGCTGAGCAGCCACCCGTCGGGCAGTGCCGGGCGCTTGGGCGTGCCGGCACGACCGCGCTGGCCCTCGGCGGCGGCGCCCGGGTAGGGGGCGTCGAGATCCAGCGTCGCGAGCAGATCGTCGATCTCGGTGAGGCTCGACACGGTCGCCAGCTGTGCGCGCGTCTCGCCCCCGACGGGGTAGCCCTTGAAGTACCAGGCGACGTGCTTGCGGATGTCGCGGCATCCGCGACCCTCGTCCTCGAAGAACTCGACGAGCAGCTCGGCATGACGGCGGAACGCGGCCGCGACGAAGCCCAGGGTCGCGTCGACGGGGGCGCCGTTGGCGGCATCCGGGCCGCCGAGGGCTCGCGCGAGGTCACCGAACAGCCACGGTCGACCGAGGCACCCACGGCCGACCACGACACCGTCGCACCCGGTCTCGGTCATCATGCGTGCCGCATCCTCCGCTGACCAGATGTCGCCGTTGCCGAGAACGGGGATGCTCGTCACCGCCTGCTTCAGAGCGCTGATCGCCGACCAGTCGGCCTGGCCGGAATAGAACTCCGCGGCCGTGCGCGCGTGGAGGGCCACCGCGGCGACGCCCGCATCCTCCGCGATGCGGCCGGCGTCGAGGAACGTGAGGTGGTCGGAGTCGATTCCCTTGCGCATCTTGACGGTGAGCGGCACGTCGCCGGCGGCGCGTGCGGCGCGCGTGACGATCTCGCGGAACAGGCCGAGCTTCCACGGCAGTGCCGCTCCCCCGCCCTTGCGCGTGACCTTGGGCACGGGACAGCCGAAGTTGAGGTCGATGTGATCGGCGCGGTCCTCGTTGACGAGAAGTCGGACGGCCGCTTCGGTGGTCGCCGGGTCGACGCCGTAGAGCTGGATCGAGCGCGGAGTCTCCGACTCGTGGTGCGTGATCAAACGCATCGTGGTCGCGTTGCGCTCGACCAGGGCGCGAGTGGTGATCATCTCCGAGACGTAGAGTCCCGCGCCGTACTCGCGGCAGAGCCGACGGAAGGCGGTGTTGGTGATACCGGCCATCGGCGCGAGCACCACGGGTGCGTCGAGCGCGATGGGGCCGATGCGCAGCGCGGCGCCGGCTGAGACGGAGAGGGACATCCTGTCCATTCTCCCAGACTCACGCGGCCGGTGCGCCGGTCTGCGCCTCTATCGTGGACAACATGGCCGACACACAGACAGCGCAGCTTCGTGACATCCCCTACACCGACGCGACCGGCGCAGAGCACACCCTCTCCGAGTTCGGCGATCGCGCCGTTCTCATCGTCAACGTCGCATCCAAGTGCGGTCTGACGCCGCAGTACGAGCAGCTCGAAGAGCTGCAGCGCACCTATGGCGACCGGGGTCTGCAGGTCATCGGCTTCCCCTGCAACCAGTTCATGGGTCAGGAGCCGGGCTCCATGGAGGAGATCCTGGAGTACTGCGCCGTCACGTGGGGCGTCAGCTTCCCCATCATGGACAAGGTGCGGGTGAACGGCTCGCACGCCGCTCCCCTTTACAAGGCGCTGAAGAAGGCGAAGAACGTGGAGGGGGCGAAGGGCCCGGTCATGTGGAACTTCGAGAAATTCCTGGTCACGCCGACCGGCGAGGTGCACCGTTTCCGTCCGCAGACCAAGCCCGACGCGCCCGAGGTGATCGCGGCGATCGAGGCCAGCCTCCCCGCCTGAGCCCTGCTGCGGCCCGTTTCGACTCGCTGCGCTCGCTCAACGACCGGAGAGGTTCGTTGCCGGTCGTTGAGCGAGGAGCGTAGCGACGAGTCGAAACGCGACGTCTCAGGCGTCCTGCTTCTCCGCCCACACCTGTCGGGTGATCTGTGCGAACGCGTCGGCCGGCTGCGCGCCGCTCACGCCGTACTTGCCGTCGATCACGAAGAACGGCACGCCCTGGATGCCGTAAGCCTGCGCCTGTGCCTGATCGGCGCGCACATCGGCCAGATGTCGGCCCGATTCGAGTGCGTCACGCACGTCCGAGGCATCCAGGCCGACCTCCACGGCGAGGTCGACGAGGTCGTCGACGCGTCCGACGTGCTTGCCCTCGGTGAAGTATGCGGACATGAGGCGCTCGGCCATCTCGTACTGACGCCCCTGCGCCTTCGCGAAGTGCAGCAGTTCGTGCGCCTTCACGGTGTTGGTGTGCTGCAGCAGATCGAAGCGGTACTCGAGCCCGGAGTTCGCGGCGACGCCGGTGACCTGGTCGAGCATCTCGCGCACGCGCTCTCGCGGCATTCCCTTGTGTCCGGCAAGGAAGTCGACCTCGTCGCCCTCGAAGTCGACCGGAGTGTCGGGAGAGAGCTCGAAGGAGTGGAAGGTCACGTCGACCTGCGGGGCGTCGGTGTCGGCCGCCGTCTGAGCGAGGCCGGCCTCGAGATTGCGCTTGCCGATGTAGCACCACGGGCAGGCGATGTCACTCCACACGTCGATGGTGATCTTGTCTGTCATGTCGGGTGCAACTCTCCGCGGGCGTCGGTCTATTCCGCTGCGTCAGCGGTGGGAGCATCGATCGCGCCGCCGAATCGGCGGCTGCGACCCAGATACAGCTCGATCGCGCCCCACAGATCCGTGCGCGAGAAGTCTGGCCAGAGCGTGTCGAGGAACACCATCTCGGCGTAGGCCGACTCCCACAGCAGGAAGTTCGAGGTGCGTTGCTCGCCGCTGGAGCGCAGGAAGAGGTCGACGTCGGGCATGTCCGGAACGTACAGGTGCGTGCGCAGCGTCTTCTCCGTGATCGCCGACGGCTTCAGCCGCCCCGCGGCGATCTGTTCGCCCATCGCGCGCATCGCGTCGATGAGCTCGAGCCGGCCGCCGTAGTTGATGCACATCGTCAGGGTGAGCGTGTCGTTGCCGGCGGTGAGCTGCTCGGCGTACTGCAGCTCTTTGATGACCGATCCCCACAGGCGCGGCTTGCGGCCCGCCCAGCGGATGCGCACGCCCCATTCGTTCAACTGATCACGGCGGCGGTGCAGCACGTCGCGGTTGTAGCCCATCAGGAAGCGCACCTCTTCCGGTGAGCGGGCCCAGTTCTCGGTCGAGAAGGCGTAGACGCTGAGGTGTTTCACTCCGGCCTGGATCGCGCCGGCCACGACGTCGAGAAGCACCTCCTCGCCCGCCCGGTGTCCTTCGATTCGTGTCAGTCCCCGGCGGTTGGCCCACCGTCCGTTGCCGTCCATCACGATCGCAACGTGGTTCGGCACACCGCCCTTCGGAAAACGCGGCGGATGGATGCCGGTCCAATCGAGGGGGCGGTACGGCACGGCATCGCGATGCGTGTAGGGCTTGGGGCTCAACGGGTGCTCTCCACATGGGACAGGGAACGGATGCCGCGCTCGAGATGCCACTGCGCGTAGGCGGCGACGAGGCCGGATGCCGAGGCGGTGGCGGCGTGGGTCGCGGCATCCACGACATCCCATTCTCCCGCGACGAGGGCGCGCAGCAGCGCACCCGTCTCCGGACGAAGGCGCGCCGAGCCGGCCGGAGCGCAGTCGCCGCAGACGACGCCGCCGAGCTGCGCGACGAACCAATCGTGCGGGCCGGCCGCGCCGCATCGCGCGCAATCGAAGAGGGCGGGAGCCCAGCCCGACAGCGACATCGCGCGCAGCAGGTACGAGTCGAGGACGGAACGCGACTCCCGTCCGCCCTGGGCGAGGGTGCGCAGTCCTCCCACGAGCAGCAGGTACTGCTGGGGGGTGGCTTCGGCTTCGTTCAGCCGGTCGGCGGTCTCGACCATGGCGTGCGCAGCCGTGTAACGGTCGTAGTCCGCCACGATCGCGGCCCCGTAGGAGCCGAGCGACTCGGCCTGCTGCACGATGTCGAGCGAGCGCCCCTGGTAGAGCTGGACGTCGGCGACCATGAACGGCTCGAGGCGGGCCCCGAACTTCGACGACGTGCGGCGCACACCCTTTGCGACAGCGCGTACCTTGCCGTGGCGACGGCTGAGCATGGTCACGATGCGGTCCGCTTCACCCAGCTTGTGGGTGCGCAGGACCACGACCTCGTCGCGGTAGGTGGGCACCCCTCGATTATCCCCGCCGGTGCCGACATCGGGCGGCATTGGAGACAATGGTCAGGTGACGGAACAGTTGTTCGTGATCCCCCTCTGGGCCGACCTCCTCGCCGTGGGACTCGGCGGTGTACAGGGCGCGCTGTTCTCGTCGGGCTTCGTCGGACAGCGCCGACTCGACCTGCTCGGCGTCGTCATCGTCGGCACCGTGATGGGCATGGGTGGCGGCATCATCCGCGACCTCCTGCTCAACGTCGAACCCGCGACGCTGAAGAGCAACTGGTACCTGATCACGGCCGTCGGCGCGGCTCTGGTCGGCATGCTGCTGGCCAACATCTTCGAGCGCCTCAACGCGGTGATCGTGGCCCTTGACGCCGTGGTGATCGGTCTGTTCGGTGCCTTCGGCACCTCCAAGGCGCTGGCGCTCGGCCTTCCCCCCGTCCCGGCGGTCTTCGTCGGGGTCTGCGCCGCGGTGGGCGGCGGCATTCTTCGCGACGTGATCATGGGCCTGCCGGTGGCGATCATGCACGTCGGATCGCTGTACGCCGTCGCGGCCGCGGTCGGCTGCGCGTTGCTCGCGTTCGCACACGCCGTCGGTGCGCCGCTGGTGGCCGCGGCGATCGCCTCGGTCGTGGTCACGACCGTGATCCGACTGCTCGCGGTCATCTTCGACATCTCGCTGCCCGAACAGCGCGCGCTGTACCGGCGCAAAGTCGCGGTGGAGACCAGCGCGATCCCGATCATCCGGCCCTGAGGCGTTTCGACGCGCTGCGCTCCCCCGACGACCGAGGAGCGCAGCGACGAGTCGAAACGCGGCGTCAGACGGCGGCGAGCGAGCCGGAGCGCTCGCGCGTACGGATGGCGCGGTTCACGCAGGAGACGATCGCCTTCAGCGACGCGGTCGAGATGTCACCGTCGATGCCGACGCCCCACAAGCGCTCACCATCGACCTGCAGCTCGACGTACGACGCGGCCTGCGCGTCGCCCCCGGCGCTGAGCGTGTGCTCGACGTAGTCGTAGAGCGTGATGTCGAAGCCCTGCGCACGCACGACTTCCAGGAAAGCCGATACGGGGCCGTTGCCGACGCCGCGTGTGGCAACGGTCTCCTCGCCGTCGCGGAGGGTGACCTCGAGCGAAACCTCGCCCGACATGTCGCTCTGCGTCCGCGTGGACAGCAACTCGAACCGCCCCCACTTCTCGTCCGCCTCACGCGCAGGCAGATACTCATCCGTGAAGATCGCCCAGATCTGGTCGCTGGAGACTTCGCCGCCTTCGGCATCCGTCTTGGCCTGCACCACACCGGAGAACTCGATCTGGAGCTTGCGAGGCAGATCCAGCGCGTGGTCCGTCTTCAGCAGGTAGGCGACGCCGCCCTTGCCGGACTGCGAGTTGACGCGGATCACGGCCTCGTAGGAGCGACCGAGATCCTTCGGGTCGATCGGCAGGTACGGCACCGCCCACTCGATGTCGTCGACGGTGACCCCGGATGCCGCGGCCCGCGCCTCCATGGCCTCGAACCCCTTCTTGATCGCATCCTGGTGCGAGCCGCTGAATGCGGTGAAGACGAGGTCGCCGGCCCAGGGGCTGCGCTCGGGGACGGGCAGCTGATTGCAGTACTCGGCCGTGCGCTTGACCTGGTCGATGTCGCTGAAGTCGATCTGCGGGTCGATGCCCTGCGTCAGCATGTTGATGCCCAATGCGACGAGATCGACGTTGCCGGTGCGCTCCCCGTTTCCGAACAGGCAGCCCTCGATGCGGTCTGCTCCGGCCATGTAGCCGAGCTCGGCGGCGGCGATGGCCGTCCCGCGGTCGTTGTGGGGGTGCAGCGAGATGATGACGTTCTCGCGGTGCGCGAGGTGACGGCCCATCCATTCGATCGAGTCGGCATAGACGTTGGGCGTGGCCATCTCGACCGTTGCCGGCAGGTTGATGATGACCTTGCGCTCAGGAGTGGGCTCGAAGATCTCGATCACCTGGTTGCAGATGTCGACGGCGAACTCCAGCTCGGTGCCGGTGTAGGACTCGGGCGAGTACTCGTAGTACACGGCGGTCTCGGGGATGCGCTTCTCGAACTCACGGCACAGCCGTGCCCCGTTCAGAGCGATGTCGATAATGCCCTGCTTGTCGCTGCGGAAGACGACCTCGCGCTGCAGGACGCTCGTCGAGTTGTAGAGGTGCACGATCGCCTGCTTCGCTCCGGCGATCGCCTCGTAGGTGCGCTCGATCAGGTGCTCACGCGCCTGCGTCAGCACCTGGATGGTCACGTCGTCGGGGATCAGGTTCTCTTCGATCAGCTGACGGACGAAGTCGAAGTCGGTCTGGCTCGCGGAGGGGAAGCCGACCTCGATCTCCTTGTAGCCCATGCCCACGAGCAGCTCGAACATGATGCGCTTGCGCTCGGGGCTCATCGGGTCGATGAGGGCCTGATTGCCGTCGCGCAGGTCGACGGCGCACCAGCGCGGAGCCGTCGTGATGCGGGCATCGGGCCAGGTGCGGTCGGGCAGGTCGACGCGGATCTGCTCGTGGAACGGGCGGTACTTGTGGATCGGCATGCCGGAAGGCTGCTGCATGTTCTTCATGGGGTTCGCTTCTCTTCGTCAGATGGTGCGGGCCGAGTGTCAGACGATGACAAGCTCCGCGACGAGGAGGGCCCTAGAACGAGGTCTCGTCGCGGCGGCTAAGAAGGAGGCCGAACGCGCGCATGGGGACAGCGTACACCTGTCCGCCGAACTCGACGAAACTCACGGGACCAGTGCCAGGGCTCCCCCGGCGTGTCCCTCGGCCAACAGGGCGAGCGCCGCAGGCGCATCGGTGAGGGGGAACGTACGTGCCACCGGGACGGCCAGAGTGCCGGCGTTCGCGGCCGCGATCAGGCCTGCCCGCGCCGCGTCGCGGAAGCGCGCGCTGTCGGGCAGTGCCCCGGCGATCCAGTGGAATCCGTCGGCTTTCGCCCGCGACGGCGACACGATCGTCACGATCCGAGCACGGTCGGCGACCAGCGCGAGCGACACGTCGATGGCCTCATCCGTCCCGACAGCATCCAGCGCCGCGACGATGGGGACGTCACCGGCGATCGCGACCGCCCGCTCGAAGAGCCCCGGTCCGTAGGCGACGGGCTCGCCGCCGAAGCGCCGCACGCGCTCGAACGAGCTTTCGGCCGCCGTGCCGATGACATGGATGCCGCGCAGCGCCGCCAACTGCAGCACGGCGACGCCCACGGCACCCGACGCGCCGTGCAGGAGGATCGTCTCTCCCGGCTTCGCCGCGACGACGTGCAGCATCTCCGCGGCGGTCGTGCCGGTCAGCAGCAGATTCGCCGCCTCCGGATGGCTGAGCGGCTCAGGCTTGTGGAACACCTTCGCGGCATCCACCGTCATCTCCGTCGCATAGCCGCCCTGCACGCGGAAGGCGACGACCTCGTCACCTTTCGCCGCGGGTCCCGACCCGATCTCCGTATCGAGACCGATCGCGGTGATCTCGCCCGACACCTCGTACCCGATCGGCACAGGCCAGGACTGCCCGTTCTCGGCGGCGACGTGCTTGGCGTCGGCGGGGTTCATGCCCGCCGCGCGCACGCGGATCGTCACCTCTCCGGGGGCCGGGGCGGGAACCTCGACCTCGGCGAGTTCCCACGTCTCGGGCCCACCGGCCCGTACCGCCCGCCACTGCCGTGCCGTCGTGTGCGTCATGTCAGAATCCCAGCCTTCCGAGTTGCTTCGGATCGCGTTGCCATTCCTTGGCGACGCGCACGTGCAGCTTCAAGAACACCTTGGTGCCCACGAGCGGTTCGATCTGGGCGCGGGCGCGCGCGCCGACCGACGCGAGGCGCGAGCCCTTGTGCCCGATGATGATGGCCTTCTGGCTGTCGCGCTCGACGACGAGGTTCGCGTAGATGTCGGTCAGCTCGCCCTCGTCGCGGCGGGAGATGTCGTCGATCGTGACGGCGATCGAGTGCGGCAGTTCGTCTCGAACGCCTTCCAGCGCCGCCTCGCGGATGATCTCGGCGATGCGGTCCTCCAGCGACTCATCCGTGACGACACCGTCCTCGTAGAGGGCGGGTCCTTCGGGCATGAGCGTCAGCAGCTCGTCGGCGAGCACGTCCAGCTGCTCGTTCGCGACGGCGGAGATGGGGATGACGGCATCCCAGTCCTCGCGCAGACTGTCGACCTCCATCAGTCGTTCGGTGATCTCGTCGCGCGATGCGATGTCGGTCTTCGTGACGATGGCGACCTTCTTCGCGCGGGGGTACCCGTCGAGGGATGCCGCGATACGCCGGTCGCCCGGACCCACCTTCTCCGTGGCCGGCACGAGGAAGCCGATCGCGTCCACGTCGCCGAGGACCTGCTCGACGAGGTCGTTCAGGCGCTGGCCGAGCAGCGTGCGCGGCTTGTGGATGCCGGGGGTGTCGACGATGACGAGCTGGCCGGCGGGGCGGTTGACGATGCCGCGGATCGCGCGCCGCGTCGTCTGTGGCTTGTCGGAGGTGATCGCGACCTTCTCACCCACCAGGGCGTTCGTCAGCGTGGACTTGCCGACGTTGGGTCGGCCGACGAAGGTGACGAACCCGGAGCGGGTCTGCGGGCTGGCGGTCATCGGTGGGAGTCCTCCCGATCGGTGCGGTTGTCGTCGCCGAAGGCGGCGTCGACGGCGAGCAGGCTGTCGGTGGGTTCGACGAACACGGTGGCCAGGCCTCGTCCGCGTCCGCGGGAGGCCCCTCCCGTCAGCCGCAGCCCGGAGTACTCCGCGGTCGCCCCCGGCAGGGGCACGCGGCCGAGCAGCTTGCCCAGCAGGCCGCCGATCGAGTCGACGTCCTCGTCCTCCAGCTCCAGGCCGAACAACTCCCCGACCTCGTCGAGTCCCAGTCGTGCGCTCACGCGGAAACGTCCCTCGCCGAGGTCGACGATCTCGTTGGAGCGGGCATCGTACTCGTCGGAGATCTCGCCGACGAGCTCCTCGATGAGGTCTTCGAGGGTCACGAGTCCCGACACGCCGCCGTACTCGTCGACGACGAGACAGACGTGCACGGCATCCCGCTTCATCTGCTGCAGGAGCGTCTCGGCCTTCATCGACTCCGGGACAAAGACGGCGGGGCGGGCGATCTGTGCGACCGGCGCGTCACGCCATGCTGTCTCGTCGCGATACGCGAACTGCACGAGGTCTTTGAGGTAGACGACGCCGGTGATGTCGTCGGCCTCGCCGTCGGCGACGGGCACGCGCGAGACGCCCTTGTCGAGGAAGAGCTGCATCGCCTGCTGCGTGGTGGCGGCGGCATCCATCGTCACCATGTCGGTGCGCGGAACCATCACCTCGCGCACGTACGTGTCGGTGAACTCGAACACGGAGTGGATGAGCTCGCGGTCGTCCTCCTCGATGAGGTCCTGGGACGCGGCCTCGTCGACCATGCTCAGCAACTGCTCCTCGCTGGCGAACGACGCTCCGCGATGGATGCCGGGGGTCACGCGGTTGCCGACGATGACGAGCAGGTGCGCGAGGGGGCCGAGGACGATGCGCGCGCCGCGCACGAGCGGGGCGCACGCCCGCAGCAGTCCGCGCGCGTGCTGGCGGCCCACGGCGCGAGGGCTCGCCCCGACCAGGACGAACGACACCACGGTCATCAGCACCGCAGCGGCCAGCATAGCCCACCAGATGCTGTCGAACGCGATCGTGAACGCCACGGTCACGACGACGGCCGCCGTCGTCTCGGCGAGGATCCTGATGAATACGACGGCGTTGCCGTGCGCTTCGGGATCGGCGCCGATCCGGCCAAGAGCGGCCGCGCTGCGTCCTGTCGTCGCCATCTCGGCGAGGTCGGCGCGCGAGGTGACGCCGAGCGCCGCATCCAGCGCCGCCATCAGACCGCCGAGCGCGACCAGGAGGGCTGCCGCGATGAGGAGGAGGATCTCTGTCATGCGCGTCGTCGGCGCTCCGACGCGTGGAATGCCGCAATCAGATCGCGCTGCAGACCGAACATCTCGCGCTCTTCCTCGGGCTCGGCGTGATCGAAGCCCAGGAGGTGCAGCAGTCCGTGCGTGGTGAGCAGGATCAGCTCGTCGACGGTCGTGTGGCCCGCCGCCTGGGCCTGCGTCTCGGCGACCTGGGGGCAGAGCACGATGTCGCCGAGCAGACCCGGCGGCGTGGGCTGCTCCTGCGTTCCCGGTCGCAACTCGTCCATGGGGAAGCTGAGCACATCGGTGGGACCCGGTTCGTCCATCCACTGCACGTGCAGGGCCTCCATCGCGCCCTCGTCGACGAGGAGGATCGCGACATCGGCATCCGGACTGACGTGCAGCTCGGCGAGGTTGTTCTCGGTCAGACGCAGCAGCACGGTCTCGTCGATCTCGACGCCGGACTCATTGGTGATCTCGATGGTCATGAGCGTCCTCGCTGTGTTCCGTGGGGGCCTTGGTGTCCCCGGTTGTCCCGGGGCGGCAGGTGGTCTCTCGGTCCGCTGGAGCGCGGGATGCCGCTGCGCCGCTCGGCGCGGTTGGCGAACTCGGCGGCCTCGTCGCGCTCTCGCCGCGCGGCGAGACGCTGCTCGTCGTACACGCTGTACGCGTCGACGATCCGGCCGACGAGGCTGTGGCGCACCACGTCCTCACTCGTCAGCATCGCGAAGTGGATGTCGTCGATGTCCTTCAGCACGCGGGTGACCAGCCGCAGCCCCGAGGCTCCTTGCGGCAGGTCGACCTGCGTGATGTCACCGGTCACGACCATGTGGGTGCCGAAGCCCAGACGCGTGAGGAACATCTTCATCTGCTCCGGCGTCGTGTTCTGGGCCTCGTCGAGGACGACGAACGAGTTGTTGAGCGTCCGCCCGCGCATGTACGCCAGCGGAGCGACCTCGATCGTGCCCGACGCCATGAGCTTGGGGACGATCTCGGGGTCCATCATCTCGTTGAGCGCGTCGTAGAGCGGGCGCAGGTACGGGTCGATCTTGTCGGTCAGGGTGCCGGGCAGAAAGCCCAGGCGCTCCCCCGCCTCCACCGCCGGTCGAGTCAGAATGATGCGGTCGACTTCCTTGCGCTGCAGGGCCTGAACGGCCTTCGCCATCGCGAGGTAGGTCTTTCCGGTTCCGGCAGGACCGATGCCGAAGACGATCGTGTTCTCGTCGATCGCGTCGACATACCGCTTCTGACCGAGCGTCTTCGGGCGGATCGTGCGCCCGCGCGAGCTGAGGATCGCCTCGCCGAGCACTTCTGACGGGCGTTCGCCGGTGTCGGCGCGGAGAATACGGTTCGAGGTCTGCACGTCGGAGGGTTCGAGACCTTGACCTGCGCGGGCCATGGCGATCAGCTCGTCGACCAGAGCGCGGGCGCGGGCGACGGAGGCGGGAATGCCGGTCAGTGTGATCTCATTGCCGCGCACGTGCACCTGCACGTCGGGGTGTTCGCGCTCCACGACCCGCAGCAGCCGGTCCTGCGGTCCGAGCAGCTGGACCATCGCCACGCCGTCGGCGAGAATCCGGTCGACGGCGGGTGCGGTCGCGTTCGCGTCGTCGGTGGAATCAGCCACCGAGGCTCCCCTCGTCCAGTCCTCCCGCGAGCACGTGCGCGTGGACGTGGAACACGGTCTGGCCGGCGGCCGGACCGGTGTTGAACACGAGGCGGAAGTCGCCGTCGGCGTGTTCGGCGGCGAGCGTGTTCGCCAGCCCCACCATCTCGCTCATGAGAGCCGGGTCGGATGCGGCGAGCTCGACGACGTCGCGGTAGGCGGCGCTCTTGGGGATCACCAGCAGGTGCACCGGTGCCTGTGGTGCGATGTCGCGGATCGCGAACACGTTCTCGGTCTCGGCAAGGATCTCGGCCGGGATCTCGCCCTCCAGGATGCGCGTGAAGATGGACGGTTCGCTCATACTCCGAGTGTAGTCAGCGCCCATCACCAGCGGCCGAGGCGGGCGTTGACCACGGCGAGGGCAGCCGGTCCCGCGGTGGAGGTGCGCAGCACCGTGTCGCCGAGGCGGACGGCGATGGCTCCGGCATCCGCGAGCGCGTCGAGTTCGTCGGGAGCGATGCCGCCTTCGGGGCCGACGACGAGAACGATCTCCGCGCCGTCGGCCACAGGGACGGCGCTCAAGGCCGTGGCGGCTGTGGGCTCCAGCACGAGAACGCGCGCGTCCGCGGCACGTGCGGCGAGGCCGGCGACGGACACCGGCGCCGACACGCGTGGAACCCACGGGCGGTGCGCCTGCTTGGCGGCTTCGCGGACGATGCTCTGCCAGCGTGCGACGCCCTTGATGGCCTTATCGTCGCTCCAGCGCGATACGCTGCGCGCGCCCTGCCACGGCACGATCTCGTCGACGCCGAGCTCGGTTGCCGCCTGCACCGCGAGCTCGTCGCGGTCGCCTTTCGCAAGCGCCTGAGCGAGCACCAGGCGCGGGCTGGGTGGCGCGGCGACGGTGCGGGCGGTCACCGTCACCGCGACGCGTTTGGGTGCGGATGCCGCGACGACACCGGTGAGCCAGACGCCGGCACCGTCGCCCACCGTCACCTCTTCGCCGACGCGGACGCGACGCACGACCGCCGCATGATGAGCCTCGGCACCGGCGATGATGATCTCGTCGCCCGGAGCGGCGTCGGCGACGGCGGGCCCGTCCGCCGACGGCTCGTCGACGAGGAAGTGCAGAGCCATCTCAGCCGCGGAACCGGTCGCGCAGCTTCGAGAACATGCCCTGGTGGAACTGCGCCAGGCGGGGAGCCGGGGCCTTCGTCCGCTTGGCGAAGTCCTCGATGAGTGCGCGCTCCTTGGCGTCGAGCTTCGTCGGCGTGACGACCTGCACGCCGACCCGCAGGTCGCCGCGGGTGCCGCCGCGCAGGGGCGTGATGCCGCGGCCCTTGATCGTCAGGACGTCACCGGACTGCACTCCGGAGCGCACCTCGAGGTCGACGTCGCCGTCCAGCGAGGAGATCGTGGTGTGCGTGCCGAGGATCGCATCGGGCATCGACACTTCGAGGGTGGCGAGCAGGTCATCGCCCTCCCGGCTGAAGACCTCGTGGGTCGCGACGGTGACCTCGAGGTAGAGATCGCCGTTCGGACCGCCCGCGGGGCCGACCTCCCCGGAGCCCGGCAGCTGCAGGCGGAGTCCGGTCTCGACGCCCCCGGGGATGTCGACCGAGACCGTCCGCCGCGCGCGGACGCGGCCCTGGCCCTGGCAGCTCGCGCACGGGTAAGGGATCGTGGTGCCGTAGCCCTGGCAGGTGGTGCAGGGCTGAGAGGTGACGACGTTGCCGAGGAGGCTGCGCACGGTGCGCTGCACCTGACCGGATCCGTGGCAGATGTCGCAGGTCGCCGGTTGCGTCCCGGGCTGGCAGCACGATCCCTGGCACGTCTCGCACAGCACCGCCGTGTCGACCTCGATGTCACGGTGGGTCCCGAACACGACGTCGCCGAGATCGAGGGTCACCCGTACCAGCGCATCCTGGCCGCGCTCACGGCGCGAGCGCGGCCGGCCGGCGCGCGCTCCGCCGCCGCCGAAGAAGGTCTCGAAGATGTCGCCGAAGCCGCCGAAACCCGCGCCGCCTCCGCCGAAGGGCGAGCTGTCGCCGCCCATGTCGTAGCGCTGGCGCTGCTCCGGGTCGCTGAGGACGTCGTAGGCGTGGGTCACGAGCTTGAAGCGCTCGGACGCGTCCGCTCCCGGGTTGACATCGGGGTGCAGTTCGCGCGCGAGACGCCGATACGCCTTCTTGATCTCGTCGGGGCTCGCATCGCGGGATACGCCCAGGACTTCGTAGTGGTCGGCCACAATCGCCTTTCCTGCCCTTGCGGGCGCGGGTCGGTGTTCGGGAGCGGATCGCTCAGCGGGACGTGTCGTCCTCGTCGAGCAGTCGGCTCAGATAGTGCGCGACGGCGCGGACCGCCGCGAGGTTGGTGGGGTAGTCCATTCGGGTGGGGCCGAGGAGGCCGACGCGCGCGCGTGCACCCGTCGCGTCGTACTCGCTCGTGAGGACCGAGGCTTCCGTGAGCCCGAAGGGCTCGTTCTCCCGGCCGATGCTCACCGCGAGTCCCTGGTCGTCGGCGACCATCTCGCCCATCAGACGCAGCAGGGTGACCTGCTCCTCGATGGCCTCCAGCAGCGGGTAGATGCTCCCGCGGAAGTCGCTCTCGCGCCGCGCGAGTGTCGCGCTCCCGGCCATCACGAGCCGGTCCTGGCGGAAGTCCTCCAGTTCCTCGCCGACGATCCGCGCGACGGTGCGCAGCGCGGCATCGATGCGGGTGCCGTCGGGGGCTGACGCCGAGAGTTCGACGATCGCGGCCGCAGCCTCCGCGACGGGCTTGCCCGTGACCAGCCGCGAGATCGCCGTCTTGACCTGCTGGGCGGCCTCTTCGGTGAGTTCCTCGGCGAGGAAGGCCACGCGCTGGGAGACCCGGCCGGTGTCGGTGACGACGATGACGACGACGCGTGCTCCGCCCAGGTGCACGAACTCGACGTGAGTGACGTTCGCGCGGGCGAATGACGGGTACTGCACGATGGCGACCTGGCCGGTGAGCTGTGTGAGGGCGCGCACGGTGCGCATCAAGAGTTCGTCGAGGTCGCCCGGGTCGGTGAGAAACGACGAGATCGCCGAACGCTGCGCCGTCGAGAGCGGGCGCAGCTCGGCGAGATGGTCGACGAACACGCGATATCCCTTGTCGGTGGGCACGCGTCCGGAGGATGTGTGCGGCGCTGCGATGAGCTCCTCGTCCTCCAGGAGCGCCATGTCGTTGCGGATGGTCGCGGCGGACACGCCGAACTGGTGCCGTTCGACGATCGCCTTGCTGCCGACGGGCTCGTGGGTGTCGACGTAGTCCTGCACGATCGCGCGGAGGACCTGCAGGCCGCGTTCCGAGACCATCGCTCCTCCTTATTGGCACTCAGGGTGATCGAGTGCCAATATTACCGCGATCGTGTGCTCAGGCGGTGAGGGCGCGCACCACGGCATCCGCCAGCAGACGTCCACGGCGAGTGAGGACGACGCGCCCGCGCACGGCGGATGATCCCTCGATGAGCCCATCGGCGATGAGCGCGGCCACCGCGTGGCGGCCCTCGCCGGTCAGCTCGGCCACCGCGATGCCCTCCGCGATGCGCGAGCGCAGCAGGACGTCCTCGAGTCGCCGTGCGGCGGCATCCGGGCGCTCGCGAGCAGCCGCAGGAGAGGTGCCGGCGGCGAGGCGCTGTGCGTATGCCGCGGGGTGCTTGACGTTCCACCATCGCAGTCCGTCGACATGACTGTGCGCCCCCGGCCCGTAGCCCCACCAATCCGTGCCGCGCCAGTATGCGAGGTTGTGGCGAGAGCGGTGGGCGGTGTCCGTCGCCCAGTTCGACACCTCGTACCAGCCGAATCCGTTCGCGGCGAACGTCGCGTCGGCCAGCTCGTACATGTCGGCCTGGAGGTCGTCATCCGGTGCGGCGAGCTCGCCGCGGCGGATCTGGCGCTCGAGCTTGGTGCCCTCCTCGATGATGAGCGCGTACGCGGAGATGTGATCCGGTCGCAGCGCCACGGCTGCCTCGATCGAGCGGCGCCAGTCGTCCAGCGACTCCCCCGGTGCACCGTAGATCAGATCGACGCTCACATCCAGGCCCGCCGCGCGTGCCGCGTGGACCGCGGTCTGCACCGAGGCGGGGTCGTGGGTGCGGTCGAGGGCGGCCAGCACATGCGGCACGGCCGACTGCATGCCGATCGACATGCGGGTCACGCCGGCCTCGGCGAGCTCGTGAGCCATCGCGACGGTCACGGTATCGGGATTGGCCTCGACGGTGACCTCGGCATCGGTCGTCAGCGCGAAGGCCGAGCGGATGCCGTCGAGCATCCGGGCCAGATCCCCCGCCGGCAGCAAGGTGGGTGTGCCGCCACCGAAGAACACCGTGGATGCCGCGCGCAGAGGCCCTTGCTGTGACAGCACGCCCCGTGACAGCTCGATCTCGCGGAGAACCTCGTCGGCGTACGCGTCCTGGCGAGCGCCACGCAGCTCTGTGGCCGTGTAGGTGTTGAAGTCGCAGTAGCCGCAGCGCACGCGGCAGAAGGGCACGTGCACGTACACGCCGAAATCACGGACCGGATCGATCACGATGTCAGACGGCAGCGCGCCGTCGATCGGAGCGGGGTCGCCGAGAGGAAGGGCGGAGCCCATCAGGCCGGCGTCGTGTACAGCGGTGAGAGGGCGCGCAGGTACCCGCGGAAGAGCTCGCGCCGGCGACGCTTCACCAGAGCCGGAACGACGCGGTAGAGCGTGGCGACGGGACGGTCGAAAGCGCGCACCGTGAACCGGACTTCGTCGTTGTCCGCCCAGGTCACGACGAACGATTCCTCGCCGCTGACGACGGAGTCCCCGACGGTTCCGAGAGCAAACCCCACGCGTCGCGGCTCTTCGATCGCGTAGATGACGCGCAGCTCACCGTCCGCGTTCATGCCCTTGACATGTCCCCGCACCCGCACGGTCGTTCCGGCCGCGACGTACGGCGTGCCGTCGGCGTCGAACCGCTGATCGGCGTCCATGCGGCTCGCCACCGTCGGATTGCCGTCGACGTCGTAGCCGACTCCCGTGTACATCGGGCCGGCAGCCGGACGCACGTCCGAGATCTCCAGCCCCGCACCGCGCAGCGCCGTCCACGAGAGCAGCGCGTCGGCCGATGACTCGAAGCGCGCCTGCCCGCTGCCGAGCAGCCAGGAGTCCTCCGCCGGAACGCTGTTCTCGGGCGGATAGCTCATGAGGTCGTGCGCCTGCGTGGCGCCGACGGCGGCATAGTCGACCGTGTCGTCCTGAAAGCTTCCGCGACGCATGATGTCCAGCCTAACCGGGGCGTCCTGCCTACTTCTTGTCCTTGCCCTCGACGTCGCCGGAGAGCGCGGCGATGAAGGCTTCCTGGGGCACCTCGACACGACCGACCATCTTCATGCGCTTCTTGCCCTCCTTCTGCTTCTCCAGCAGCTTGCGCTTACGGGTGATGTCGCCGCCGTAGCACTTGGCGAGAACGTCCTTGCGGATGGCTCGGATGTTCTCGCGCGCGATGATGCGTGCGCCGATGGCGGCCTGGATGGGCACCTCGAACTGCTGGCGCGGAATGAGCTTGCGGAGGCGTTCGGTCATCAGAGTGCCGTACGCGTACGCCTTCTCGCGGTGGACGATCGAGCTGAACGCGTCGACCTTCTCACCCTGCAGCAGGATGTCGACCTTGACCAGATCGGCCTCCTGGGATCCGGCGGGCTCGTAATCGAGGCTCGCGTAGCCCTGTGTCTTGGACTTCAGTTGATCGAAGAAGTCGAAGACGATCTCGCCGAGCGGCATGTTGTAGCGCAGCTCGACCCGGTCCTCACTGAGGTATTCCATGCCGAGGAGCGTTCCGCGGCGCTGCTGGCAGAGCTCCATCACCGTGCCCACGTAATCCTTGGGCAACAGGATGCCGACCTTGACGACCGGCTCGGAGACACTCGCGACGCGCCCGTCGGGGTACTCGCTCGGGTTGGTGACCGTGACCGACTCGCCCGTGTCGGTCGTGACCTCGTACGTCACCGAGGGTGCCGTGGTGATGAGGTCGAGGCCGAACTCGCGCGACAGGCGCTCCGTGATGATCTCCAGGTGCAGCAGGCCCAGGAACCCGCAGCGGAATCCGAAGCCCAGGGCGACGGAGGTCTCCGGCTCGTACTGCAGCGAGGCGTCCGACAGCTTCAACTTGTCCAGCGCCTCACGCAGGTCGGCGTAGTCGCTGCCGTCGATCGGGTAGATCCCGCTGAACACCATCGGCTTGGGGTCGGTGTAGCCGGCCAGGGCTTCGCTCGCGGGCTTGCGGTGGTTGGTGATCGTGTCGCCGACCTTCGACTGGCGCACGTCCTTCACGCCGGTGATCAGGTAGCCCACTTCGCCGACGCCGAGGCCCCGGGTCGGAACCGGCTCGGGGCTGGAGACACCGATCTCGAGCAGGTCGTGCGTCGCGCGCGTGGACATCATCTGAATGCGCTCGCGCGGCTCGAGCTTGCCGTCGACCATGCGGACGTACGTCACCACGCCGCGGTAGGCATCGTAGACCGAGTCGAAGATCATGGCGCGCGCCGGGGCCGCGGCGTCCCCGACCGGGGCGGGGATGCGCTCGACGATGCGATCGAGCAGCTCCTCCACCCCCATGCCCGTCTTGCCCGACACCCGCAGCACGTCGGCGGGGTCGCCGCCGATGAGGTTCGCAAGCTCTGCGGCGTACTTCTCGGGATCGGCGGCGGGCAGATCGATCTTGTTGAGAACCGGGATGATCTGGAGGTCGTTCTCCAGCGCCAGGTAGAGGTTCGCAAGGGTCTGCGCTTCGATTCCCTGCGCGGCGTCGACCAGGAGGATGGCGCCTTCGCAGGCGGCGAGCGAGCGCGAGACCTCGTATGTGAAGTCCACGTGGCCGGGTGTGTCGATCATGTTCAGTGCGAAGGTGCCCTCGGCGGTGGCCCAGGGCATGCGGACGGCCTGCGACTTGATGGTGATGCCGCGCTCGCGCTCGATGTCCATGCGATCGAGGTACTGCGCACGCATGTCGCGGTCCGAGACCACACCGGTGATCTGCAGCATGCGGTCGGCCAGCGTGGACTTGCCGTGGTCGATGTGGGCGATGATGCAGAAATTGCGGATCAGCTCTGGAGGGGTCGCAGACGGCTCGAGAGGCTTCAGGGCGCGGGGTGACATGTCCCGTGCAGTCTACCGGCGTCCGCAGGGCGGGCCCCGCGCGACCGCGCGCGGGACTTTAGCCTCTCCCTCACGCGACGCGCCAGGGCTGCGCCGGATGAGAAAGAGTTAACCGCCCTTTCTCTTGCCGCCGCGATCCGCGCCACGGAAGCTCGATCTCACGTTCGATGGGACCGGATGTCGTGCGGCGTTCACTTCGGTGCAACCTTTTCGTCTCACAGCCACCTCATCATCGGCACTCAATCACCGAAGAGGACCGCCGTGTATGCGGCTGTCCGCTGTTGCATGCGAAACCAGGGAGAACACGTGTCAGATCCGACACGGGACGCCACGCGTCCCACCGCCGAGAGGCGGAACAGGCGCGCGATCGTCGCCACCATCACCGCCGGAGCCCTCGCCCTCAGCGGCGCGGGATTCGCGACCATTCCGGCTCAGGCGGCCGTCTCGCCGAACGCCGCCGTGCTGATCAACGAGGTGTACGGCGGGGGCGGCAACTCCGGCGCCACCTACACCCACGACTTCGTCGAGCTCGTGAACGTCTCGTCGGCGCCGGTCAGCCTCGACGGCTGGACGCTGCAGTACGCCGCAGCAGGCGGCGACAAGAAGTTCTCGGCGCAGGCGCTGAGCGGCACCATCCCCGCCGGACGCACGTTCCTCGTCCAGGAGGCAAAGGGGCAGGCGGGGACGACTCCCCTTCCCACGCCGGATGCCGTCGGCTCGCTCGCCCTCAGCGGCACGGCCGGCAAGGTCGCGCTCGTCTCGAGCTCCACCGTCGTCACCTCACCCGGCGACGCCGACGTCGTCGACTACGTCGCCTGGGGTTCATCCGCGACCCCCGCAGCCGGCTCGCCCGCTCCCGGCACCGAGAACTCGACGAGCATCTCGCGCGACGCGTCGCACACCAACACCGCCGTCAACAGCGCGGACTTCGCCGTGGGCGCCCCCACTCCGCAGAACTCCGGTGCGGGCACGGAGCCGACGCCCGCGCCGACCGGCACCGCGTCTCCCTCTCCCGAGCCCACGACGACGTCCACCCCGACGCCGCAGCCGACCTCGACGGGAACCCCCGGGACCGAGACGATCACACCGATCGCGGCGATCCAAGGCTCCGGCGACAGCACCCCGCTGAACGGCCAGACCGTCACGACCGAAGGCGTCGTCACCGCTCAGTATGCGACCGGCGGCTACAACGGCTACGTCATCCAGACGCCCGGGACCGGCGGCGCGATCGATCTGAGCGCCCACACGGCATCCGACGCTATCTTCGTCTACGCGAAGACCCCGGCCGTCGCCAACGAGGTCGCGCTCGGAGACACTGTCCGCGTCACCGGTAAGGCATCCGAGTTCAACGGCCTCACCCAGCTCGCGGTCGACACGGGCGCGGCTCGCAAGATCGATGCGGCTGCGGCCCCGAAGCCCGTCGTGCTCACGACGTGGCCGGCCTCGATCGCCCAGCGCGAGAGCCTCGAGTCGATGCTCGTGAGCGTCACCGGCACCTTCACGGTGACCAACACCAACAACACCAACCGCTACGGTGAAGTGGGTCTTGCCGCCGGCACCGGCGTGCTCCGTCAGCCGACGGACGTCGCCCGCCCCGGCAGCGCCGAGGCCGCCGTGGCCGCGGCGGACAACCTTGCCCGCGGCGTCGTCCTCGACGACGGCGGTTCGCTCGACTATGCCGCGCGCGCCAACAACGGCACCGGTGCGCTCCTGAACGGAGACCTGACGCCGGCGTACGTCTCGCTCGACAAGCCGGTCGTCGTCGGCGCCACCGCGTCCCTGAGCGGCTCGTTCGTGCTCGACTACCGCAACAACGCGTGGAAGCTGAACCCGGTGACCTTCCTCGCCGGCGACGGCAAGACGCAGGGTCAGGCGAGCTTCACCAACCCGCGTACCGCAGCTCCTGCCCCCGTCGGCGGCGACCTGAGCGTGGGCTCGTTCAACGTGCTGAACTACTTCACGACGCTCGGCTCGTCCGACGCGGCCTGCCAGCCGTACACCGACCGTGCCGGCGTCGGCACGAACGTCCGGGGAGGCTGCGACCTCCGCGGAGCCTGGGGTGCCGCAGACCTCGCGCGCCAGCAGTCGAAGATCGTCTCGGCGATCAACACACTGGACGCCTCGGTGGTCGGGCTCATGGAGATCGAGAACTCGGCGAAGTCGACGCCGTCGACGCCCGACAAGGCTGTCGCGACCCTGGTCGCGGCGCTGAACGCCGCTGCCGGAAGTGAGAAGTGGGCGTACGTCCCGGCATCCGCGCAGCTGCCCGATGCATCCGAGCAGGACGTCATCCGCAACGCGATCATCTACCAGCCCGCCCGCGTCGCACCCGTCGGTGAGGCTCTGGCGCTCGGGACGCAGTCGGGATCCGGACAGGCCTTCGACAATGCGCGCGAGCCGATCGCGCAGAAGTTCGCGCCCGCCGGTGGCGGCGAGCCGTTCCTCTTCGTCGTGAACCACTTCAAGTCCAAGGGTTCCAGCGGCGCCAGCGGCGCGCAGGCCGACCAGAAGGACGGACAGGGGGCGTGGAACCCGGCCCGGGTCGCGCAGGCGAGCGCGCTGCGCGACTGGGTCTCTTCCCTCACCGCGAACGGAGAAGCGGCGGTGCTCGTCGGCGACTTCAACTCCTACACCCAGGAGGACCCGCTGAAGGTCCTCTACGACGAGGGTTACACGGATGCCGAGTCGGCGCTGAAGGTGGGGCGTTCCACGTACTCGTTCGACGGCCTCTCCGGCTCGCTCGACCACGTGCTGCTGAACGCCGCGGCCTGGAAGCGCGTCACGGGCGGCGACGTCTGGAACATCAACTCCGGGGAGTCGGTGGCGCTGGAGTACAGCCGCTACAACAACCACGGCACGCTGTTCTGGCAGGACGGCCCGTACCGCTCGAGCGACCACGATCCGCTGAAGGTCGGTCTGTCGGCCCGTAAGAGCGCACCGACGACGATCGACATCCTGACGATCAATGACTTCCACGGTCGTATCGAGGCCGGATCGCAGGGTGAAGGGGGCGCTGCCGTCCTCGCCGGCGCCGTCGCGGCCAAGAAGGCGCAGAACCCGAACACGCTCCTGGTCTCGGCCGGCGACAACATCGGGGCCTCGACGTTCACGTCATTGATCCAACAGGACACCCCGACCATCGATGCCCTGAAGGCATCCGGTCTGGAGGTGTCGGCGGTGGGCAACCACGAGTTCGATCGCGGCTTCGCCGACCTGAAGAACCGGGTGCTTCCGCGCTTCGGTGGCAACACCGACCCGTCGAACGTGACGCCGGAGCAGATCGCGGCGGGCTCGCCCTACGCGCTCGGTGCCAACGTCTACCAGAAGGGTACGAAGACGCCGGCGCTGCCGGAGTACACCGTGAAGACACTCGACGGCGTGCGCGTCGCCTTCATCGGCACCGTCACCACCGACACGGCACGCATGGTCGATCCGCAGGGCATCAAGGACATCGACTTCGGCGACCAGCTCGAAGCGGCCAACCGCGTCGCCGACAAGATCGCCGCAGGCGACCTCGCCGATGTGACCGTGCTGCTCACGCACTCCGGGTCGTCGGTGTCGAACCAGTGCGATGCGGTCGCCACCGACCCGTCGGACTTCGGCACCCTCATCCGCGGAGCGTCGGCCCACATCGACGCCATCGTGTCGGCGCACACCCACCAGACCTACGCGTGCAACGTGCAGGTGGGCTCCAGTGGGAAGCTGCGTCCCGTCATCCAGGCGTCCGAGTACGGCAAGGCGCTCGGCCAGCTCTCGCTGACGTACGACACCGACGCTCACGAGCTGGTGTCGGCGACCGGATCCACGCAGACGCTCGCCAAGGCCTACCCGGCCGACGCGGCGGTCGCCTCGATGGTCGCCGGCTTCACGGCCCAGGCAAACACGATCGGCGCCCAGCCGGTCGGTGCCATCACGGCCAACATCCTGCGTGGCGGCACGAGCGGGTCGGACCGTGGAGTCGAGTCGACCATGGGCAACACCGTCGCCGACATCTATCTCTGGGCCACCAGCACCAACCCGGCCTACGCGGGCACGAAGGCGCAGATCGCGCTGATGAACCCGGGCGGTTTGCGCGCCGACCTGCGCTACACGGGTGACGGCACCGTCACCTACAAGCAGCTCGCCGACGTGCAGCCCTTCGCCAACACGCTCGTCACGGTGACGCTCACGGGTGCCCAGCTGAAGGACATCCTGACGCGCCAGTGGCAGGCGACGGGCGACCGTCCCAAGCTGCACCTGGGTGTCTCGAAGGGGTTCACCTACGAGTACACCGAGGATGCGCCGCCCGCCGGTCAGACGGCCTCGCGGTCGGGACACATCGTGTCGATGTCGCTGGACGGAAAGAAGATTACCGACGCCGACACCTTCACGGTGGTGACGAACTCGTTCCTCGCCAACGGCGGAGACGGCTTCACCCCGTTCGCCCAGGGGACGAACCGCACCGACACCGGTCAGGTCGACCTCGACGCAACCCTTGCGTACGCGAAGGCGATCAAGCCGATCGCCCCGTCGTCGGTGGGGCGCTCCGTCCTGGTCAGCGACACCACCCCGTCGCCGACTCCGACCGCGACTCCGACGGCAACGCCGAGCGCGTCGCCGACCGGGGCGCCGTCGCCCTCTCCGACGAGCACGCTGCCGGCAACCGGCGGGGTGACGGTGGGTGCGTCGAGCACGGGCCTGTCTGCGGACGGGAGGATCGAGCGCGGGTCTTCGTTCACCGTGACCCTGACCGGCCTCGGCGCATTCGAGCAGGTCGTGGCCACGCTGAACAGCGACCCGATCGTGATCACGGGCATCCCCGCCGCCGATGCGAACGGTCGCGTCACCTTCACGGTGAACGTTCCGCAGTCGCTGCCGCTCGGAACCCACCACCTCATCGTGTTGGGTGCCGACGGCCGGGTGGTCCTGAACCTGCCGTTGCAGGTCGTCGGTGAGGGCACACTGGCCACCACCGGTGCGGAGCTTCCGTGGGGGCTCGCCTTCGGGGGCGCGCTCCTGCTTGTCGCCGGGCTTCTGCTGGCGATGACGCGCCGCCGCCGTGTGACCATCGGCTGACGCAGCGGGCGGCTGCCTCGGCAGTCCGCTCCCCCACAGGCCCCGGCCCCGCTTCGGCGGGTGTCCGGGGCCTGCGCCGTGCTCGGCCCCGGCGGTGCCGTCGCTCCGTAAGCTGGCGGGTGTGGCGACGACGGTGGTGATGGTGCACGGCATCCGTACCTCGGCGACGATGTGGCGTGCCCAGGTCGAACATCTGCAGCGCCGCGGTATCGACGCGGTCGCGCTCGACCTCCCGGGCCACGGTGCGCGGATGGCCGAGCAGTTCACGCTCGAGGGCGCATTCGGGACGATCGACCGGGCCGTGCGCGATGCCGCTGAACGCGGTCGCGTGCTGCTCGTCGGCCATTCGATGGGTGGTCTCGTGTCCATCGAGTACGTCGGCGGTGCGGACCGCCCGCCGGTCGACGCCTTCATCGCGGCATCCTGCACCGCCATCCCGCGCGGCGTGGCGCTGCAGACCTACCGCTCGCTCGCCCGCGGGTTCGATCGGCTTCCCGGTCGTGGTGCCCCGATCGCGGAGTGGGTGCTCGACCGCACTCTGCCCGCCGAGACGCGCGCCGACTTCGGCGCCGGTGGCTACGCGTACGACGCGCAGGACACGGCGCTGCGCAGCCTGTCGGTGCTCGATCTGCTCGGCGCGCTCGGTCGCATCCGGATACCGACATGGTTCGTGAACGGGCAGTTCGACCAATTGCGCATCAACGAGCGGCTGTTCACGTCTCGCGTCCCGGGCGCGGAGCTCATCGTGGTGCCACGGACGTCGCACCTGGTCACCGCGATGCGCCCACGAGTCTTCAACGCCGTGATCGACGTGGCGCTGGCGACGATGGATGCCGCGGCTCCGCCCGCACCATCAGGGTCATGAGTCCGCCGACCACCGACAGCACGGCGCTGCCCAGGAACAGCAGCCAGAATCCCCCGACGGCGGCGACCAGTCCGGCGCCGACCAGCGGCCCGAGCAACTGCCCCAGGCTCGCCGCGACGGTGACGAAGCCCAAGTCGCGGGCGCTGTCCTCCGGAAACGGCAGGAGGTCGGTGCCGAGCGCGAGCCCGACGGCCATGTATGCGCCGTACCCGACGCCCAGCAGCGCGGCCGCGACCAGGGCGAGCTCGAACGAGGGGAACGCCGCCAGCATCACGGCGGCACCGCCCTGCACGAGCGCAGCGGCGGCCGTCAGGCCGCGTCGGCGTCCGGTGCGATCCGAGACCGCCCCCGCCACGATGGATGCCACGACGACGAAGACGGTGTAGACGACGATGAGCAGGAGCAGTTCGTCCTGGGCGCCCGTCGGATCGCGGTGCAGTCCGTAGAGAAGGAAGAACAACAGAAGCCCCGTGCCGAGCGCGTTGCCGATGTTGACCACGAGCCGCCCCCACAGCATCCAGGCGAAATCTCTGTCCCTGAAGACGGCGAAACGCTCCGCGGCGCTCAGACGCGTGCGCGCGGTGTCGGAGGCCGCCGGTGCGGGCGGGTCGGGCAGCATCAGCGCGCCGAGGCCACCGGCGACCAGCAGAATGCTGCCGAGCACGAGGTAGCCCGCGATCACCCCGAGACTGAGAAGGACGATCACCCCGACGCCCACGACGATGCCGAGGGCCTGCGACGACGAGATCGCGGCGGAGGCGGTACCGCGCTGGTCGGTGAGCTGGTCGGCGATCATCGCCGTGAAGGCGGCGGAGGCCACGGCGACGCCGACGGACACGCCGATCCACGAGACGGCCACACCCCACGCATCCGTGGCGAAGGCGAGGGCCAGAAGCGAACCGGAACCTAACAGCACTCCCCCGAGTGCCCACGGGCGACGCCTGCCGAAGGCGCCGCGGGTGCGATCGCTCATGCCGCCGGCGAGCGGGCCGGCGATGACACCCGCCAGGCCGCCCGCGGCCAGCACCAGTCCCGACGACACGACGCCCGAGATCCATCGGTCCGCGTCGCCGGGGGTGTTCAGCTGCAGGGGGATGAGCAGCTGCAGCGGCGTCAGCTGGGCCGTCCAGATCGCCAGCCACGCGAGCGTGAAGAACGTGAACCATGCGGCCCCGGCGCGCCTCGTCGTCGCCGAGGTGTGCGGGCCCGGGGTTGCTGCGGTCACGGCGACTCCTTCGTCGGTGCGCGTCGTCGAGGGGACGGGGCGAGCGGGAACGGAGCCCGATCGATCCGATCATGCCGCATGCCGTGCGGCAACGGGCGCATTGCGGGGGCGGCGCGCGGTGACCTGATAGACTCGGTGATTGGCTTGCGTGTGGGTCCCACCCCGCACGCCGCCGGAGGCGTCCCTCTACCGCTACCCCGGCACATCCATCGAAAACCGAACGAAAGAGCCGTCGAACGTGGCGAACATCAAGTCGCAGATCAAGCGCAACAAGACCAACGAGAAGGCGCGCGAGCGCAACAAGGCCGTCAAGAGCGAGCTGAAGACCGAGGTGCGTCGCACCCGCGAGGCCATCGCCGCCGGTGACAAGGCTGCCGCGGAGAAGGCGCTCGCGAAGGCGTCCAAGAAGCTCGACAAGGCCGTGAGCAAGGGCGTCATCCACGAGAACCAGGCCGCGAACCGCAAGTCGTCGATCGCGAAGCAGGTCGCCGCTCTCTGAGCCGCATCCACATCGACGAAGGCCCGTCCCCGCATCTGCGGCGGCGGGCCTTCGTCGTCGGTGCGGCCTCAGGCGCCGTAGGGAGCCCGGGTGGCGATGATCGTGATGAGTCGCTCCACGGCGAACACGGGATCGCGCGAGGCGCCCTTGACCTCGGCATCCGCTCGCGCCGCCGCCTGGATCGCCAGGCCGAGGCTGGCCTCGTTCCACCCGGTCAGGTCACGCCGGGCGCGGTCGACCTGCCAGTCCTTCATGCCGAGTCGAGCCGCGAGCGACGCGGACGACTCGCGGATGCCGGCGACGCGGGCCATCGTGCGCAGCTTCGAGGCGATCGCCGCGACCAGCGGAACCGGATCCGCTCCGCTGGCCAGGGCATGGCGAAGGGCGACGAGGGCGTCGCCGTAGCGGCCGGCGATGGCGGTATCGGCGACGGTGAAGGCCGAGGTCTCCACACGGCCGCCGTAGTACCGCTCGACGACCTGCTCGGTGATGTCGCCCGGCACATCGGAGATGAGCTGCTGGCAGGCCGCCGCGAGTTCGGTGAGGTCGTCCGAGAAGGCGCCGACGAGGGCACGGAGGGCGACCGGAGCGATCTTCTTGCGCGCGGCCTGGAACTCGCCGGCCGCAAAGTCGAAGCGGTCGGAATCGCGCTTGACCGCTGGGCAGGCGATCTCGATGCCGCCTCCGATGCCGGAGCGGATGGCGTCGAGCAGCTTCTTGCCGCGCACGCTCGAACCCGTGTGGCGGAGAACGACGGTGGCGCCGTCCTGCGGAGCCTCGATGTAGGCGAGGGCCTCCGTCAGGAAGGCGTCGGAGCACTTCTCCACGCCTCCGACGCGCACGAGCCTCGGCTCGCCGAACAGTGACGGAGAGGTGAGCGTCAGAAGGCTTCCCGAGGCGTAGTCATCGGCCCGCAGGTCGGAGACCTCCAAGCTCGCGTCCTCCGCGCGCAGGAACTCGCGGATGCCGGCGGTCGCGCGCTCTGCGCAGACGTCCTCCGGTCCCGACACGAGAACGACGGGAGCGGGCTGCGGCGACCGCCAGGAGATCTGCGGGATCGCCGACGCGGCGCGCGCACCCCCACGCGAGGGGGGACGGCGGGGCGCGGACGGCATGAGCACCAGCCTACCGACGGCGTGCGACACCGATGCCGCCCCGCGGGACTCAGGGAGGCTCCCTCTCGTGCCACAGCCGCACGGTCGAGGCCTCGGTCCACAGCATGATCAGCCCTTCGAGATCTGTGCGGGCCAGCCGTGCCCCGACGGATGCGAGCATCGCAAGCGTCTCGCTGCGTGGATGCCCGTACGTGTTCTCTCCCACAGAGATCAGCGCCACCGTCGCACGCACGCGCCGGTACAGTCGGGGCTCCTGGTCGGCGCTGCCGTGGTGCGAGACCTTCACGACGGCGTAGGTGGGGCGCAGGGATGCCGTCGCCATCAGGCGTCGCTGGCCCTCGGCCGACAGGTCACCGAGCATCAGCATGGGGGGCACGCTCGGGCCGGCGATGTCGAGCACGACGCTGCCGTCGTTTCCCGCTTCGGTGCGCGGCTGCGGCCACAGCACGCGCCAGCGAGCGTCTCCCAGCGTGCCGGTCATCCCCGCATCGGCACGCACGAGGCGCGCTCCCGCGTCGCGCAATCGGGTCAGGGTGCGCTCGTCGTCGGGTGCTGCTGTCGGCCCGTGCAGAACGGTGTCGACCCTCCCCGCGACTGCGCTCGTTCCTCCGTCGTGATCGTGATCGAAGTGAGTGAGGACGAGAAGATCCACCCGTTCCACGCCGAGCGTCTCCAAACATGCCGTGAGCGCCCGCGGATCGGGGCCGGTGTCCACGAGGGCGATGTGACCGGCGGCGCGGATCGCGATCGCATCGCCCTGGCCGACGTCGCACACGGCGATCGCCCAGGCCTCGGGCAGGCGGGCACGAAGTCCGATCTGCGCGGCGGGGACGGCGCCGGCGGCGATGACGATCGTGACGGCGATCACGGCACTGGCAGCGACCCGTGCCGGTCGCGGTGAGCGCACGAGCAGGATGACCACCGCCACGCTGATCAGACCCAGTGCGGCGAACCCGCCGACACCGTCGGGCCACCAGATCGCGCTGCCCGGGAGGGCGCTGAGGGTCGTCGCGGTCGCCGCGGTCCACGCCGCGGGCGCCCAGGCGAGCGCCGCCACCCCGGTTCCCAGCAGCGGGATGCCGGCGCACAGACCGGCGATGAGCCCCAGCACCGTGCCGACGGGCGCCGCCGGCGCAGCCAGCATGTTGGCGGCGACGCCGACGACCGAGACCTGCGGCGAGATCAGCGCGATGATCGGGCCGCAGGCGAGCTGTGCGGCCAGCGGCACGGATACGGCCAAGGCAAGGGGCCGTGGCATCCAGCGCGACAGGCCGTCCGCGAGGGGTCCGGCGAGCACGAGAAGAGCGGCGGTGGCGGCCACGGAGAGGGCGAACCCGATCGAGCGCGACAGCCACGGGTCGAGAAGGAGCAGGAGCACGACGGACGCCGTCAGCAGCGACAGCCCGGCCCCGATACGGCCGAGCAGCAGGCCCAGCATGGCGATCGCGGCCATCGTCGCCGCGCGGACGACGCTCGGCTCGGGTGAGACGAGGATCACGAACGCGACGAGAGCTCCGAGCCCGGCGGCGACGCGCACGGCTCTCCCCGCTCCGCACACGGCCGCCACAGCGAAGGCGATGCCGACGACAAGGGCGCAGTTCGCCCCGCTCACGGCGGTGAGGTGCGACAGCGACGATGACTTCATCGCGGCATCCAGCCCGTCAGAGACCTGGGAGGTGTCGCCGACCGCAAGGCCGGCGATCAGACCGCCACCGGGCTCGGGCAGGCCCGCTGTGACGGCGATGAGCCCGTGGCGGAGCAGCGATGCCAGCGCAAGCACGCCGGTGGGCGTGGAGGTCAGGGTCGGTGTCGTGGATGCGTCGATGACGAGGACGGCCCGTTCGCCCGGCTCTGTGGTCCACGCCGTACCCGTCACCGTTACGCGAGCGCCGAGATCGAGTCCCGGGGGAACATCGCCGGTGCGCACGAGCACCGGCACCGGCGTCGTGATCGCGGTGTCCCCGTACGCGAGCCGCTCCAGTACGGCATCGAATCGCCAGCCGGCAGCACCGCGTTCGATCTTCCCGACGGCGACGACGTCGACCGTCAGCGAGCGGCCCCCGGAAACCTCGGCCGCCGCAACCGCGGCGCGCGCAGGAAGCGCGGCGGCGACATGCGAGGCGACCCCCGCCGCGACACCCACGACGATGGCGACGTGGGCGAGCACATGCGCGACGCGTGCCACGCCGGACCCACCCCAGCGCCGAGGGCGCACGAGCGCGACGAGGACGACGAAAGCGATCGCCCAGAGCAGGACGGCCGCGGATGCCGCGGCATCCGGCGCACCGGTGACGACGCCTGCCGTCAACCACGCTCCGGCGGCGACGGGCACGAGGCGCGCATCCCTTCGTCGCGCGGATCGCCCGCCCCGGCCGGCTCCCTTCGCGCGCGGTGCCGCCGGTGCGGCGCCGCTCACACCGTCACCAGGTCCCGGAGGCCGGCGAGCATCTTCTCGCCGATGCCGGGAACCGACAGAAGGTCGTCGACGCTCGTGAACCGCCCGTTCTCCTCGCGCCACGCGATGATGCGCTCGGCGATCGCGGGCCCGACGCGGGGAAGCGTGTCGAGGGCTGCGACATCGGCGGTGTTGAGGTTGACGCGTCCGTCAGCGCTGACGGACGCACCGGGCGTCGATGCCTCCCCCGCCTCCGGCACGTGCACCTGTTCGCCGTCGACGAGCGGTCGCGCGAGGTTGAGCACGGTGCGGTCGGCGGCCTCCGTGAAGCCCCCGGCGGCGGCAACCGCGTCGACGACGCGCGCCCCGCCGTCGAGGCGGTAGAGCCCGGGGCGTCCCACCGCGCCCGACACATGCACGTAGAGCGCCGCGGCCGAGATCTCCACCGGTGCCGGCGGGACGCCGCCGTCGGCGGTCGTCACCGACCGCACAACTCCGACGGCCACCGCGATCGCCGCGGCGACGAGCACCAGCACGACGGACGCACCGACCCCGACGCGCCGACGCCGCGTGCGACGCGCGTCCGCGGCGGTGCGCGGCGCGTGGTCGATGTCGGGCGAACTCACCTCCACACCGTGCCATCGGCGTGCCACCGAGGTCAGTGCGCGCTCGGCATCCGTGGACGAGCGGAGCGGATTCCCGCCGTGGGGAGGAGACTACGCGGTCGTGAAGCTGACCACCTTGGGGGCGCGGACGACGACGCGGGCGATTTCGCGACCGGCGAGCGAGCGCACGACCTTCTCGTCGGCGCGCGCCAGCGCCTCGAGTTCGTCGGCCGAGATGCGCGCGGGCACGGTCAGGGTGCCGCGCACCTTGCCGTCGATCTGCACGACCGCGGTGACCGACTCCTCGACCAGCAGGGTCGGGTCGGCCTGCCGCCACGTCGCAAGGCCGACGAACGGCTCGTGACCGAGCTGCTCCCACATCTCCTCGGCGGTGTGCGGGGCGAACAGGTCGAGGATCATCGCGATCGCCTCAGCGGCTTCGCGGACGGCGGGGTCGCCCGCGCCGGCGGGACCGTCGATCGTCTTGCGAGTGGCGTTGACGAGCTCCATCAGGCGGGCGACGACCACGTTGAACTTGGTCTGCTCGATCAGCGCCGGGGCGTCGGCCCAGAGGCGATGGGTGACACGGCGAAGGGCCTGGTCCCCCTCCGCCCACACGACATCCGGCGCGCTGGTGACCTCGTGTGCGATGCGCCAGGCGCGCGCCAGGAACTTCGCGGCGCCCGTGGTGGAGACATCGCTCCAGTCCTTGTCGTCCTCCACCGGCCCGGCGAAAGCGAGCGCGACCCGCAACGCATCGGCACCGTGGGCGTTCAGCTCGTCCTGGAAGAGCACGAGGTTGCCCTTGCTCTTGCTCATCTTGGCGCCGTCGAGGATGACCATGCCCTGATTGATGAGGTTCGAGAACGGCTCGGTGAACTCGACGAGGCCCATATCGAACAGCGCCTTCGTGATGAAGCGCGCGTACAGCAGGTGCAGGATCGCATGCTCGACGCCGCCGATGTAGAAGTCGACCGGGCCCCACCGGTCGGCATCCTTCGACGAGAACGCCTGCGTCGTGTCGCCCGGCGTCAGGAAACGAAGGAAGTACCACGAGCTGTCGACGAACGTGTCCATCGTGTCGGGGTCGCGAAGCGCAGGCTCCCCGGTGGTGGGGTCGACCGTCTCGACCCAGCCGGTCGCCGCGCCGAGCGGTGACGAGCCCTTCGGCGTCAGATCCAGCCCTTCCATGGCCGGCAGCTCGACGGGCAGCTGCTCGTCGGGCACGGGCACGATGCGCCCATCGGCGGTGTGCACCATCGGGATCGGCGTCCCCCAGTAGCGCTGACGCGAGATGAGCCAGTCGCGCAGGCGGTAGGTCTTGGCGGCGCGACCGGTGCCGGCGGCCTCCAGCTGCTCGATGGCGCGGGCGATCGCGTTGCGCTTGCTCAGCCCGTCGAGCGGGCCCGAGTTCATCATGCGGCCGTCGCCCGTGAGGGCGACGCCGGTCTTCGCCGGGTCGATCTCGTCGATGCCGGGAGCGCCCGGATCGATCGGGACGCCCTCGGCATCCAGCTCGATGACGGGGATCGCGCCGGTGACCGGCGCCGTGGTGTCGACGACGACCTTGATGGGCAGGTCGAACGCGCGGGCGAAGTCGAGGTCGCGCTGATCGTGCGCGGGCACCGCCATGACGGCGCCGTGGCCGTACCCGGCGAGGACGTAGTCGGCGGCCCAGATCGGCAGCCGCTCCCCCGTCACCGGATTGATCGCGTAGCGCTCGAGGAAGACACCGGTCTTCGGGCGGTCGGCGGTCTGCCGGTCGATCTCGCTCGTCTTCTGCACGGTGTCGAGGTAGTCCTGGAAGCGCATGCGCGCCTCCGGGGATGCCGAGGACACGAGCTCGGCGGCGAGGTCGGAATCCGGCGCCACGACCATGAAAGTCGCGCCGTAGAGCGTGTCAGGGCGCGTCGAGAACACCGTGATCTTGTTGGCGCGACCCTCGATCTCGAAGTCGATGTCGGCGCCCACGGAACGTCCGATCCAGTTGCGCTGCATCTGCAGCACCTTGTGCGGCCAGAATCCCTCGAGCTGGTTCAGGTCGTCGAGCAGGCGGTCGGCGTACTCGGTGATGCGGAAGAACCACTGGGTGAGCTTCTTCTTGACCACGACGGCGCCGCTGCGCTCCGACGTCCCGTCGGGCAGCACCTGCTCGTTGGCGAGCACGGTCTGGTCGACCGGGTCCCAGTTGACCAGTGCGTCCTTGCGGTACGCGAGTCCCTTCTCGTACAGCCGCTGGAAGAGCCACTGGTTCCAGCGGTAGTACTCGGGGTCGGAGGTGTGCAGCACGCGCGACCAGTCGAACGAGACGCCGTACTGCTGCATGCTGGAGCGCTGCTGTGCGATGTTGCCGTAGGTCCACCCGCGCGGCTCGACGCCGCGCTTGATCGCGGCGTTCTCGGCCGGCAGGCCGAAGCTGTCCCAGCCGATCGGGTTGAGAACGTTGTACCCGCGGTGACGCCAGAAGCGCGCGACGATGTCGGAGTAGAGGTAGTTCTCCGCATGACCCATGTGCAGATCGCCCGACGGGTAGGGGAACATCGCCAGCACGTACTTCCGCGGGCGGGTGTCGTCCTCGCCACCGGCACGGAACGGGTCCTTCTCGGCCCAGATGCGCTGCCACTTCTCCTGCACGGCGTGCACGTCGTACGGTCCGTTCTCGGCGGCGGTGGCGATGTCTGTGGGGCTGCTCATGGGAAGGGGAAGACCAATCTGAAAGCTCGGGAACGCGCGAGAGGCGTGCTTCCAGGTTAGCGGACCCGCCTTACCATCCCGGCGGCAGATCCGCACCCAGCGCCGCGAGGGGGCCGCGGGCTTTGAGTCCCACCTCGGCGACCTCCTCGTCGGGATCGGAGAGCCAGGTGATGCCGCCGCCGGCGCCGACGTACGCTCTGTCCGGACGAAGCACGATGGACCTGATCGTCATCGCCAGGTCCGCGTGGCCGTCGGTGCCGACCCAGCCGAAGCATCCGGAATAGATGCCGCGACCTCGCCCTTCCAGCGCCGACAGGATCGTCATCGCTGACAGCTTCGGCGCTCCGGTCATGCTCCCCGCCGGAAAAGCGGCGTCCAGCAGCTGCCCGAGGGTGGCGTCCGGTCGGAGCCCGCCCGCTACCGTGCTGACCAACTGGTGGACGGCCGCGTACGACTCGACCTCGAGCAGGCGTTCGGCGCGCACCGTTCCCGGCCGGCACACCCGCTGCACGTCGTTGCGCATCAGGTCGACGATCATGACGTTTTCGGCCCGTTCCTTCACGCTGTCGACGAGCTCGCGACGCAGCGCGGCGTCCTCGTCGGCGTCGCGGCCGCGCGGCCGGGTGCCTTTGATCGGGCGCGTGCGCACCAGGCCGTCGGCGACGTCGAGAAAACGCTCCGGGCTCGCACTGAGCAGCGCTGTCGTGCCACTGCGGATGATTCCGCCGTGGTGCGCGGGCAGCGCCTCCCGCAGCGTCAGATACGTCGAGGTGGGATCGAACGGTGCGGATGCCGCGACCGTGAACCGCGTCGTCAGGCAGAGCTGGTAGGCGTCGCCGGCGCGGATCGCGTCGCGGCACCGGGCGATGAGTGCGCGATATTCCTCGGGCGTCTGGCGTGCCGATGCCACCGGCGGCGGGCGGTGTGCGGCGGAACGGCGGGGCGTCTCCGTCCGCGGCGCGGCCGTCGCGGCGCCGTCCACCGCGGAGGCGAGTGCTTCGCCGCGGTCGGCCGGCGCGGCGATCCACACCTCGTGGGCGGCGTGGTCGAAGACGACGAACCACTCGATTCGCAGCCACAGCTCCTGTGGTCCGTCGGCGGGGTCGGCTCGCCCGGGGGCGCCGGCAGCCGCCGCGGCGTCATCGAAGCCCAACCACCCCACCCACCCGCCCTGGAACGGACCGGGCACGACCGCCGCCGGGCGCACGTCCGGCACCAGCGCAACATCTCGGGGGCCGACGCCGGGAGCGCCCGTTCCCAGCCAGCTGAATCCTGTCGTGGCGCCCGGTCCGGCATCCAGCCAGAACGCGTGCTCCTCGCCGCTGAGGATCGCCTCGAAGACGACGGCCGGGTCGACCCAGTCGTGCCGACGGGCGACGAGGCGCGTGGTCATCGCTCCAGGCTAGTCGGGACGCTCGGCGGCCGTCCGGCAATGTTCAGCATGCACACACCCTCACCCGCCATAGGCTGGAGAGGTGAACGAGTTCCTCTCATGGCTGCTCGATGCCGTGCAGAGTGTGGACCCCGTCCTGCGCACGGTTCTCGCGGGTATCGCCATCATGCTCGAGACCAGTGTTCTCGTCGGCCTGATCGTGCCCGGAGACACCGTCGTCATCGTCGCTTCCACCGCTGTCGGTTCGGTCGGCGAGGCCGTCGTGCTCATGGTCGTGGTCGTCGCGGGCGCTCTGATCGGCGAGAGCGTGGGATTCTGGCTCGGTCGATGGCTGGGCCCCCGCATCCGGTTCTCGCGGCTCGGACGTCGGATCGGCGAAGACAATTGGACGCGCGCCGAGCTCTATCTGCGACGGCGCGGTGGACCGGCGATCTTCCTCTCCCGCTTCCTGCCGGTTCTGCATTCGCTCGTGCCCTTGACAGTGGGGATGAGCGGGTTCTCCTATCGGCGCTTCCTCGCGTGGACGGCACCCGCCTGCACGGTGTGGGCGGCGGCTTACGTCAGCGTGGCGGCAGCGGCGGCGGGCACCTATCGCGAGATGGCCGACCGTCTGCATACGGCGGGGTACTTCTTCGTCGGCGCGATCGTCGTCTTCCTCTTTCTCGCCTACGTCGCCAAGCGCGTGATCGTGGCACGCGAAGCGCGTCACATGCGACCGGACGACGAGGCGACCGGCACGCAGCGCTCGGACGGCATGGGAGACTGAATCGATGGCCGCCGAACCCGCACCACGCCTGAAGGTGCTCTGGATCGCCCGACTGGAGTACCGGTTCCATGCGTGGCGAGAGCGTCGGGCGCGCGCCCGCGGCCTGCGCGCCAGTGTGTCGGCGTATCCCGGCTACGGCGGCGAGGATTGGGTGCGCGTCCTCGGCCGTGTGCTGATCGTCCCTCCCGTCCGCGTCCGTCGTCGGCGCGGCGACGACGGCGGTGTCCGTGGTTGGCGCAGCTTCGCCGCCGTTCCCGTCGGTTATGCGACCGTGACCGTGACCGTGGACGGAGCCACCCACGAGGTGATCGCCGACCGTGGCGGCGTCATCGACGCCGTGCTGCCGGCCCGGCTGCAGCCGGGGTGGCAGCCCCTGTCGATGACCGTCGAGGGCTCCGAACCGTTCTCGACGCGTGTGTTCGTCGTGGGCTCAAACGTTCGTTTCGGCATCGTCTCCGACGTCGATGACACGGTCATGGTGACGGCCCTGCCCCGGCCGCTCATCGCGGCCTGGAACTCCTTCGTCGTCAACGAGCACGCTCGCCAACCGGTGCCCGGCATGGCCGTGCTGCTCGAGCGTCTCGTGCGGGAGCATCCGGGCGCACCCATGATCTACCTCTCGACGGGCGCCTGGAACGTCGCGCCGACGCTGCAGCGTTTTCTCCGTCGTCATCTTTTCCCTCCCGGCGCCCTGCTGCTGACCGACTGGGGCCCCACGCACGACCGGTGGTTCCGCAGTGGCCGCGCCCACAAGGAGGAGAATCTCCGGCGCCTCGCGCGTGAGTTCCCCCACGTCAGATGGGTGCTCATCGGCGACGACGGGCAGCACGACGATGCTCTGTACACGGCGTTCACGGGCGCGCACCCCGAGCACGTCACGGCCGTCGCGATCCGACGGCTGTCGCCGGCAGAGGCGGTGCTCGCCGGAGGACGTACGGCCGTGGACGATCACACGGCCGCGACGGTCCCGTGGGTAGCCGGTGACGACGGAGCCGCCCTTCTCGATCGTCTCGCCGAGATCGGTGTCGTGGGCGGCCCGGCCGACGGCGTCGGAGGCCCCGCGTAGGCTGACCGTATGTGCGGTCGATTCGTCGTGGGCAGTTCCGGCTCCGAGCTCGTCGGTGTGCTGCGAGTGGATGTCGTCGGAGACGATCTTCCCCAGCCCTCGTTCAACGTGGCGCCGACCGACCGCGTGGCGATCGTGCTCGACTCCGCGAAGACCGAGCCCCCGACGCGTCGCCTGGAGGCGGCGCGCTGGGGTCTGATCCCCGGGTGGGCAAAGGACATGGGTATCGGTGCGAAGGCGATCAACGCACGCGCCGAAGAGGTCGAGAACAAGCCGATGTTCCGGCAGGCGCTGATCGCGCGGCGAGCCGTCATCCCGGCATCCGGCTATTACGAGTGGAAGACCGAAGATGGCGTGAAGTCGCCGTACTACATCCACCCGTCTGACGACGAGCCGCTGTTCTTCGCCGGTCTCTACGAGTGGTGGAAAGACCCCGCGAAGGCCGCGGACGACCCCTCGCGGTGGGTGCTGAGCTTCACGATCATGACCAGGGATGCCGTGGGTCAGCTCGGCTCGATTCACGAGCGCATGCCGCTGTTCATCGACTCGGACTACGCCGATGTGTGGCTCGACCCCACCACGGAGAATGTCGGCGATCTGCTGGACGCGACGATCGACGCTGCCCCCGCCCTGGTGGACGGCATGCTCATGCGCGAAGTCGACCGCGCCGTCGGCAACGTGCGCAACAACGGTCCGCAGCTGATCGCACCGCTGTCGTGACGAACGGCGGGACGGACCCGAAGGCCCGTCCCGCCGTACTCGGCAGGATCGTTCGATCCCTACGCGAACTCGATCGTCGCATCCTCGTTGTTGAGCACGATGACCGGAGTGATCGCGGAGTGCCCCGCGCGGCGGATCTTCTCCGGGTCGAAGCGAAGGAGCGGCGTGCCGGGCTCGACCGTGTCTCCGGCTGTCACGAGCGTCTCGAAGCCGCCGCCCTTCATGTCGACCGTGTCGATGCCGACGTGGATCAGAAGCTCCGTGCCGTCCGCGAGAGCGAGGCCGATCGCATGCCCGGTCGGGAAGACCGATGCGACCGTGCCGCCGGCCGGCGCGACGATCGTGTCTCCGGTGGGGTCGATCGCGAGGCCCGGGCCCATCGTTCCTTGGGCGAACATCGCATCCGGAACCTCGGAAAGTGCGAGCACGCGGCCCGCCACCGGTTGACGAAGCTGCAGGACCGCCGGCGGAACCGACGAATCCAGCCGCTGCTCGGCAGCAGCACCCGCGGCGATCGCGGCGCCGCCGACACCCCCGACGAAGCCTGCCAGTGCGCCGGTCTGGCCGGCATCGGCCCCGCGGAAAGCCTCGATGGTGCGATCGTTGAGGATGTCCTCCATCGCGTCCTTGACGAACTGGACGTTCAGGCCGTAGACCACCTGCACGGAGTGGCCTCCCGGTTTGATGGTCCCCGCGGCTCCGGCGCGCTTGAGGGCGTGCTCATCGACCTGAGAGGGGTCGGCGATCTCCATCCGTAGACGTGTGGCGCAGTTGTCGACCTCGATGATGTTGTCCCTGCCGCCGAGAGCCGCGATGAACTTCTCCGCCGTGCCGTGATACCCGGAAAGGCTCGTGCCGGCGTTGTCGGCGTCCTGCTCGTCGAGCTCGTCGCCACGGCCGGGCGTCTTGAGCTTGAAGCGCTTGATCACGAAGTAGAACGTGAAGAAGTAGATGAAGAACCAGGCGACGCCGAGCAGCAGCAGCATCCACGGGTTCTCGGCCATCGGGTTCGTCCACTGCAGCACCATGTCGATGAAGCCCGCCGAGAAGCCGAAGCCCAGGCGCGTGGGCAGCATCGCGGTGATCATCACCGAGATCCCCGTGAAGACAGCGTGGATGAGGTACAACCACGGCGCGACGAACATGAAGGAGAACTCCAGCGGCTCGGTGACGCCGACGAAGAACGAGGAGATCGCGCCCGAGAGCATGATTCCGTAGGTGATCTTCTTGCGACGCGTGTCGGCCGTGAGATACATCGCGAGGGCCGCGCCCGGCAGACCGAACATCATGATCGGGAAGAACCCGGCCATGTACTGGCCCGTGACGCCGTAGGTTCCGGTGCCGTTGAGGAAGTTGACCAGGTCGTTGATGCCGGCCACATCGAACCAGAACACCGAGTTGAGCGCGTGGTGCAGACCTGTCGGAATCAGCAGACGGTTCAGGAAGCCGTAGATTCCGGCTCCCACCGGACCCATCGTGGAGATCCACTCGCCGAAAGTTACCAGCGCGCCGAAGACGACGGGCCACACGAACATCAGTACGACGGCGACGATGAGCGACAGGCCGGCCGTCACGATGGCGACGGAGCGCTTGCCCGAGAAGAACGAGAGTGCGTCGGGCAGCTTCGTGTCCTTGAACCGGTTGTAGCACCACGCGCCGATGAGGCCGGCGACGATGCCGACGAAGACGTTCTGGACTTTGCCGAAGGCGGGGTTCACATCGCCCAACTCCCCCAGCCCCAGCAGCTTCTGCATCGTGGCGGGCGCAAGGAGGGTGGTGATCGTGAGCCACGATACGAGGCCCGCCAAAGCCGACGTGCCGTCGGTCTTGTTGGCCATACCGATCGACACGCCGACGGCGAACAGGAGCGGCATGTTGTCCAGGAGTGCCCCGCCGGCCGCGCCGAGGAAGGCGGAGGCGGTGTTGGCACCGCCCGCAGCGGAGCTGATCCAGTACGAGATGCCGGAGAGGATCGCGGCCACCGGCAGCACGGCCACCGGCAGCATGATCGACCGACCCAAGCGTTGCAAGAACTTCATCGATGAAACTCCGTCCTGGTGGGGCACTGGCTCTCGCGAGCGCGCGAGCCACGCATGGGACGCTACCCCCGATCAGGCCAAACGCACAGCATTCACTCAGGAATCGGCGAAATCTCCGACGAAAACGCGAAACCCCCGGGGAGCTACCCGGGGGTTCTTGGTGGACCTGAGGGGACTCGAACCCCTGACCCCCTGCATGCCATGCAGGTGCGCTACCAGCTGCGCCACAGGCCCATTTTCAGTTTGTCACCGCTCCGCGGCAACCCCTCAAGCTTACTACATGCCGAGGGGTGCGACGAACACGACTCAGTCCGCGACGGCGGGTGCGGGCACCTCGATCGGGATGATCGGGCAGTCCTTCCACAGCCGCTCGAGTCCGTAGAAGACGCGCTCCTGCTCGTGGAAGACGTGGACGACGAGGTCGCCGAAGTCGAGGAGCACCCACCGCGACTCCTGGCGGCCTTCGCGGCGAAGACGCTTGACACCGTTCTCGAGCATCGCCTCCTCGATCGCGTCAGCGATGGCGGCCACGTTGCGCTCGCTGGATCCGGTGGCGAGGAGGAAGGCGTCCACCAGCGGCAGAGGCTCGGAGACGTCGAAGGCGAGCAGGTCCTCGGCGCCCTTGCTCTCGGCGGCCGCCGCGGCGACGTTCACGAGGGTGCGGGTGGTGTCGGCGGCGGTCATCGGAATGCTCCTGTCACGAGGGCCACGATCAGCACGCCGGTCAAGGCCAGCGCCAGCGCACCCGCGGTGATGACGAGGGCCAGCATCAGCCGGCTCCCCTTCTCGGGCGCGGGCGGTTTGATGATGTCTTCGGCACTCTTGATCGTGCTGATCGCGGAACTGGCCGCGATCGGGGTGGGTGAAGAGGAGGCGGGCAGCTCGCCGTCGACGAGGACGGCGTCCGTCTCCTTGTTGTCGGTGCGACCCGGCATGGTGCCGGTCGACCCGAACGACTCGGGAAGCGAGAACGTCCCGGTGATGAGGACTTCTCCGGTGCCCGTGATCGGCGAGACGAGCGCACCGGTCTCCGGTGTCTGCGACAGGATCAGCGCATTGGGCGCCGACAGTGCCCCCGTGGCGGTGCTGCCGCGCGTCAAGAGCTGATCGAAGGATGCCGGGAGGTCGATCTCCACGCTCTCGCCGGCAAGGAGACCTGAACCGAACGTCGGCGCGACCACGGGACGTTCCTCGTCCTGTGCGATCTCGGGCGCGTTCTCCGCCATGGCATCCGCCGCGGCGACGTCTTCTGGGCGGGCCTCGGAACCTGTCTCGGAACTGGTCGCGGCGGGGGCTGGTGTCTCGTCGGCGACCGGCACCGAAGCCGTCCGCAGCCGCTCTTGGCGGCGCGCGGCGCGGCGCGTGAACGACGGCGCTTCGACGTCGACATCTGCCGCCGCGGGCGGTGCCTCGGCCACCTCGACGGGTTCGGCCGCGCGCGGCAGCGGCGCGACGACGGGAGGTGTCGGTTTGGCGGGCTGACTCGCCTTCTCGGCATCCGCGGGGGTGATCACCGGCGTCGAGGCGGTGTTGCGCATCTCGCGCAACTGACGGCGGGTCAGCTGGGGAGTATCGGGCTGGTCGGGTGTGCTCATGCCTCGCTCCGGTAAAGGTGGTGCTTCGCAATGTATTGGACGACGCCGTCGGGCACGAGGTACCACACCGGGTGGCCTCGGTTCACCCGCTCACGGCAGTCGGTGGACGAGATCGCCAGGGCGGGGATCTCGAGTCTGCTGACGACGTCCTCGGGAAGGCCCTCGGTGGACAGGACATGTCCCGGCCGGGACACCGCCACGAAGTGGGCCAGGTCCCAGAGGTCATCGTGGTCGCGCCATCCGAGGATCTGGGCGATCGCATCGGCTCCCGTGATGAAGAAGAGCTCCGCGTCGGGACGTGTGCTCTTCAGATCGCGCAAGGTGTCGATGGTGTAGGTGGGGCCGCCGCGGTCGATGTCCACGCGGCTGACGGTGAACTGCGGATTGGATGCCGTCGCGATGACGGTCATCAGATACCGATGTTCACCGGCGGTGACCTTCTCCTTGTCCTTCTGCCACGGCATGCCTGTCGGGACGAAGATCACCTCGTCGAGCTCGAACGACTGCGCGACCTCGCTCGCCGCCACGAGGTGTCCGTGGTGGATCGGGTCGAAGGTCCCACCCATGACCCCGATGCGGGGGGCGCGTACCGAGGTCATGCCGACGTCCTAGTGGTGGCCGTGTCCCACCTGCGCCTGGTCGACGGGGTGCGCCTTGGCGTAGGCCTCGGCCTTGTGCGAGTGACGGTTCGCCACGTTGCGGTAGGACACCGTGACCAGTCCCAGCGCCAGGAACACGATGAACGCGATCAGGCCGAAGATGAACGTCTGGGCCTGGACGTTGCCGTGAGGCTCTGCCTGCGCCGCAGCGAGGGCGAGGGTCGTGGCGAGGGTCATTCGGACTCCTTCGAAAGTCGGGTCTGTTCAGTTTAGGCCGTCAGATACGGATCTGCCCGGACCCACGCGCCAGCCACTTGGTGCTGGTGAGCTCGGGAAGGCCCATCGGCCCTCGGGCGTGCAGCTTCTGTGTCGAGATCCCGACTTCGGCGCCGAAGCCGAACTCGCCGCCGTCGGTGAAGCGCGTCGACGCGTTCGCCATCACCACGGCGGAGTCGACTTCGGCGAGGAACCGCTCTGCTCGGGCCTCATCCGTCGTCACGATCGATTCCGTGTGATGGGTCGAGTAGCGACGGATATGGGCCAGTGCCTCGTCGAGGTCGTCCACGACGCGCATCGAGAGGTCGAGGCTCATGTGCTCGGTCGACCAATCGGCGTCCGTTGCTGCCACGGCGTCCACGACGAGTTCGCGCACGGTCTCGTCGCCATGGATGGTGACGCCGGCATCCTGCAGCGCGGCGGCCACCGGAGGCACCAGCCGCTCGGCAGCGTCCCGCAGGACGAGAACCGTCTCCACTGCGTTGCAGACGCTCGGCCGCTGGGCCTTGGCGTTCACGACGATCTGCTCGGCCCATTCGAGCGGAGCCGACGAGTCCAGGACGATGTGGACCACACCGGCACCGGTCTCGATCACCGGGACGGCTGACTGCGTGACGACGGTCTCGATGAGCTGCGCGCTGCCACGCGGGACCAGCACGTCCACGAGGCCGCGTGCCTGCATCAGAGCGTGCGCGCCCTCGCGGCCGAAGTCGTCGACGGTCTGAATCGCTTCGGGGTCGATCCCCTGGCCCGCCAACGCATCGCGCATGGCGGAAACGAGTGCGGCGTTCGTCGCCTGCGCCGCCGTGCCACCGCGCAGGACGACGGCGTTGCCGGAACGCAGCGCCAACGCCGCGATGTCCACGGTGACGTTCGGGCGGGCCTCGTAGATCGACCCGACGACGCCGAACGGCACCGAGACCTTCTGCAGGCGCACACCGTTGCTCAGCGTGCGCTCGTCCAGCACGCGGCCGACCGGGTCGGGCAGCTCGGCGACGTCGCGCACGGCAGCGGCGAGGGCCGCGACCCGGGCGCGGTCGAGGCGAAGACGGTCGAGGAGGCCGTCGGACAGGCCGTCGCGCTCTCCGCGCTCGAGATCGACGGTGTTCGCCGAGACGATGTCGTCGGTGGCTGCCTCGATCGCGTCCGCGATCGCGCGCAGCGCCTCGGCCTTCTGCGCATCGGTCAGCAGTCCCACGCCGCGTGCCGCCTCGTGCGCACGTTCGATGCGGTGGCGTGCGGCGGTGGGCGCGTCGACGGAGACGGTGGTCATCCGCCCATTCTACCGAGCGGTGCCCCGGCCTCCGACGTGGGCGGCGGGGTCAGACCGAGCTCACCGTGGGCAACGGCGTGGTGCCCACGCGCGGCGGCGTTTCGGGGTTCGGAGCAAACCAGGTGCCGATGTCGTCGCCCGACAGTGCCTGCTCGACGAGGTCGGCACTGGTGACGAGCACGCCGATGCCGGATGCCGCGGCCAGGCGTGCCGCGGATGCCTTGGTGGCCGCTCCCCCGGTGCCCACGCTGTTGACGACGACCGATCCGAACTCGAAGCGACTCAGGTCGTCGCCGTAGGGCACCGTGTGGATCGCTTCGGCGCCGGGTTCGGACGGCGGACGGGTGTACAGCGATGCGATGTCGCTGAGAAGGATGAGCGCATCGGCCCCGATCAGCTCGGCCACGAGGGCGGCGAGGCGATCGTTGTCGCCGAAGCGGATCTCGTGCGTCGCGACGGTGTCGTTCTCGTTGACGATGGGCAGAACGCCCAGACCCAGCAGCCGATCCACTGCGCGGCGGGCATTGGCGCGGTGTGCGGCGTTCTCGAGGTCACCGGCCGTCAGCAGCACTTGGCCGGCGAGAAGCCCGTATCGCTCCAGCGTGGTCTGATAGCGCCACATGAGCACGTTCTGGCCGACCGCGGCCGCCGCCTGCTGGGTCGCGAGATCGGAGGGCCGGCCGTCGAGGTTGAGCAGGGGCAGCGCCGTGGCGATCGCGCCGGAGGAGACCAGCACGACCTGCGTGCCGCGGGCGTGTGCGGCCGCGAGTGCGTCGACGATCGATTCGATGCGGTGATGGTTGTCCCCGCTGATGGAAGAGGAGCCCACCTTCACGACGACGCGACGCGCCCCCGCGATGCCGGACCGATCGTGCACGCTCACGCTTGCTCGTCATCCTCTCCGTCGAAGGAGAAGTCCGGCACCCCGAGGCGCTCGGCCTCGAGTTCCGCCCGGGCTTCCGCCTTGGCGTCCATCCGCTCGTGGTAGCGCTCGCGTCGCTGTGATGTGGTGCGGCGCGGGTTCAGGTCGAGGCGGGGGTCGGTGCCGCGCGGAGCCGTCATCAGTTCGGCGGCCGACGAGAGCGACGGATGCCAGTCGAACACGATGCCGTCGCCCGGCCCGATCACGACCGTCGAGCCCGCGACCGCTCCCACGCGGAACAGCTCATCTTCCACGCCCAGCTTTTCGAGGCGATCTGCGAGGAAGCCGACCGCTTCTTCGTTCTGGAAATCTGTCTGCTGTACCCATCGCAGCGGCTTGTCGCCGAGGATGCGATAGACGTTTCCGTAGGTCCCGCCCTCGACGCGGATCTCGAAGTCCTTCTGCGCGCCCTTGGGGCGGATCACGATGCGCTCCGCTGCGGGAGACTCGGCCACCTGCACACGATGCTGCGCGATGATGTCGCCCAGCGCGAACGTCAGCTGCCGCAGACCCTCGTGGCTGACCGTCGAGATCTCGAACACCCGGTAGCCGCGCTCTTCCAGATCGGGGCGCACCAAGTCGGCGAGATCCTTGGCCTCGGGCACGTCGACCTTGTTCAGAGCCACGAGCTGCGGGCGATCGAGCAGCGGCGTCTGTCCTTCGGGAACCGGGTAGTTCGCGAGTTCCTCGCGGATCACGTCGAGATCGCTCAGCGGGTCACGACCGGGTTCCAGGGTCGCGCAGTCGAGGACGTGCACGAGTGCGGTGCAGCGCTCGACATGGCGCAGGAACTCGAGTCCCAGCCCCTTGCCCTCGCTCGCGCCCTCGATGAGTCCGGGTACGTCGGCCACGGTGAAGCGCGTGTCGCCGGCCTGCACGACGCCCAGGTTCGGATGCAGCGTCGTGAACGGGTAGTCGGCGATCTTGGGGCGTGCCGCGGAGATCGCCGCGATGAGGCTGGACTTGCCCGCCGAGGGGAAGCCGACGAGGGCGACATCGGCGACCGTCTTCAACTCGAGGAGGACGTCACCCTCCCACCCGGGCGTACCGAGCAGTGCGAAGCCGGGCGCTTTGCGCTTGGGGTTCGCAAGAGCGGCATTGCCGAGCCCGCCCTGACCGCCGGGGGCGACGACGAAGCGGGTACCGGGGACGACGAGATCCGCGAGCGTCTCCCCCTCGGCATCCTTCACCACCGTGCCGACCGGAACGGCGAGCTCGAGACTCTCCCCCGCGGCGCCGGAGCGGTTGTCGCCCATGCCGAAACCGCCGTTTCCGGCAGCGCGGTGCGGTGAGTGGTGGTACGACAGCAACGTCGTCACCTGCGGGTCGGCGACGAGGACGATATCGCCGCCGTGTCCCCCGTTGCCACCATCGGGACCGGCGAGCGGCTTGAACTTCTCGCGGCGCACGGACACACAGCCGTTGCCGCCCTTGCCGGCGCGCAGATGGAGCGTCACTCGATCGACGAAGGTCACCATGTCGGTCTCCTGACGGGGAAGGTGGGAAAGGGGAAAAGGGGATCTAACGAAGGAGGGGCGAGCCGAAGCCCGCCCCTCACCTCATGATGTTCGTGGTCGAACGCGCGGTCACTCCGCGGCGGCGACGATGTTGACGACCTTCCGGCCGCCCTTGGTGCCGAACTCGACCGCACCGGCGGCGAGGGCGAACAGCGTGTCGTCTCCGCCGCGACCGACGTTGGCGCCCGGGTGGAAGTGCGTTCCGCGCTGGCGAACGAGGATCTCGCCCGCGTTGACGGCCTGGCCGCCGAAACGCTTCACGCCCAGTCGCTGGGCGTTGGAGTCACGACCGTTACGGGTAGAGCTTGCGCCCTTCTTGTGTGCCATCTCGTGTGCCTCTTCCGCTTACTTGATGCCGGTGATCTTGACGCGCGTGAGGTCCTGACGGTGGCCCTGGCGCTTCTTGTAGCCGGTCTTGTTCTTGAACTTCTGGATCACGATCTTCGGGCCGCGCTCCTCGCCGAGGACCTCGGCGGTCACGGTCACCTTCGCGAGCTTGTCGGCGTCGGTCGTCACGGCGTCACCATCGACGAGCAGCACCGCGGGCAGCTCGAGCTTGTCGCCGATCTTGGCCTGCTGACGGTCGAGGACGACGATCGTGCCGACCTCCACCTTCTCCTGACGGCCACCGGCGCGCACAACTGCGTAAACCACTTCACACCTGTTTTTCTTCTGCGGAGCCAACGGCCCCGGCTGTCTTCATGGGACGAGTACGTCCCCTGAGGGTGTACCCAAATATCCAGTGCGGAGGCGAAACTCGACGCACCAAGGGTCTACTTTACCGGATGCCGAGGTCATCGGCAAAAGCGAAGCGAGGCGTGTCGCGCGTCGACCTAGACTGCGGGGATGGCGATCCTCATCGATGACCCGCGCTGGCCCGCCCACGGGCGGATGTGGGCGCATCTGGTCAGCGACAGCGACCTCGATGAACTGCACGCCTTCGCCGCCGCGAACGGCATCCCTCGGCGCGGATTCGATCGCGACCACTACGACGTCCCGGAAGACGCGCTGCCGCGTCTGATCGCTGCCGGAGCCGAGCACGTCAGCGGCCGCGAACTCGTCAAACGCCTGATCGCCTCGGGTCTGCGCATCACCGCGCGCGAGCGTCGCGAGGGCTGAGAGCGCCCCCGCGACGCGCGAACGTCACTCCGCAGCGGATTCGGCGCTCGGCGTCGCCGCGACCGGGGTGCCGGTCAGCGCCGCGGTGGTGACGCGACGACGTCCCCGCCCCTGGCCGGGCGCCTTCGGCTCCGGCAGAGCGCTCAGAACCGAGTCGAGAAGGATCTCCTTCTCACTCCGCTCGGTGGACGACGAGCGAGGAGCCGACTCGCGCTTCTTGCGCGGGCGCTTCGCGCGCTCGGGCGCGACCTCCGGCTGGACGTCGGGCAGCGTCACCTCGGCGACCTCGGAGGCTTCCTGTGCATCCTCGGTTGCGGTGTGGATGGTGGACGCCGCGATCTGGGCGAGCGCCGACTTCGCGCTCTCGGTGATCACGTGCGTCCCCCCACTCACGGAGCCGTTGCCGGCGGAGGTGGCGGGCGAGGAGTTCTGGCGCGACCGACGTCCGCCGTTGGATGCGGGCGCCGGCGCACCGCGGTGCTTGACGACCGGGTCGTGGTGCACGATCACGCCACGGCCCGCGCAGACTTCGCACGCCTCGCTGAAGGTCTCGAGCAGTCCCAGTCCCAGCTTCTTGCGGGTCATCTGCACGAGGCCGAGCGAGGTCACCTCGGCGACCTGATGCTTGGTGCGATCGCGGCTGAGGCACTCGACGAGGCGTCGCAGCACGAGATCGCGGTTGGACTCGAGCACCATGTCGATGAAGTCGACGACGATGATGCCGCCGATGTCGCGCAGGCGGAGCTGGCGGACGATCTCCTCGGCGGCCTCGAGGTTGTTCTTGGTGACCGTCTCCTCCAGGTTGCCGCCGGAGCCGACGAACTTGCCGGTGTTGACGTCGACCACCGTCATGGCCTCCGTGCGATCGATGACGAGCGAGCCGCCCGACGGCAGCCAGACCTTCCGGTCCAGCGCCTTCTCGATCTGCTCCGTCACGCGGAAGCGGTCGAACGGGTCCTGGTCGTCTTCGTACTTCTCCACGCGCTCGAGAAGGTCCGGCGCGACGCCGGCCAGATAGGCCGTGATCGTCTGGTAAGCGTCCTCGCCCTGGATGAGCATCTTGGAGAAGTCTTCGTTGAAGACATCGCGGACGATCTTCACGAGCAGGTCGGGCTCGGAGTGAAGGAGCGCAGGGGCGCCGATCTTCTCGACCTGCGACGAGATGTGCTCCCACTGTGCGGTGAGCCGCTGCACATCGCGCGTGAGCTGCTCTTCCGTAGCGCCCTCAGCGGCCGTGCGCACGATGACGCCGCTGGATTCCGGCAGCACCTCCTTGAGGATGCGCTTGAGGCGCGCGCGCTCGGTGTCGGGGAGCTTTCGCGAGATGCCGTTCATGGCGCCGCCCGGCACGTACACGAGGTAACGGCCCGGCAGCGAGATCTGACTCGTCAGGCGCGCGCCCTTGTGGCCGACGGGGTCCTTCGTGACCTGGACGAGAACGCGGTCGCCGCTCTTGAGCGCCAGCTCGATTCGCCGCGGCTGGTTGCCCGTCTCCACGGCATCCCAGTCGACCTCTCCGGAGTAGAGCACGGCGTTGCGGCCCCGGCCGATGTCGACGAAGGCCGCCTCCATGCTCGGCAGGACGTTCTGCACGCGGCCGAGATAGACGTTGCCGATGAGCGAGGACTCCTGGCTGCGAGCGACGTAATGCTCGACCAGCACGTTGTCTTCGAGAACCGCGATCTGGATGCGACCGTTCTTCGAGCGCACGATCATGTCGCGGTCCACGGCCTCGCGGCGGGCGAGGAACTCGGCCTCCGTGACGACGGTGCGGCGGCGTCCGGCCTCGCGGCCGTCGCGGCGACGCTGCTTCTTGGCCTCGAGGCGCGTCGATCCCTTGATTCGCTGCGGCTCGGTGATCAACTCCACGGCGCGCCGGCGAGGCTGGCTCTGCTCTCGCGGGGCGTCATCATCGTTGGCCGACGATCCGCCGCCACGTCGACGGTTGCGCCGGCGCGCGCTCGTGCCCGAATCGGACGCGCCCTCGTCGCGATCGTCTCGGGGATCCAGGCGGACGCCGGGACGCGCGGGAAGCGGCACGATGGTCGGAGCGTAGAAGACCAGCTTCGTGGAGACGGCGGAGACGAAGTCCGCGGGCAGAAGTCCGAGGCTCACGGCCGTGACGGCCTCTTCCGTCTCGGGCTCGGCGGTGTCGGCCGCGCCGGCCTCTTCCGTCTCGGGCTCGGCGGTGTCGGCCGCGCCGGCCTCTTCCGTCTCGGGCTCAGCGGTGTCGGTGGCGGTGCTGTCCGCGGTGGCGGTCTCGACGCTCGGGGCCTCCGCGACCGGCTGCACATCCGCAGCCTGCTCGGGCGTCACCGGCGCCGTCGACTCGGGCTCCGCCTCGGCGCCGGTCTCGGCGTCAGGCGTGTCTGCGTCCGTCGACGCGACGTCGCCTTCGGAGACGAGAAGCGGCGGGGTCAGGACCTCGTCGGCAGGGGCTGTGGACTGATCGTTGTTCTCATCGGCCATCTCTGGCTTACTCCTCGCCGCCGGCTCCGCGTGCCGTCGGGTGAACTCTGGCGGCGTCACCCGATGCTGGGGAACCGCATACTCACTCGGTCTGCAGCCTCACCCGCTCGTCGGCGGGACTCGTGCTGCCAAGGGCGTTCATCGCCCGAAGTCTTCGGTGATGCGGGGTGCGGCGCGGCCGCAATGCATCGGCGTCCATTATCGCATCATCCGGCGAAGATTGAGCAGAGCGACGCTCGGAGCATCATCCGGCCCTCGCCCGACCTCTCAGCGAGGACCATGCGTGTGGATGCGATAATCGCCAGCATGTCCGCGCAGACCGTCGATGCACGCCCCAAGATCCTCGCCATCTGGCTCGTGATCGCCGGGGTGATCGGCTGGATAGCGGCGTTCGCCCTGACGTTGGAGAAGTTCGACAAAGCCGCCGGATCGACCGCACCGGCCTCGTGCGACTTCAGTGTCGTCGTGCAATGCAGCACGAACCTCGACTCCGCCCAGGGGAGCGTCTTCGGCTTCCCCAATCCCATCCTGGGCCTCACCGGGTGGATGGCGCCGATCGTGGTGGGGATGGCTGTTCTCGCCGGAGCGCGTTTTGCTCGGTGGTTCTGGATCACCTTCTTCGCCGGCATCACCTTCGCCTTCGGCTTCGTGATCTGGCTGATCACGCAGAGCATCTTCTTCCTCGGAACTCTCTGCCCGTGGTGCATGGTCACGTGGATCGTCACGATCCCGACCTTCTACGCCGTGGCCGTCCATCTGTTGCGCTCGGGCGTGGTCTCCTCGCAGCCGCGCGTGCGCGCCGTCGGTGCGGCGCTGGCCGCATGGGTTCCGCTCATGGCATTCGTGTCGTACGGGGTCGTCCTCCTCCTGGCGCAGCTGCGCCTGGACGCCGTCCCGCAGCTGCTCGACGTCATCTTCTGAGACTCCGCGTCGCCGGCGCCCGGCGCTCGAACGGCCGGTGCCCTCCCGTCTCAGGGACGGAACGGCACCGGATCGCGCAGGGTGGGATCAGAACCAGATCGCCAGTTCACGTGCGGCCGACTCGGGGCTGTCGCTGCCGTGGACGAGGTTCTGCTGAACCTTCAGGCCCCAGTCTCGGCCGAAGTCTCCTCGGATCGTGCCGGGTGCCGCGGTCGTGGGATCGGTCGTGCCGGCGAGTGAACGGAACCCCTCGATGACGCGGTTGCCGGCGAGACGGATCGCAACAGACGGCCCTGAGAGCATGAACTCGAGAAGCGGCTCGTAGAAGGGCTTCCCCGCGTGCTCGGCGTAGTGCTGCTCGAGGACGTCACGGTCGGGCTCGACCAGCTTGATGTCGACCAGGGCGTAGCCTTTGGCCTCGATGCGCGCGAGGATCGCTCCGGTCAGGCCGCGCGCCACGCCGTCGGGCTTGACGAGGACGAGGGTCTCTTCGGTGGGCATTTCAGTCTCCGTTCGTGACGTGCGGGGAAGCGCCTGCGCGCACCGCGTTGCGGCGGTCGAGCGCTCTGCCCTTGATGGTCGCATACGCGTACATGCCCCCGAAAATCACTCCGACGAGGACGAGTGCGGGCACGATCAGTCCGCCGAGCACGACGACGACCTGCCAGAGCCAGCCGAGCAGGATGCCCACACGTGAGCGGGTCAGGCCGGTGGTGACGACCATGAGTGCCGCGAGGACGGAGCCGCCGACGATCCCCCACCATGAGGGGATGCCGTCGGGAAGCGCGTTCAAGCCATAGATCGCCAGGCCGCCGAGGAAGACGATGATCGACTCGAATCCGAGCACGACCTGCGCGAGCGACTCTTCCGCGCCGCGCGCGCGTCGCACGCGCCCGCTCACGCGCTCCACCCCGACTTCCAGTCACCGTCGGCAGCGAGTTGCAGGGCCTCGCCCGCCAGCACGACGCTGCCCGCGATGACGACCGCGCGTCGGTTCGAGCCCGCCGCCCACTCGCGCGCGGCTTCGGCCGCGTCGGAGAGGTCGCGGTGCACGGTGACGGGAACTCCCGCAGCTTCGACCAGGTCGGCCAGCGCGTCGGGGTCGGCTGCCCGATCGGAGTCCGGCGCCGTCACGAACACCTGGGTCGCCGCCGGGGCGAGAGCGGCCACGATCCCCGCCGTGTCCTTGTCGGCGAAGGCACCCAGAACGACGCCCCATTCGTCGAAGTCGAACGAGTCGCCCAGTGCGGCCACGAGGGCGCGTGCGCCGTGCGGGTTGTGCGCGCTGTCGATGAGCACGGTGGGC